>CAJXVA010000047.1 GCA_913061055.1 uncultured Pseudomonadota bacterium
GTGCGTGACGGTGCCACTCGGCGGTTCAGTCGACCGCCAGCGCCGACCGTTGCAGGATTCCTCGGTCCTGGGTTTCCCTACGGCCCTCAGGGACAGGCCTTAGGTTTTTGGAACCGGAGACCCTACGTCCGGCTCTTCGACGTTTGAGGACGGTTGCGCGCGCAACGTGTGCGGCTCGAACTCCGTCCATCAAGCCGTGTCAGCGAGTGTTAACACGATATTCCGACTTGTTTGCCCTACCGAAGGAGGTCCGGCTGCGGCCGTACCCTGAGTAAGAGCCGATGAAGACCGAGCTCACGAAAAGGAGGCTGACGATGACGAATACAATCCGCCCTGCAATCTCGAGTGGACCCATTGCGATGGCCCTGTTGTTGCTCTCGGCGTTTTCCGTTGCCTGCGACGGGGAGACCGGGGACACCTCGAACTCCGACGGGGGCGAGGCCGGCGTCGTGGATGACGCGGAGTTCGACCCGGTCGACTGGACCGAGGCCACGCACAGCAAGGACGCCGACCCCGACTTCGAAGAGGTGTTTGCGGACTATGCTGTCAAGCGGCTCGACATCGTGGTCACCGAAGAGCGCTGGCAAACCATGTTGGACGACATGACGTCGCTCTACGGGACCTTCGGGGAGGGCCGCGGGGGGCCATTGGAGGAGGTCGACGAGGACCCCGTGTTCGTCCCCGCCGAAGTCTTCTACGAAGGACTCGAGTGGTACCGAGTTGGCGTGCGCTTCAAGGGCAACTCGAGCCTGCAGTCGTCTTGGCAGAACGGGATCCTGAAGCTGTCGCTGAAGCTGGACTTCGACGAGTTCGAGGACGACTACCCGCAGATCGACAACCAGCGCTTCTACGGATTCAAGAAGCTGAGCCTCAAGAACAACTACCAGGACCAGTCCTTGCTCCGAGAGAAGGTGGCTGGAGATGCGTTCCGAGACATGGGGCTACCCGGCTCGCACACCGCCTTCTATACCCTCTACGTCGACCACGGTGACGGGCCGACGTACTTCGGGGTCTACACCATGGTCGAGGAGGTCGACGACACGGTCCTCGACACCCAGTTCTCCGACGCCGACGGCAACCTGTACAAGCCAGACGGCGAGGGTGCCAGCTTCGCCGAGGGGACCTTCAGCGAAGACGTCTTCGTGAAGAAGACCAACGAGGACGACTCGGATTGGTCGGATGTTCTGGGTCTCTTCGAGGTCCTGCACGACGACACGCGGATCACCGATGCCGAGGCCTGGAGGGCAAGTCTGGAAGAGGTCTTCGACACCGATGTTTTCCTGACCTACCTGGCGACCAACACGGTCATTCAGAACTGGGACACCTACGGGCGGATGACCCACAACTACTACCTGTACGACGATCCGGAGACCGGGCGCCTGACATGGGTGAACTGGGACAACAACGAGGCCCTGCAGGAAGGGAACATGTCCGGCTCGCTGGCGCTGGACTTCTCGGACTTGAGCTCCGGCGATTGGCCCCTCATCGAGTACCTCTACGCCGACGAGGTCTATCGGGCCCAATACGACATGTACGTGGGCGAGGTGATCGACGGCGTCTTCAAGGCCGGAACGATTCAGGCCACCTACGACGAATATGCGGCCCTGCTCGAACCCTACGCGACGACCGAGGTCTCCGGGTATTCGTTCCTGAGCAGCCCTGATGACTTCGAACGGGCAGTATCCGAACTGAGGACCCACGCGGCCGACAGAACTGCCGCAGCCGACGCTTACCTCGGTCGCTGAAGCTCCTCGCACCCACCCCGGCAACGCGGTTCTTGCGGCCGATCGGGCCTCAAGCCGCGTTGTCGTTCGCCGATGTCCTTCCTGGCGCACCGTTTCCAGGAGGCGCTGGAACGATCGGACATGATTCAAGCTTTCGTAGGACGCCAACCGGCGTTTAGGCGAAATGAAGTCGGAAAAAGCCGGGGCGGAGGAGTACGGCAGGCCGCGGGCCAGCGCGGTCGTTGCACAGCGGGCCTACAGCCGGGCGTGAATTGGGGCTGAGGCTGGGAGAGCGGAGTCATAGGGGGCGAAAAGCGAGCCCGAAGCCGACCGCCGAGCCACCGGGGCCGAAATCCAGCCACGCCGAGACGAGCGCGGTGCGAAGCGGCGCGCATCCACAGCCAGAGCCCACAGCGTTCAGGGCACAGCCGAGAACAGCAGGAGTTGTCCGGGCGCAGGCCGACGGGGCGGCGGACGAGCACCATGAAGCTCCGCCGCGATGTCCTCGGGCGTCGTGACGAACCGAGTGACCTTCATGCGCCCGCTGCAGCGGGCCCACACGGAGATGTCGATGCGAAACACCCGGGCCTGCAGCGTCATCCACGACAGGCGCGAAGGCGCAGCATCACGCTGCTGAGCCTCGAGCAAGGTGGTCGTGCCCGGAGTTCGACGTGTCCCCGAGGGACAAACAGCGCGAGCTGCTTGGGCTCGGGCGCAGGTTCGTCTGCGCGAGGCACCACCGCCGAACGCTGTGCGTGGTGGGCCGACAGAACGCCGTAGTACAGAACCGTGTGCGCCCTCGCAGGGGGGACGAGCGCACACAGCCGGGCCACAAAGGTGTGCGGGCTCATCTGGGCATCGGTGGCCCCGAAGCGGCAAACCGCTGACATACCCGCCCGAGCAGCGCCCGGTCGGAGCCCAGCCGCACCGCCATCGGCCCCTCGAAGCTCAGCACCCACTGCCGCCACGGGACCTCAGGCAAGCGATGCTCCACCAGCAGCGCCGCCGTCTCGGCCATGCGCCGGCCCATGCAGGAGGGGCACATGCCCCGGCTCTTGCACGCGAAGGGAACGCGAAGGCTGTCCCCGCAGCGGCGGCACTGCGCCACCAAGAAGCCATGCTCGAAGTCTCCGCACGTCATGAACGCTTCGAGCTCGTCGCTCACGAATCCTGGCAACGAGCCCGCGCGTTCTTTCGAGCCGCTCCCGAAACGCGGGCCAGTTGCACGGCGCTTCGCTGGCCGCGTGGCCCAGGCGTGGGCCAGCCCAACGCATCGTCGCCCAGGATCTGGCAGTCCTTGGAGCAGTGCGATACTGATGCGAACTCGGTTTTCTGCCGTCTCACATCAGCCCACTGAGCTCTGTGCAACCCCGTCTCTCCCGCCCGGCCCTCGCCGGTCTTCTCTGCGGCCTCGTTGGCTGCCAAGCCATCTCGTCTCGACTCGGGCTTGGCGACGAAGAGGGCACATCAACCAGTGCGGAAGTGCAGGTGGACGTCGGCTCCGAGACCGCCGAAGCCGAGCCCGACAAGAAGCGAAAACGACGAAAGCGCAAACCCAAGCCCGAGCCACCTCCACCGCCGGAGGCCGAGTTCGACACTGCCCTGGCGCGCTCGATCATCGCGGTTCCCGGTGAGCCGGGGCTGTACCGCATCGACCCCTTCGTGCTGACGCTCGTCGCCGATACCCTCGGACGCGAGCAGGACATTCCCTTCGCCCGAACCACGAAGAAGCAGCGACGAGACGGCGTCCCCGCGGCGTTCAGAGTCGGCGAACTTCCCAAGCCCTCGCTCTGGCGCCGCCTCGGTCTGCGCCCCGGCGACCTGGTCCTCGAGGTGCAAGGCGCGAAACCTCCCGGACCCAAGCGACTGCTCGAGCTCCGCAAGCGGATCCCCCGGGAGGGCACGCTCTCCGTTGCGGTCCAGCGAAACGGCACGACCAAGTCCCTGCGCTATCGCATCGAGCCGGGCCTCGCCTGGACGCAGTACCTCGAAGTCGAAGGCGAGCGATCCTTCGACCCGCCGCCAGGCAAGCGGTCCTCGGGGGGCTCCTCCCCCGGAGGCTCGAGCAACAGCGGCAAGCTGAGCCCGAGCAAGCCTTCCAGTGGTTCCAAGCCCGCCGCCGTGCCCGTCACCTGCAAGGGAGGCACCTGCCGCGTGCCCCAATGGTACTTCGATAGCCTGGTCGGCAGCTCGTCCAAGGCGAGGCAGCAGATGCGCGGAAAGAGCATTGGCAGCGGCTACAGGATCAGCTTCGTGGGGCCCGCCTCGAGGAAAGCCGGCTTCGCCGTCGGGGAGGTGATCACCAAGGTCAACGGCAGCCGCACCAACAACCAGCTGGCCATGCTCGGCCTGTACGGACGCCTCAAGAGCACCAATAAGTTCCGGGTGGAGTCGACTCGGGGAGGCCGCAACCGCGTCACCACGATCATCGTCGAGTGACTCCTGTAGCCAAAAACCCTGGTGTGTGAAAATCTGAGTTGTAGGGGAACTTTTGACCGCCTCGGAAGTCGAGTCTGACGTGCAAGGCGCCGCGAAGTCCGAGCCGACCCGGCCCGGAGCGTCCAAGGAGGCCGCATCCAAAGCGCCCGCGACGGATCGCGCCGCCGCGGACACACGCGATCGGTTGCTCGTCGAGCGGCTCAAGGCCGGCGACAACCGGGCGTTTGAAGAGCTGGTTCGGATCTACAAGGACCGCATCTTCGCCCTGTCGCTTCGGATGATCGGTAACCGGCAAGAGGCCGAAGACCTCGCGCAGGAGGTGTTCATCACCCTGCATCGCGCGATCGGCTCCTACCGCGGTGAAGGGCGCTTCTACACGTGGCTGTACCGAATCGCCTCCAACACGTGCAAGAACCGGATCAAGTACCTGCGCGGTCGCCACTTCCATCGCAGCGTGCCGGTCGACGACACGCCCGAGGCCAACGTCCCCGCTGGTGAAGCGGGCCCCGGCAACCCCCTGCAGAGCCGGGTCCACGGTCCCGAAGCGATGGCCGAGGGCAACCGGATCGAGGCGGCCGTGCAACGAGAGCTTGCCGCGCTCGACCCCGAACACCGCCTGCTCATCGTCCTGCGCGATGTGCAGGGCCTCAGCTACCAAGAGATCCTGCGAATCACCGGCCTCCAAGAAGGCACCCTTAAGTCGCGCCTACACCGCGCCCGCGTCGCCTTGCGCGATCGGCTCAAACCCCACCTGGCCTGAAGCCCCATCCGGCACTACGATCACTCCACAGCGAGCCGTCCCATACCGTGAGCACTTCTACCAACACAGGCACCGACATGGTCAGTGCCTACCTCGACGACGAACTCGAGCCAGACGACGCCAAGGCGTTCGAAGACCTGCTCGAGAGCTCGCCGGAGGTCGCAGAGGAGCTTGCAGACCTCCAGAAGGTCATCTCCCTCGTGGGCGGACTCGGCGAGGTCAGTGCGCCCGAGGACTTCTACGAGAAGCTCAATCGTCGCCTGCGTCGGCGTCAGATCATGCAGCCGCAGGCGAACTCGTGGCTGAGCATGGTCGCCGTGCCGCTCCAGCTTCTCAGCATCCTGGTCATCCTCGCCGTGGCGGCGCTGTACATGATGTCCGAGCTCGACGCTGCACCTGCGAGCATCGAGCGCGAGCTGCTCGTCCCGATCGGGACCACCGACGCCCCCGTCAGGCCCAGCCCGGTTCGGCCGTAGCGAGTGCCACGCACCCTACGGCCAACTTGCGGGCCGCGATCGGCCCCAAGCCGCTCACCCCTCTTGTTTCAACCGGTTCACGTCGGCGACGAGCTGAGCCAGCGACGCCTTGTTGAGCCCGTTGTAGATCCCTCGAATGTGCCGCTGCTTGTCGACCAAGACGAAGTTCTCGGTGTGGAGGAACTCTTCCTCCCCGACGTCTTCGCCCTGGTTCTCGTCGACGAAGTAGCTGCGCCGCCCGAGCCTGTAGATCAGCCCGCGGTCGCCGGTGACCAGATGCCACTTCCCAGACTCCACGCCGTTGGCCTCGGCGTAGCCGGCCAGCTGCTCGACGTCGTCAACGTCAGGGGTGACCGAGTGGGACAGAAACAACACGTCGGGGTCGTCGGTGAACGTCTCCTGTAGCCCCGCCATGTTCTGCGTCATCGCCTTGCAGATGCCCGGACAGGTCGAGAAGAAGAAGTCTGCGATGTAGATCTTCTGCTCGAATGTCTCCTGCGTGACCGCCTCCCCGTCCTGATTGGTGAGCTCGAACGATGCGACGCGGTGGAACGTTTCGAGCTCCGGGGCGCCCGGTGCGATCCAATGCGGGGTGAATGCGGCGTCTGCGTAGAACGGAAGCGGTCCCTCGTCCCGGGACCGCTCCACAAACTCTGGCGGCGCCGCGACGGCTGCCATCGCGCCCGCCACCGGAGCCACTGCCGGCTCCTGCGAAGCGCTTTCGTCCCCATCGCATGCCCCGCACAACAGCGCCGCGGTGACAACCACGGCCCTCGAGACGGACGACGAGAGGCCGCTACTGAGTGAGCTGAATTTCTTCATCGTCGAGCCGAAAACACAGCTTGCTTCGCTTGAGTCCGTAGATCCGTCCATCGTGCACCTCATAGTTGTTGTAGAGCTTTCCGTTCTCGCGCCAGGACCGCTGCATCCCGACCTCTCGTCCGCCGCGAAGCCGCATTTCCTTGAACTTCGCGCCGCTCACGTACCACTGCAGTTGCACACCATCGGCACGCCCATCGGAGAATCTCGAGAGCGTGCGGGCGTTGCCATTTCGCCACCAGCTGCGGGTCTCGCCGTCTCGCTTCCCGAGCGCATAGGCGCTGGAGAAGCTCGGCGTTCCGTCGGCGAACCACATCTCCTGAAGGCCGTGTTTCTTGCCGTGTCGATACTGGGTCCGCTCGACGAGTTGGCCGGCCTCGTCATGGCGAAGCGCAACCCCGGTGTAGGGCAGCCGCCCGAGCACAACGAGCCCCTGGCTCGCCCGCACCTCGAGTCGGTCGGCCCCGATTTCACCCACTGAACCGGCGGCGTGGGGCTGGTTCTCGGGCCATACCGCCCCCATCGCAACTCCCACCAAACATGCGAGGAGCCATGGCAGTTTTTTCACCATCAGGTCTACCCTCCGCCGCCTACTGAATCCCCGCCGCGGTTCCTTGGTAGTCCCCGGGGAAGAGCAGGTAGTACTCGTTCAAGTAGGCGTCGTTCTGGATGTGATAGTGGTACTCGGCAGCGTTCGCGTGCTGGGTGGTGCTCTCATGGCCCCCAGAGACATCCAAGTCATCGGGATAGTCTCCGGTCGAGTTGCATCGGCGCCCATACAGGAAGAAGCCGTCCGCCATCACACCGATGAGTGCGTCGTCGTCGTCGGACCAGGCTTTGGGCTCGAGGTGGTAGTGGTAGCTCTGCGGGCCCGTGTGCGCAGCCGTGAAGTCGAGCGACCCGACCGCGTTCTCGAGGGGAACGTTCGGACCCTCCTCGTCGTTGTAGATCATGGAGCCGCTGACGGCCATTCCGATGGGGCCCAGACCGGTCGCGGTCGAGGTATCGGCGAGCGTAGGGGCAACCGGGACTCGCAGCTCGAAGGAGCCCATGAAGTCGTCGATGTTGCCCGGAGCCATGCTATCGAAGCTCGTCGCCGTAGGGGCCACGAACAGCGGGTGGTCTTCCTTGGCCGCCGGAGTGGCGGGTCCCATTCCGTCGGGAGATGCGCGAGCCGTGGTGTTCGACCAGTACGGCGAGACATGGTTGGGGAGGCCATTCGACTCCAGCACAACCTCGTCGCCATCGAGCATGATGGTGAAGTTGTCGGCGTCGAACTCGGCGAACGCGGGGTGCAAACCGCCGGTCGATCCTGTGCTCCCCACGGTGTCCGACTCTCCGGGTCCACTACCCGTCGCGTCCGATGAGGTGGAGTCCGTCCCGACTGAGGAGGACCCGGTTACGCTAGAGGCCCCCGAAGCGGTGGACCCCGACGCGGAAGCCGAAGAGGTCCCGGAGCCCGACGCCCCGGTGGATGCATCCATCGCGGTGGAGCCCCCGTCGTCGTCACAGGCCAGCACGAGTAGGCTGGAGGCAAGAAGAACGGTCCAGCGCGCATTTGGAGGTCGCAAGTGTCGGAGGCTCACTCATGCAGGCTAGAGGTGAATCCAGCAACAGCGCCCGGTGCAAACAGTTCTGCGTCCGTCCTTAACAATCGCTTACAGAGCTGGGTCTGGCTGAGCGATCGGGAGCTGGATCCGGGCGTTCGTGCCCCCGCCCAGCCGGCTCTCCAAGGTGAGCTTCCCGCCGTGGGCGTGGGCAACTCGGCGGGCCAGTCCAAGCCCCAGCCCGGTGCCGCCCGTACTTCGCGCCCGGCTGGGCTCGGCGCGGAAGAACGGCTCGAACACACGCTCGAGGTCCTCCGGGGCGATTCCGATGCCGTCATCGGCAATCTCGATGTGCAGCCACTCTCCGTCGCAGTGCGACGACAACGAGACGGGCCGGGGCTCCGTCGCGGAGAATTTTTGCGCGTTGTCCAACAAGTTGTCGACCATCCGACGAAGCAGCAACGGGTCTCCGCGCAGAAGTGCGCCCGGACCCAACTCCACCTTCAGTGCCCGTCCCGGGTACAACCGGCCAAAACGATCCACGGACGCCTGCAGCCAGTCGGTTCCATCGAACGACTTCGGATGGAGCGTGGGAGTCCCCGGAGAACCATCTGGGTCGAGAACCAGACGCGCGGAGTCGAGGACATCGGACACGAGCTGATCGAGTTCTTCGAGGTCCTCGACGACATCCTCGAGAGACGCTCGAACACCGTCGGCGGATTCGGACTCCGTCGCCAGATCGAGCGCGACGCGAATGCGAGCCAGCGGGGTGCGGAACTCGTGGGAGATGTTCGCGATCAGCTCCCGCTCGCCGCGGACGAGTTCCTCGATGCGATTCGCCATCGTATCGAACGCACGCGCCACCTCCCCCAACTCGTCATCACGCTCGATTCCTGTACGCGCGGCGAGGTCGCCTTGTCCCAACGCGTGGGCCGCATCGCCAAGCGTCTGAAGTGGCCGCACCAGCGACCGCATCAGTAACCATGACGCGACGGCGACGGTGATGAGCGCCAGAAGGATCACCGAGGGAGCGAAGGGGGACATCATCCCGGGCATGACCCTCCGAAAGACGACCTTTCCGAGCCCGCCTCCGGAACGAATCGGAAGCGAGTAGCAAAACGGCCGTGGGCTGCCCGGCGGTGGGCCTGACACAGCACCTGCCTTGCCCTCACCCGGCGGTGGACCTCTGGGTGAACCTCCGGGAGCCTTCCCCTCGGCAGGCGGCGGTGAGGGCCGAGGGCCCGTCGTCCCCATCAGCTCCACGCAGGGCTCAGCGTGCTCCGGAATGGTCGTGGCGATCCGACGATCCTCGTGGTCGAACACCTCTACCTGCACGCCTTGCTCGGCCAACGCGAGATCCAGGTGAGCTTGAACGACGGACGCGTCTTGAAGGTCCGCCTCCACCGCTCCAGCGAGCGAGACCTCCTGTCTACGCATCTCGTCCGGGGGCGCCGGGCGCTCCCACTGCGCGACGACCCCGAACCCGAACAACACGACCGCGATCTGAAGCACCCCGAGCGCGTAGACCCGAAACGAGAGCGTCGACTTCACGGTCCGTCCTCGGGATCGCACGCGAGGATGTAGCCGATGCCTCGCACGGTCTTGAGCAGGCGAGGCTGCCGAGCGCGTTCGCCAAGCTTCTTGCGGATGTTGGAGATGTGCACATCGATCGAGCGCTCGAACGCCTCTTCGGCGCTCCCACGAACCGCCTCGACGAGCTGCTCTCTGGTCAGAACCTCGCCAGCGCGCTGAACCAACACCTGCAGCAGCTCGAACTCGTATGTGGTCAGCTCCAACCGCGTGCCGTCGTGTAGGGCCGTTCGCGTGCGCCCGTCGACCACCAGCGGGCCGGCTTCTGCACGCCGGTTGGGCGCCTGCGTCCGTTGCCGAACGCGACGCCCCTGGGCCCGAATGCGCGCCAGCAGCTCCCGGGACGCGAAGGGTTTCGAGACGTAGTCGTCCGCCCCACCTTCCAACCCGATCACCCGGTCTGCCTCTTCACCGCGGGCGGTGACCATGATGACCGCAACGTCGAGGTGCTGACGAAGCCGCCGCAGGACTTCGAAGCCGTCCATGCCCGGCAGCATCAGATCCAAGAGCACCACGTCGGGGCGGGCGCGGAGGATCCCGGCGATCCCCTCCTCGGGGTCCTGATAGACCGTCACCTCGACGCCGTGGGACTGAAGGTAGCGGGCCGTCAGGCGACCGAGCTTCTCGTCGTCCTCGACATATGCGACCCGAAGCGCTTCCACGACAGCTGTCCGTCCGGCAGCCTACACGGTGCCATCCCCCTACCGTACGCGCCGGCGGACCCCCCATGGACCCGCCACACAATCGTGAAGCATCGGCTAACAATTCCTCACACGACGCACGGAAACCGAGCGGTCGCAGCCTGCCCCCCACAGGCCTGTCACCGAAGGTCACCCTGGGGGTGAAAGCCCGTACAGGGGGGATCGCGCGCCGATTCTGCGGGTCGGTCCGTTTGTGGTATTCATGCGGCCTTCATGGCGCGCGAAGTCACCCTCGTCGACGCCGGGCTCGGCAACATCGCTAGCGTGGAACGCGCTCTCATCCAAGTCGGCGGAGCCGTGAATGTCACGCGGAACGCAGACGAAGTCGCCATGTCCCGCTGCGTCGTCTTCCCCGGTCAAGGCGCGTTTGGCGCAAAAACCCAGAAGCTTGTCGAAGGCAGGATGGGCAACGCCCTGCGCATGGTCATCGAGCGCGGCGACCCCTTCTTGGGGATCTGCCTCGGCATGCAGCTGCTCTTCCAAAGCAGTGAGGAGAACGAGGGCCAGAAGGGTCTTGGGATCCTTCCTGGCCGATGTCGGCGTTTCCCCTACGGGATGGAGATGCCCGCGGAAACGGGCGCCCAAGAGGTCGCGCCCGCCGCTGCCGATCCCAAAGCCGACACCAGTCACGCCCAGACCGTAGCTCCGGCCGGAGCCCCGCCCCTGCCCGGGCAGGGCGACCTCCCCGGATTCGCACAGCCGGCCGCGGTGCCAGCTCCAGCCCCCGTCGCCCCCCCGGCGAAGCCACAGCGTCTGGTTCGACGCCTCAAGGTCCCGCACATGGGGTGGAACCAGGTCGAGCCCACGGACGAGCACTACTACTTCGTCCACAGCTACTACGTCGAGTGCGAGAACAACGACGACGTCATGTGGATGACGACGTACGGCGGCATTCGTTTCCCCGCTGCGGTACGCCGCGGCAACGTGCTCGGCTGCCAGTTCCACCCCGAGAAGAGCCAGCGGTCGGGCCTCAAGTTCCTCCGCGCCTTCCTGCTCGGGGGCGGGGGATGATCCTCATTCCGGCCATCGACCTGATGGGCGGAAAAGCGGTGCGGCTGGCTCAGGGTGAGCGCGACCGCGTCACGACCTACTCCGACGATCCCGTCGGGTTGGCACAGGGATTTGCGCGCGCGGGTGCGGGCTGCATTCACGTCGTCGACCTCGACGGCGCCTTCGAAGGCAACCCCACGCAACGCAAGATCGTGGTCGATATCTGCCGGGCAGCCGCCGAACACGACGTCCGGGTTCAAACCGGCGGAGGCATTCGAGATGCCGCAACCGTCGATGCGCTGATCGATGCAGGCGTTGACCGAGTCGTGCTCGGAACGCTTGCGATCAAGGACCCCGCCACCGTCGAAGCGCTGTGCCAAAAGCACGCCGACCGTATCGTCGTGGCCGCGGACGCCCGCGACGGCATGGTGGCCGTCTCCGGTTGGACCGAGAAGAGCGAGGTCACCGCGCTGGAGCTCGCACAATCTGCCGCACGCTGGGGAGCCGCCGCCGTGCTGCACACCGACGTGTCCCGCGATGGCATGCAAGGCGGTCCCGCCGTCGATGCCACCGCAGCCATTCAAAGAGAAGTTTCCATCCCGGTGTACGCCAGCGGTGGTGTGGGCAGCCTCGAGCATATCGAAGCCTGTGCCCACGCCGACATCGCTGGCGTCGTGCTGGGACGCGCCCTCTATGAGGGTGCTTTTACCGTCGAGGAGGCGCTGAGCCGATGTTGAAGCGACGCATCATTCCCTGTTTGGACATCAAGAACGGCCGCGTGGTCAAAGGCGTGCACTTTGGCGGGCTGCGAGACGCAGGCGACCCCATCGAGGCTGCGCGCGCCTACGACAAGCAAGGTGCCGACGAGCTCTGCATGCTCGACATCACCGCCACCACGGAAGGCAGAACTGCCTTCATCGACGTGATCCGGCGGGTGACCCCTTCCTTGTTCGTCCCCGTGACGGTCGGCGGCGGTGTGCGCCGGGCCAGCGATGTCGATCGCATGCTTGCCGCCGGCGCCGACAAGGTCGCCGTCAACTCGGCTGCGGTGACCAACCCGCTGCTCATCGAAGACCTCGCCAAGCGGTACGGATCGCAGTGCATCGTGGGTGCCGTCGACGTTCGCCGTCTGCCGCCGATCCCCCAAGATGACGGCCCGGTCTACGAAGTCGTTGCCTACGGCGGAACCCGGGGCACGGGTCTCGAGGCCATTCAATGGTGCAAGACCCTGGCTGACTTGGGTGTCGGCGAGATCCTGCTGACCAGCATGGACCGTGACGGCAGCCGAGAGGGCTACGACCTGTGGATCACCCGCACCGTCTCCCGCTCGGTCGACGTCCCGGTCATCGCCAGCGGCGGCGTGGGCTCGCTCGAGCACCTTCGCCAGGGCCTAGCCACCGGCGAAGGTGAAGCCGACGCAGCCCTGGCCGCGTCGATCTTCCACTTCGGGCTGTACTCGATCGGGCAAGCCAAGGGCTACCTCAACGAGCACAACATCCCGGTTCGGCCCTCGAAGTAGCGGGCCGGCGAATGCCGATGGAATGAACCTGTCTGCAGACAGGTTCGCCGTGGGGAAAAAATGAAACGCCTATCCCTCCAAAACGTCGCCCTGCTCTCCGCACTTGCCTTCGGAGGCTGCGACGTGGAGTCCAAGCCCTTGCCAGAGGGCAAGAAGGACTATGCGGGGACCTGGGCCGGCCAAGACATGAAGCTCGTGATCGAGCCCGGTGGACGCGTCGACTACGCGCGCGGCTCGACCACCGTCCAGGCTCCCATCCAGAAGTTCGAGGGCGATGACTTCACGGTCGGGGCCTTCGGCCTTTCGACCACGTTCGATGTCGAGGAAGCGCCCCACCTGGCGGACGACGGCACCTGGCAGATGAAGGTCGACGGCGTCGACCTTGTCCGGATCGACGCCGAGATGCTGCTGCAGAAAGCCGTCGAGCAAGCCGAACAGCAGGGTTAAGCGCCCGCTTAAGCGGCCCCATGGTGGACTGCCGCCATGCTCAAGACGACCGCTGGTTGCATCCTCTCGTTGGCGCTCGCAGCTTGTGGGCCGGCTGTCGCGGCGGATGAGTCGCCTGCAGAACCACACTGCGATCCCTGGGCCGAGGTCTGCGAGGTCTCGCTCCTTCCGGACTGGGATGCCCGCAGGGTGCTCGACCTCGAAGTGGCCAGCGTCACCGTCGAGCCGACGGACGAGCCCGCGCAAGATCTGGGCGACGGATATGTTCGAGCGAGCATCGGCCGCTACCTCGCGTTGCAATCCGAGCTCGACGAGTCACTCGTCTGCCTGTTGCGGGACCGCTACACGAGTCTGACCGATGTGCCGACAGACCCATCGGTCTGCGAATGCGAAACCCTGGGGGGTTGCTGGGACCACACGGCCCTGTTCGGACTGCTCGGCACCGACGGCGCCGAGTTCGAGGACGCTGGGCTGCTGTTGAGAACGAGCGGCGGCGACCTCTACCGCGCCCGCGTCTTGGTGGCCAACTCGAGCTTCGAACAGTCGACGCTGACCATCGAGTACGAGGGTGTGATGTAGTTGTACTCGATGCTGCGCTCTGACCAGCTGTCCCCACCGGCGTGCCCGTGGATCGGTCCACGAGCGTGGGTCGATCGCGTCACGGCAGCGTTGGCAGAATCCCGTTGGGTCACGATCGTCGGGCCGGTTGGAAGCGGCAAGACCCGACTGGCGCAAGAGGCCGGCACCAAATCCGGCGCGCCACCTTCGGTGCACATCCAGGTCGACCCGCAGGAAACCGCGGCCAGCTTTGAAGCCAAGCTCGGCGCGCTCCCGGTCGATGAGCACCCCTTGCTCATCGTGGACGCAGCCGACCGAGCTCCCGACGCGGTACGCAAACAACTGCCGCGTTGGCTGGGCGTGCATGAGTCTCGCCGGACTCTGGTCACCAGCCGAGTTCAGCTTGGGCCCGGGAACGACGTCACCTGGTGGATGCCCTCGCTCGACGAGGACGCGGCGAGCGCCCTGTTCGAACGCTACGTGCGGGACGTGGGCTCCTCATTCGACGGCCACGCCCACCGAGCCGCACTCCGCCGGGCGCTGAGGGACGTGGGCGGCGCACCGCTGGCGATCGTGGGGTTGGCTCGACGCGCGCTCGTGCTCGATGCCCCCGAACTCTTCGCGTCGGTGTCCCACGCCGGTGGGCGGCTCGACTTGCCGACCGCCGATGGAACGCTCCGCGATGCCGCGAACGAAGTATGGCTCGCCCTCCCTGCCCGTTTACGGTCCGATGTTTCTGCGCTCGCCGTGTTCGCCGAACCTGCGCATCCGCAAGACATCGCAACCGTCTCCAAGCTCGACGCCGCGGCGTTGCAGGCCTTGTTCGCCCACAGTGCGATTCGCAGCCGCGTCGTGGCCGGCCGAAAGCGGTTCGAAGTTGTTCCGCTGCTGCGAGACTTCGCCCTCGAGACTGCCCCCGACCCCGACGCCCAACGCCGTCACCGCGCACTCTTCCTCGCTCACGCAGATGCATGCCCTGACCAGCCTCAGTGGCGAGAGCTGGCCGCCGCGGCCGAGCGTGCTTCGGATCCCGACGACGCGCTGGCGTTGTGGGTCTCAGCGGCGCCCGCCCTCGCCTACGCCGGCTCGGCGCGTCGTGCCCTCGCCGCGCTCGAGCGGCTGTGGCCCGAACATCCGACCCCAACGCAACGGCTCGCCTTCGGTAGCCTCGCCCGGATCGCCGGAGAGTCCGCGCGTGGACTCGCAGAGCTGAAGCTCGGCCACGACAAGGCCGCCGATCCCGAGCTGAAGGCCGAGCTCGCGTGTGCCCTCGCCACCGCCTGGCGCCACACCGACGACATCGAACGGGCACGGGCAACCTTCGAGGGCATCGCCGACTCGGATGACGCGGCGGACTCCACACGCGCCCAAGCATCGGAACGTCTGGCCGGCCTCGAGTTCGAACAAGGATCCGTGGCCCTCGCCGAGCAACACTTGTACCGCGCCGAAGACCTCTTCCACCGCCTCAGCGACGTCGGGGGGATTGCGCGAGTTCGGCACCTGCGGGGACTGCTCGCGCAGGAGCGCGGCGACTTCGAGGAGGCCGAGCACGCGTTTACTGTGGCGCTTCGAGACCACCAAGCGTCCGGCGCCGATCGGTTTGCCGCCATCGCCAGCTTCGACCTGGGGGCATTGCAACTCGAGCGCGGTCGGGTCGGTGCAGCTCGCCGCGTGTTGCGGAGGGCCCAGCACGCCTTGCAACACATCGGAGACCGTCGCCAGGTGGGGCTGACCCGGGCCCTGCTTGCGATCTGCGCGAGCGAGAGTGGAGACCCCGCCGCGGCTTGGCTCGAGCTGAGGATCGCCCGTGAGTCCGTCGACCGCGAAGACCTCCAGGCCTCGGAGACGCTCGAACTCTACGCTGCGCATCTGGCCGGCTCCGCGCTTCCGGTCCCGACAACGGACTCTGACGAAGCTCGGTACGCGCTGCGTGTGATCGACGCGATGCAGCGGCGCGCACGGACACGAGTCTCGATCTGCGAGGACGGCAGTGTTGTCGAACACCCCAGCCGCGGTCGGACTGAAGTCCGCTCCGACGCTGCACAGAGCATCCTCGCCGCGCTCATCGAAGCCTTCGAGGGGGTTTCGACACCGACGGTGCATCGCGATGCCCTGATCCGCGCCGGCTGGCCCGACCGCCGGAGTATCGATTCCGCATCCCGCAACCGGCTCAACGTCGAGCTCTCCCGTCTGCGCAAGGCGGGACTCCACGACCAGATCGAGCGCAGCGAGGACGGGTACCGACTGACCGGACCCCTGCTGGTGGAGCCACGCTCGAGCATCGAGTGAGCAAGAAAATGCCCGCCCCGGAGAATGCCGGGGCGGGCTGCGTATGCCGATGGTCGTTCGGAGGAGGGAAGTGGTTATGCGGCGTTCTTTCGACCACGCTGGGCGAAGCGTTTGCGATCGGTCCGGCTCTTGCCGCGCTTGGCGAAGGCTTTCTTGCCACCACGTCGGTTGGCCTTACGAGCTTGCTTTCCGTCTCGCTTGGAGCCCTTGCGGGTCGCCTTGTCGCCGCGCTCGCCCTTCTTGCCTTTGCGAGCCTTCTTGCCTTTTCGGGCCTTTTTGTCGCCCTTGCGGTCCTTCTTGGCGGAGCGCATTTCGGCCATGGTCACCTCGCCGTCGCTGTCGGCGTCGATCTTGGAGAACCGTTTCTCCATCTTGGTGCCGGCCACTTCATCTGCGCTCAGAGATCCGCTGCCGTCGGTATCACGTTTGGCGAAGCGTTCCTTGCCGCGAGCGCGATGGTCTCTGTCTTTGCCCTTCTTGCCTTCTTTCGCGCGATGGGCCTTGTGGTGGGCCCGCATCTCGTCGCGGGTCAGCTCACCGTCGCTGTCGGCGTCGACGGTGGAGAATCGCTGCTCCAGTTTCGTGCCGGCCACTTCGGCAGCGCTCAGAGTTCCACTACCGTCAGCGTCGTAGCGCTGCATCTTGTTGGCCTTGTGGCCGCGCTCTTGGGCCGGTGCGTCGGCAGCGGGAGCGGCGAAGAGAAGAGAGGCGGGGACGAGGAGTTGAAGCAATGCGTTCATGTCGGGAGGTCCTTGCAAACTAAGCTTGATGGCCTCACGGGCGATGCGCTTCCCGCCTTGCGGAGCGCTTGCGGAAACGTGCCTGCGCGTGAACGCTTCGTGAACAAACCCCGTGGCGACGGCCGGATCGCCGCCCCACACGGGGCACTACGCCTCGGCGCGATGCTGCAGGGCCGTACTCGCGGGCCGCAGAACCGCCCCCCCGGGCGACCGCACCAACGACAGTCGCGTCTGTGGCAGGAGGACCGACTCGAACACCGTCAGGGTCGACCCCACCGGCGTGAACCCTCGCTCGAGCAACCACTCGACCGCGGCGGCATCTAGACTGTCCGGCGCAAGCTCGCCCAGTGACTCCCGCGGGATCTCGGCGAACGTGGTCTCCGGGTCCACCGCGTTGTCCGCGACGCTCATCGACGCCACGCGCTGCTCGAGAAGCGCCCACGAAGACAACTCGCCACCGCTGTCGAGATCCTCTCGCAAGCCAACCTCAAACGCGACGCAGGTTCGACCGGTCAGAGGGCTGCGAAGCAACTCGACATCCTCCGGCACGCCTTCGACCGTCGTCGTCGCCGCCGGGGTCGCCGGCGGCAGCGCCAGGGACCATCGGTCGGGCAGCGTTCGCTTGGGGGCCACCGACATCTTCCGCAGTCGAGCCCCCGCGAGCCCACCCGCGGCACCGGCGAGCAGAGCGATCCACAACCCCGCGATCAACGAGCTGGTCGCCAGAATCCCCACAAAGGAGCCGACGACGACGCCCAAGCCGGCCTTGCGAAGGATGTCGACCGACGCCGACTCCGCCGCGGCAAAACCCTGCTCTCCTTCACGAATCGCGATGGCCGTCGACTCCCGTCTCAGGTCGATCCACGCCCGAGACTGACAGTGGGGACAGTCGGCGCGTTGCGGCGCCTGCTCCGAGGTGCGATGGGGCGATGCGGCGACGGCGTCCGGCCAGGCCAACCGTCCGCACTCGGAGCACAGCAGCGCTCCGGTGGCACGGACGACCTCCTCCTCTGCCGGGTCACGCGGACGTTCGCGTCTCGTCCTCAGCCTGCGGCTCTTGACCTTCTCCGACCGTCCGGCGCGGACCGACACCCCACCGCTTGCACCCAGACTCACGTGATTCGAGAGTACCAAGCTCGTGCCGCTTTTCGTCCCGACGATTTGCCGCCACCGGAGTCAGGACGCCGTGGGCTGCGGTACAACCCCCACGATGTCGTTTGACGCCGATGCCGTGTGGTCCAGCCTCAAGCACGACGAGCGTGGCCTCGTGGTCTGCGTGGTGCAGCATGCCCACTCGGGGCAAGTGCTGATGGTCGGCTACATGAACGCACAGGCCCTCGCTGCCACTGCCCACAGCGGCCACGTCACGTTCTTCAGCCGCTCCCGGCAGACGCTATGGGAAAAGGGCGAGAGTTCGGGCAACACCCTCGACCTCGTCGAGATCCGGACCGACTGCGATCGAGACGCCCTGCTCGTGCATGCAATCCCGCACGGCCCGACCTGCCACACCGGCACGACCAGCTGCTTCTTTGCCCCGGTCCTGCCGGAGGGCGCAGAGGATGACGGGCCCCATGGAAACGCAGTCGAGCGCGTGTTCGGGGTCATCCTCGACCGCAAAGCGGGCCAAGGCGCGACGAACAAGGAAGGTCAGAGCTACGTCCGATCGCTGCTCGACAAGGGCGTAGAGAAGATCGCGTCCAAGGTCACCGAAGAGGCCGGAGAGCTGATCGAGGCCATGCGCGGCGAAACGCCAGAGCGCGTCGTGTCCGAAGCCGCCGACCTGGTCTTTCACGCCATGGTCGGACTCGCGGCCCGGGATGTGCGTTGGTCGGATGTCACCGCGGAGTTCGCCCGACGTTTCGGGCTCAGCGGTATCGACGAGAAAAACGCTCGGGGCTGAGAGAGCCCGCCCGACAGCGGCGGCGCAAGAAATGTTGCAACGGCCGACCGCGGTGGTCGACGAGGAGAGCACATGGGCCTGCTCGTCCTCAATCTCGTCCTGACCGCCTTCGCCACGATGGTTTTCTTCGGATCTCCGGACTACGACGTCACCTTCAGCCTCGTTCTCGCGGGGTTCTGGACGGTGCAGGCCGTCGGGGCGTTCCTCTCAGACTCCAAGGGATCCCGCCGGGTGGGCTACGTCCTGGTGTGCATTGGCTGCTTCCCATTCCTCCCACTGGGGGCGTTGGGCATCGTGGGCGCGCGCCGCATGATTCGCCACGCCAAGGTGCGCGAACAGGCTGAGCTCGAGATGGCGTCCTGAACGTCGTTGGGTGAAGGCATCACCGCTGAGTTCGCCCGACGCTTCGGTCTCGGCGGCATCGATGAGAAGGACTCTCGCAGCTGAACTCAGGATTCGATCAAGCCCAGAGCCCTGGCTCTCGCCACGGCTTGCGTCCTGCGATTCACGCCGAGCTTTGCGTAGATGTGCTCGAGGTGTTTCTTCACGGTGCTGGGCGCGATGAACAGCTTGCGCGAGGCTTCTGCGTTGGACATGCCCGCGGCGATCAACGCGAGAACTTCGAGTTCGCGATCCGAGAGCGCCTCGGTTGGCGCGACGACATCTGGTTTGGGCGGCGCTCGGACCACGAGCGGGGATTCCACGGCATCGTTGTTCACGCCACGCAGTTGAGCTGCGAACGCCCTCGCCCCCTGTCGCTCGGCCTCGTCGATCGCGTGCGACAAGACCGTGCGTTCGAACTCGACGAAGGGCCCGAGAAGCCCCACCGTCGCGGCGAGTTCGACGGCCCGCTGGAGGTTCGGGGTGTCTCCCCGGAGCACTTGGACTTCCGCTCGCAGCAACTCGCCTTCGACCTCGCAGGTCCGACGGCCCGCCATCGCCGAGCGGGTGATGCACTCCTCGACCACCTCGAGCGCCTCGTCAAACTCGCCCAGGACCGCCAAACACCGGGCGAGCACAAACCTGGGATGATCGACTTGAACGCCGGGCATCGGGTTGGGCTTGTAGACCTCGTGGGTCCCTTCACGAATCCCCGGCACCCGCAGCCAGCGCTCGGCATCCTGCTTGGGATCGACGCCAGAGCGGGGATGCAGGGTGAGCCGAATCCGCTGCGCCTCGATTCGCGAGACGGACATCGGAGAGTCCATCGCGTCGAGGTGACGGATCGCCTGGTCGATCGTGCTCTGCCAGTCTTCACCTTGGCCGGACTGAACCTCGGACACCGCACGCGGCATCAGCAGACACGAGACGTAGCCGTGCCGACGATCCAAGCCCTTGCCCAGCCCGCTCGCGATGGTCACCAGCTCGCTCGCGCGGGGCAGGTCGTGCTGATGCAGTGCCAGATAGATCGCGGTCCCGAAGCCAACGAGTGCGCTGTTGGGCGGCGTTCCGCCGTACTCGTTCATCGCTGTCTCGAGCAGCGTATCGTGGGCCCGACGAGACACATCCAGGCTGCCCCGCAGCAGATCCACGTGGGCGCACTGCCACTCCACCCACATCTCGGCGTACGGGTCGCCCGTCTTTCGGACCGCCTGACGGGTGCGGTCGAGCTCGGCGCGGGCGTCGACGAGCCGGTCCTGCATCATCGCGAGCACGGCTCGATGCATCGACTTGAACGCGTGCAGATAGGGCCGGTTCGCGGGCAGAGCATCCACGTGATGCAGGGCCTGCGCCGCCTGTTCGAGGTCCCCCGCTTCCATCGCGACCATCCCGATCAGAAGCTCGATCTCGGCGTCGAGTCCCGGCTCGGTGGTGTTGCTCTGGCAAGCCCGCAGGTGCTGAAGCCGAACCGAAGCCGACGAGAACTTGAACGAGTAGTAGTCGAGCCACGCTTCGAGCAGGGCGATGCGGGCGTTCGTGTCCGCGTAGCTGGCCGGGAAGCGGGTGAGCAGCCGCGCGAGGGTATGGCTTTCTCCGCGGATCGTGGAGCTCATCACCAGCGGGATCAGCAGCGTGCTCGCGCGGTCGTAGTCCTGTGCCAACAAGGCGTGGTCCACCGCATCCTCACACTGCCCCTGGGCCTCGAGCGCGTGGCTTGCCCGGCCGTGGAGGGCACGTAGGGCGTCCCGCGAGGCCGTCGCTTCGAGCTCATGTCTCAGCAGCGTCCCAAACAGGTGGTGATAGCGGTACGCGGTACGCCGACTGTCCAACGGAATGGTGAACACGTTGCTGCGCTCGAGGGTGCCCAGCATCTCGGCCCCATCGCTGCGTTCGGTGACCGCATCGACCAATGGCCCGGTGAGCTGCCGAAGAATCGACGTCTGCACCAAGAACGTTCGGCTGTCCTCGGGGAGCCGCTGCAGCACCTCTTCCATCAGGTAGTCGAGCACGTAGCGATGACTGCCGGCGAATCCCTCGATGAACGCGGCCGCATCCTCCCGCCCCTGCAGCGAGAGCGCGGCCATCTGCAGACCCACCGCCCACCCCTCGGTCCGCGATTCGAGTTGCACCACCTGCTCGGCGGTCAGCACGACCCCCATCACGTCGCCGAAGAAGGCGGCCGTCTCGTTCTGGGTGAACCGAAGCTCGGGGGCCCGTACCTCGGTGAGCAAGCCCCGGGCGCGCATTCGACTCAGCGGTAACGCCGGATCTGCCCGGGTCGTCATTACCAGGTGAAGGTTGGGTGGGCAGGCGTCGACCACAAACGCCAGCACCTCGTGCACCCGCGAGTCGTCGAGCACGTGCACGTCGTCCAGCACCACCACGAGCGGAACGCCGAGCGAGGCCACTTCGTTGATCAGGTCGGTCGCCAGGTCGAGCGGGTCTTCCGTGGACACCGCCTTCGGTTCGGACAACAGGTCCCCGCCGAACCCATCGTGCAGACGTCCGATCGCGGCCACGAAGTAGCGAAGGAAGCGAGCCAGGTCGTTGTCGCGCTCGTCGAGCGAGAACCACGCCGCCGACCGGTCCGCGCCGCGCAGCCAGTTTGCGACGAGCGTCGTTTTTCCGCTCCCGGCCGGTGCCGACAGCAGGGTCAGCGGTCCCCTCGCGCCCTGGTCCAAGAGAGCCTGCAGGCGTGGCCGAGGCACACACGCCGCACGCGTGACCGGGACGAACAGTTTCGTCGCCAGCAGGCGAGGCGCCATCGCCCGCGTCGTTGCCGTGTCATCGACCCGTCGCAGCGGGACCACCGGCCCCGACTCTGTGTGCACGCCTCTGCTCACTCGTCGACCTTGAGCACCGACAGTAGCGTGCATCCGGTGCATTCGAGGCGCCGAAGCAGCCCATACAGCGCGGCTTGATCGCGCACCAGCCCCTCGAACACCGTCCGGCCGTGCACTTCGCACGCCTTCAGCGGCTCGAGTGCCGCACGCAACCCTCGCCCAAAGTGCCCCTTCACGCAGATTCGGTACGTCGCCGCGCCGTCTGATGTTTCGGTGGCGGAGCGGGTCGTCATGGCACCTCCGATCCTACGTCGCCGGCTGGCGAATCGCCGTTCGCCAAACGGCGTATTTTGGGCGAAGTCGCCTCCGAACACCCGGTTTCGCCTCGAAATTCGCCGTTCGACCCACAGCGCCTCCAGGGCCCCGGACCTAGCTTTCGACCCGAGGTCCTGATGAATCCCCGCAAGCCGCTTGGAGTTCTCGCCCTGGTCGCCGTGGCCGGTGCGCTCGCGTTTCCATTGATGCCGTCCTCCGACGCCGCCGTGGCTCAGGCCCCCGAGGCGGTGGCGAAGAGCGTCGTCGTCGCCCGAGCCACCGCCTCGGAGACCGCGCACGAACTCCGGTTCTCTGGCGTGGTCCGAGCCAAACACGCAGCCAAGCTTTCCTTCACCGGGCCCGGCCGGGTCCGCAGGCGGTGGGTCGAGGTCGGTGACCGGGTCAAAGCCGGGGCCGTGATCGCCGCCCTCGACCGCCGCGGCGCGTCCAACCGGATCGCCCGCGCCAAAGCCGGCGTTCGGCAGGCGACTGAACAGCTCGCTCAAGGGGAGCGCGACCACACGCGTGCGGATCAACTGGCCGCTGAACGAGCCGCCTCCGAAGCCGAGCTCGAGTCTGCCGCCCATGCCGTCTCCTTGTACTCCGTCTCCCGCGAGGCCGCCCAAGTCGAGCTCGACGAAGCGCAGCGCATGCATCGCGACGGCGTCATCCGCAGCCCCTTCACCGGCACCATCGTTCGTGTCGACGCCGAGCCGGGTGAGTTCGTGGGCGCAGGACAATCCGTCGTCCAGATCAATGGCGACGCCCTCGAGGTGGAGCTCCAGGTGCCGGAGACGGTCCTCGCCGACATCGCAGTGGGCGACATCGCCTCGTTGACCTTGCCGCTGCAGGATGGCCGACGCGTTGCGGGGCGCATCGAGTCCATCGGGCACGGGGGTGAAGCAGCCGGCCGCCTCTTCCCGGTCGTCGTCTCGCTCGCCGCCGACGCCGAGCTTATCCCTGGGGTCACGGCGGACTTCGTGCTCTCACGCCAAGCCAACTCCGGCGTGACGGTGCCGGTGTCATCGGTCGTCGATGCTGGAGACGGCGAGACCACCGTGTTCGTCGTCGAATCCGGTGTCGCGCAGCGGCGCTCCGTCGAGGTCGCCCAGCTGCTCGGTGTCCATGCCCTCGTCACGCAAGGGCTGACCGCAGGTGAGGACGTCGTCAGTGGCGGTCACTTCGGCCTCGTTCCCGGACAAACCGTCCAGGTGCAGCGATGAACGCGATCATGAAGATGCTGGGCCAGTCCCGGCTCATCATGACCGCGGCCGGCCTGCTCGCAGCGATTGGACTGTTCGCGTGGCTCACCATGCCGCGCCAAGAGGACCCGGACATGACGGTCCGGTGGGCGCTGGTCTCGGTCGAGTTCGCGGGCGCCGATGCGGAGAAGGTCGAGAGCCTGATCGTCGACCCCCTCGAGGAACACCTCGCCGAGGTCGATGAGTTGCGCCGAACGTTCGGGACCGCCCGCGCCGGGTTCGGCAGCGTGCAGCTGGTGTTCCGAGACAGCGTCGATGCCGACGCCCTCGACGACGCCTGGAAGGATGTCGAAGACGCCCTCGAAGCCGCACAACAGGACTTTCCCGAGGGAGCCGGAGACGCGGTCCTCGATCGCGGTATCGGCGACCAGACCTCGGTCGTCTGGGCGATCACCGGTTCTGGAGATCCAGGCACGCTTCACCAAGCCGCCCAAGACATCAAGGACGACCTGCTCGCCGCACCCAATGTCGCGAAGGTCGAACTGATCGCGGACCCCGGCCAGCAGCTGACCATCGAACTCGACGATGCGGCCGCCCACCGGTACGGGCTCACGCCGGTCTTCCTGCGCGACCAGCTCTACGCCCGCAACGCTGGAGTTCCCGGAGGTGCGGTGCGGGTCGGTGACAAGATGGCCTCGCTGCGACCCGGGACCGAGTTCCGCAGTCTCGACGAGCTCCGCTCGACCGCGATCGTCCTGCCCACCGGCGTCACCGTTCCTCTCGAAGAGATCGCTGAGGTCCGCTTTGGCGAAGCCGACCCTCGCGTCGACCGGGTCCGCCACGACGGCGTCCCGGCAGTCGCCGTCGCCGTCGTGCCGCGAGAAGGCATCAACCTCGTCGAGTTTGGGGGGACCATGCGCGAGACCGCCGAGGGCCTGCGGGCGCGATACCCCCAAGTTCAGCTCGAGGAACTCATCTTCCAGCCCGAACGTGTCGAGGCCCGCATTGCCGGGCTCGGGACTTCGCTGCTGATGGGCATCGCGGTCGTGGCCCTGGTGTTGTGCCTGGCGATGGGCGTCCGCATGGGTCTGGTCGTCTCGGCTGTCATTCCGCTAGTAGCCTTTGCCGCGCTGGCGCTCTACGCCGCGGCCGGAGGCATGCTGCACCAGATGTCGATCGCCGCCCTGGTGATCGCGCTGGGCATGCTCGTCGACAATGCGATCGTCGTGGCCGAGCACGTCCAAGGCCGCATCGACGAGGGCATTCCACCGCTGCGGGCTGCGGCGGGCTCGGTCCGCGAACTCGCGCTCCCCTTGGGAGCAGCCACGGGAACCACCATGGCGGCGTTCGTCCCAATGCTGCTGGCCGAAGGCGGGGTCGGAGAGTTCACGCGCGCCATCCCCATCCTGATCATGCTGACGCTCGGCATCAGCTACGCCTACGCCGTCCTGGTCACACCGGTGCTCTCGAACTGGCTGCTTCGCCAGCGCAAGGCGGTGCGCAAAGAGTCGCTGCTGGAGCGCGTCTCGGGGGTCGTCGGTCGCCTCTCGATTCGCCGTCCGCTGATCGTGATCGCGTTGGCGCTCGGAGTCGTGGGCGCGAGTTTTGGCTCGATCGGCATGGTCGAGCAGCGCTTCTTCCCCGCCTCGGACCGCAACCAGGTCCTCATCGACCTCAAGTTGCCCGAGGGCTCCCACCTCGACGAGATCGACACCTACGCGCAAGCGCTGGAGGCCGAGCTTTCGAGCCAGGACAGTGTCCACAGCGTCGTCGCGTTCGTCGGACGATCGGCACCGCACTTCTACTACAACCTCAGCACGGTCCCTCGCGCGCCCCACTTCGCGCAGCTGGTCGTGAACACGACGAGCAAGCAAGAGAACCAAGCGCTCATCGAACACGTCCGGGCCTATGCGGCACAGGACATGCCGCAGGTGCAGGTCGTCGCGCGAGGCCTGGAGCAGGGACCCGGACTGCCGGCCCCCGTCGAGCTGCGACTGATCGGCGACGACTTCGGTCAGCTACGCCGAGCCGCGGAGCTGGTCATGGGCGAGCTGCGGCAGATCGACGGATCGGTCGACGTTCGGGACGACGGCGGACTGGGCGTGCCCAACATCGAAGTCGATGTGGATGACGCGGCTGCGGCCCGTCATGGCGTGACCCGGCTCGACGTCGCGCATGCGCTGCGCGGGCACACCTACGGGCTCGCGGTGGGTCAGTACCGCGGGGGCGAGGATCCGGTGCCGATCATGGTGCGCTCTCCCCAGGGCGAGAACACCCCCGTCGACGGTCTCCCGGCCCTCGAAGTTGGCCCCGACGCGGCCTCGGCAGTTCCCCTCGCCCAGATCGCACAGACCTCGGTGATCTGGCGTCCCGCTGCGATCTATCACTACAAGGGCGAACGCAAGGTCTCTGTCCTCTCGGGCGTCGAGGCCAACTACACCTCCGCAGCCATCGTCGCCGAGCTGCTGCAAACGCTCGAGGGCACGCCCTTACCCGACGGCGTGACGCTGGAAGTTGGCGGCGAGAACGAGGGCAGCAGCGAAGCCAACACAGCGCTGCTGCAGACGCTGCCCTTGGGGGTCCTGATGCTCATCGGCTTCCTGATGATCGAGTTCAACTCGTTCCGCCGGGTGGGCATCGTGATGACCACCGTCCCGCTCGCGGCGGCCGGGGTGATCCCGGGTCTCATCCTCGGCGGCCAGCCCTTCGGGTTCATGTCGCTGCTCGGTGTGATCGCGTTGGTCGGCATCGTCGTCAACAACGCCATCGTGATGGTCGATGTCGTCGAACGCCGGCGGCACGAAGGGGCGACGCTGGACGAAGCGCTCGTCGATGCGGTCCGCAAGCGGGCCCGCCCGATCCTGCTCACCACGATCACCACCATCGCCGGCCTGATGCCGCTCGCCCTGTCAGCCACCGCGCTGTGGCCTCCCTTGGCGTGGGCGATGATCAGCGGGCTCGCGGCCTCGACCGCCCTCACGCTCATCGTCGTTCCCGCCCTCTACAAGGTGCTGTTTCGCCGGTCGGCCGCGCGTGCCGAACGGGAGGCCCCAGTCCAATGATCACCGCACTCGCCCTCGCATTGGCCCTTGCGGCACCTCCCTCGCCCGCGCAAGCGGTGCCGGTCCGCTCGGCTCCGGTCGACACCGTCCCGTCGGTTCTGCACCCCACCGACGGGGGGCTCACCGCAGACCGGGTCGCGCAGAGGGCTCTGTACGACGCACCGGATGTCGCGCTTCGCACCGCCGAAGTCGAGGCGGCTGCCGCCCGAGTCGATGAAGCACGCGCCGGATATGTGCCCGCGCTCGACCTCTCCGCGCAATACATGCGGTTGAGTCCGCTCCCCGGAGGTGGCGGTTCGGGGGCCCTCGCCGGGACGCTCAACCCCGGCCCCCTCGCCGTCGGAGCCTGCCCCGATGGCACTACCGGCTGCGTCGTCGACTCCCAAGGGGTTCCCGCCGTCTCGCAGTCGTTTCAGTTCGCGGCGATTCAAGACACCTACGCACTGTCGGCCTCGGTCGGGATCCCGCTCTCCGACGACATCTTCACGATCCCGCATGCGGTCGCGGCTGCGAGACACGGCGAGCGGGCGGCCCAGCTCGCCCGCGACATCGCCCGGGTCGACACCACCGTCGATGCCCAGATCACCTACTACAACTGGGTCCGGGCCCAGGCCAACCTCGAGCTGGCCGACCGTTCCGCGGCTCGGGTCGCAAAGCGGATCGACGAAGCGACCGCACGCCTTCGGGCCGGAGCGATCACGCAGACCGACGTGTTGCGTCTTCAAGCCCAGCTCGCGGCGGCCCAGCGCAGCGTCGCCGAGGCCGAGGCGTTCGTGTTCATCACCGCCGAGGACCTCGGCGCCCGTATCGCCGCCGACCCCACGACGCTCAGTCTCGGGGAGGATGTCACCGCAACCTTCGCCGCCGATCGCAAGCGCGAGGACACCACCGCCTTGGTCGAACAAGCCCTCGGACGGCGCCTCGAGATTCAGCTCCTCCAGGCCAGCGACGACGCGCTCCGCGAGCAGATCAAAGTGGCTCGCACCCGCTACGCCCCCCGACTCGACGTGGTCGGACAGGTCGATACCGCCAACCCCAACCAGCGCGTGGTGCCGCAGCGCGACCAGTTCGACACCACCTGGGCCGCCGGCGTCCGCCTCAGCTACGACGTTCGAGGCGCGATCGCCACACGCTCCAAGATCCGCACGCAGCGGGCGCAACGACGAGCCATCGCCGCCCAGGTGGCACAGCTGCAGCGCGGCGTCCGACTTCAAGTGGTGCAAGCTGCCCGTCAGCTTCAGGCAGCACGGCGCTCGGTGGGTCTGAGCCAGGTCGGCCTGAAGAGTGCAGAAGCCGCGTACGAGCAGGTTTCGGCCCGCTATCGAGTCGGTGCGGTGGGCGTCGTGGACATGCTCGAAGCCGAATCATTGCGGGTCGAAGCCGAGCTTCGCTCCATCGAGGCCCACATCGCGGTGCGCGAGCAGGACCTCCGCCTCCGTCATGCGTTGGGGGAGATCGCCCGCCCCAGTGAGCCAGCCCGCGGTGATGTGACGGGTTAGCCCCTATCCTCACCGGACTCGTGCCGGACCTCCTGCAAAGCCCGCCCGCGTGGTGGATCGCCGCCTACCTCATGGGAGCGATCCCCGTGGGCGTCGTGCTCGCCCGCGCCAAGGGCATCGACCTGCGCAAGGTCGGCTCGGGAAACATCGGAGCCACCAACGCGGCCCGAGCGCTTGGCACCAAGCTCGGCCTCGTCGTGTTCGCCCTCGACGTGCTCAAGGCGGCGGCGCCGGTTTGGCTCGCCTCGTCGGAGTGGGCGCTCGGACAACTCGCCGATCCGACGTGGCCGCTGGCCGGCGTCGCGCTCATGGCCGTGGTCGGCCACATCTTCCCGGTCTACCTCGGGTTCCGCGGCGGCAAAGGAGTCGCGTGCGGCCTGGGGATCTTTCTCGCGCTGGACCCACCGGTCGCGTTTGCAGCGATGTTCATGTACGCCCAGGGTCTGGTCCTCACCCGGACCAGCGCCGTGGGGTCGCTGACCGCCGTCAGCTCGATCTGCTTGTGCATGCTGATCGCCGACAAGCCACCTGCCTACGTCGCAGCCGCGGTCGCTTCGTGTGCGCTGATCTGGTTTCGGCACATCAGCAACATCAAGGGCTTGATGGCTGAGGCGAAAGCACGCAAGGCCGCGCAAAAGGCCGTCTAGCATTTCGTCTGCGGGTCGCCCCCGCCACCGGAGTTCAGCTGTCGGTTTCGGAGGAATCGGGCTCGAAGTTCAGCCGCTTCTTCATCGCCTCGAGCTCATCGTCGACCTGTTCCTCGATCTCGGCCTCCTGCTGGGCTGCTGCTGCCTCCGCAGCGGCTTCGGCTTCGCCGGTCGGTTCATCGTGCCAATACTCGACCGAGGCATCGATGGGCACGAACTCCCGGAGACTGTGAGACGCCCTCCGGGAGTCTCCGCCCGCCAGGATCCCGTGCTTCTTCGAATCCGGGTACACGATGACGTCGGTCGGGTTCATCGTGGAGATCGCGAGATAGCGGACCGGGGCCGCGGAGGTGTTGATGACCTGGTGCGCTGCGTCTGCGCGGGCGGGCAGTGCAACGTAGTCGCCAGGCTTCAGCGGATGCTGCCGGTCACCCAAGCGAAGGGTCGCGTGGCCTTCGAGGACGTAGATCGCCTCCTCATTCCCGAGATGCGCGTGAAAGGGCCAGGCGGTCTTCCCCGGTGGCACTTCGGTGAGGGTGCAGCCGAGTTGGGAGCCACCTGCGGCGGCGCCCAGCTTTCGCCCCCGATTCTCGAACACGGTCCCCCGCTCGGTCGAGACCCACTCCACGTCGTCCTCGTGCGTGATGCTCACCGGGCCAGTAGAGCACACCGACGCGGACCGGAGACCCGGCGGCGACGCTCGCGGACCTGGCGTTTTCGTTGACGCCGAACGGTCCGACGACAATGGTTCTGCTCGCGCCGACACGACCGGGCGCAAGGAGCGAGACAATCGGCGCCCACACACTGGTCGGCGCAGGCTTCGGCACAATCGAGTGCTTCTGCATCGCAGTGCCGAGGGGCGGGCCTCACCCGTGGGGGCTGGCTCGTCACGACCAAGGCCAATACAGCGACCAAGCTCATGCGCAGAGCACCTTTCGGACCAACGCCATCCGGTTGGGTGCGCCGACCTTCTTGCGGACATTTGCGGCGTGCATCTTGACCGTGCGGTTGGCGATCGACAGGACCTCGCCGATCTCGTCGTAGAGGTAGCCCAGGGCGATCAACTTGAGGACCGAGGTCTCCCGCGGCGACAACCGCACGAGCACCGCGTAACGATCGACCGCGGCCTCGATGTCGGGGTTGAAACGAGGCACCGGTTGCGCGGCGCCGGTGAGGCTCCAATGGGGCGGGCTGCGTCGCCGACCCGTCTCGCGAAGCCCGCGCGGGCTGGCGGCAACCCGGTCGCGGAGCCGGCGAGTCTCATCGACGCACCGGGCAAGCGCGTCCACCACGGCCTCGGCCGACAGTGGCGGGATGACGAGTTCCATGACTCCGGCCTCCACCAAACGCCGCACCGCAGTCTCATCTCCGGGGGTTCCCACGCCCACGCTCAGGCAGGGGTTCGGCCGCTCGCGAAGCGCCCGCGAGAGCCGAATCAACGAGGCTCGACTCAGTTCGCCGTCGAGCACCGCCGCGTCGAACGCGTTGCCCGGAGAGGCCATGACGTCGAGAGCGGCGTGGCTGGACCGGCACACATTCACCCGTGCCCCGGTCCGCACGACCGCGGCCCCCATGCCGAGAACCGAGCTCGGACGGGTCTGAACAACCAGGATGCGAGATCCGCCAAGGGAGGGGGCACATGTGGGGAGCTGTTCGGCGGTGGTCATGGGCACCGTCCCTGTCGGCCACCCCCCGAGGCTGTTGCACGGTTTATTCGGGTTTCTTCAGTGTCCAGAGACCAGGACACTTCCCCCACAGCAAACGGGCACCCCCTGAAGCCGGCTCCGCTGGCGCTGAAGCCGCGGCCTCACAGCCGGTGAGGACGGACTCGAGTGCTCGGCGCTGGGCGGCGTCCCTAGGAGTTCGTTCGCAGCGGCGCATCTTTGGCCGGCGCGCGGCTGCCGTACAGACGCTCCATCTCCGCGCCCATCCGGCCGGTGACGAAATACAGGAGCATCTTGAAGTCGGAGGCGAGCGACCACAGCGGGTACTTGAACGTGGCCGGCCGATTGTGCTCGATGAAGAAGTGCCCGACCCACGCCGGGCCATAGCCGAGCACAAACCCGAGCAATACCAAGTAGGGGTTGCCGAAAGCGACGGCGGACACGGCCGCGCTGATCGCCATCGTGCTCCCGAAGTAGTGCAGGCCTCGGCACGTCGGATCGCGGTGCTCCCCGATGTAGTACGGCCAAAACTCCGCGAACGACTGGATGCGATCTTCGTCTGCCACGGTGCGGGCAGTGTAGAGCACATCCTCGGCGGCGTGCGCGGGCGCGGGCTCACAGCAGCCGATGCAACATCGAAGGCGGGAGCGACACGGTCAGCCCGTCACGCGAAGACGCGGCTGCAACAGCCCGGGAAGTTCCGCCAGGTCGCCTGCAGCGAGCTTCTCGAGGCTCTTCTTCACGTCGAATGCCTCGAGCGCGTCCGCTTTGCGCTGGGCGCCCCCAGGGATCTGGAACGTGGTTTCGTCCACATCCACGCCTTCGAGAACCTTGGTCGCCACCAGCGTGAACGCCTCGGAGCGATACTCGAGCGGTAGCCCAGTCTGCTCCCAAACGCACAGCGTTTGGCCGGCCGTCTGGCTTCGTAGGCAGGGCTTGTCGGCGATGGCATCGATGGAACCCGGATGCGCCTCGCGACCTCGCGCGACCTCCTCATGCCACGTGCGCACGTGATCGACGATCGCGTGCTGCGTGGGCACGTCGAGCGAAAAGAACCGATCTCCGACCCGTCCCAACGGAAGCGCAACGAGCTCAGCCGAGCCCTCAGCCGCGTCCGTCCACGACTGCGCGGGCGTCTGCACCGAAGCGCCTCGAATCTCCACGGCCTGCGCGCCTGGCATCGGCATCGACAGCGACCAGTGCTCGGCTCGGCGAGCGCCCTCAGCCGCTGTCACCGTCATGGTTCCCGACATCCCACCCGGTCCAGAGACCGCGTACTCGACCGTGACCGCGCCACCGGGCATCGGTGCAAACTCCGCGAACAACGCCTGCGGCGAGGCCGGATAGTCATCGATCTCCACCGCATCGGGGACCGTGAGCTCGGGTTCGCTCGACTCGGCGGGCGGCTGCGCACATGCGGTCAGCCACACCAGAGGGAGGAGCAAACGAGCCTTCACACGATCGCCCTAGCACGCAGCGCACGCTCCTCCGATTTTTCGGCACGAGCGTGACGGGTTCCCGGGCCGCCGGCCATTGCAGAGACATGACCTTGCGATTTGGCTTGTTGCTCCTCACCGCGAGCTGCGCGGCGTGTTTCTCCGATCCACCCGCCCCCCAGCGCATCTCCAGCGAGTCGGGCAGCTCGACGGGGGACCCCGAAGAGCCCGGTAGCTCCAGCGGCGAGGACCCCCCGCTGACGACCACCTCCGGCTCCTCCACCTCCGCCTCCTCCAGTTCAGGCGAGCCCGAGTTTGGCTGCCAGGACGCCTACGATGCCCAGACTTGCGCCGCGGCCAGCGACTCCGACTTCGAGGCGTGCAGCTGGTACCCGACCTACAGCCACGACGTACTCTCGTGCGATCCATGGGCGACCGGCGGCGGCGCGTGCATCATCGAGCAGGGTCTCGACGGTTGCTCCGAACCGGAGCCCAGCTGCCCCGACGGAACCAGCTGGTACTACCGCGTCGCGGATGGCGCGGTGGAGCTCGTCGACGCGACGAACCTCTGCTACGGGCTCAACGAATTCACCCCCTGCCCGTGGCCCAGCGATCCCACGGAGACCGATGGCACGAGCGTCGGCTCCACCAGCGCGACCGCGGGTGAAACGGAGGGCTCGGGGGGCATGGAGACCGGAGCGTCGGCTTCAACCGTCGCCGATTCGGGCGACGGCGGAACCAGTGGCGGAACCAGCGGCGGAACAACCGGCGACGGGTGGACGCTCCAGGACGAGATCGAGGCCGTCTGCGCCTGCGCCTGCGACGAATAGAGCGCATCTGGCGTGCCATCTGACGCGGTGGCAAGCTGCCGACGATGAGTGCGCTCACCGTCTACGGCACGACCACCTCACCGTATGTCCGGCGCGTCCGGGTCATCGCCAACGAGCTCGGCGTTGACGTCGAGCTCGTCAACGCGTTCGATGCGGACGGGCAGGCTCGAATGCGGGCCATCAACCCGATCTGGAAGGTGCCGACCGCGACGATCGGCGAGCTGAGCATGCTCGACTCGACGACGATCTGTGAGTACCTCCTCAACAACCACGGCCCTGGGCCGATGGAGCGCTTCCGCGGCGACAATGTGCACGAGCGAAACCTGCTCACGGTCATCGATGGGGCGCTTGACGCTCTCATCAATGGTTTCTATCTGGCGCGAGATGGGGTCACGGTGGAAACATCTGCCTACGCCCGCAAGCAGCAGGACCGAGCCCGCAGCGCGATGACGTGGCTCGAGCAATGGGCGACAGGTCCGTGGTTGTCGCAGGTGCAGAAGCTCGGGCTTCCCGAAGTCGCGATGGTCACGACCGTGGATTGGATGCGCTTCCGCGACACCTACGATGTGTCGAAGCACCCCAAGCTGGTGGAGCTCGCAGACCACTGGGGTCAGCGCGAGAGTTTCTCGAGCACGTTCCCCGCCGCTTGAGCTGGCACAAAAAAACGGTCGCCCCCACAAGGAGCGACCGTCGTTTTTGCTAGGCGCGAAGCAGAACTACCAGTTGTAGTTCCCGCCGCCTCCGTCGCGACCGCCGCCACCGCTGCCACGTCCACCGCGACGGTGCCCTGGGCTTCGGTCTCTACGGTCGCCGTCTCGGCTCTCTCGGCCGCCGCGGTCGTCACGGTAGCCACCGCCACCGCCACC
>CAJXVA010000048.1 GCA_913061055.1 uncultured Pseudomonadota bacterium
CCATCAGCGCGCCCACGAGCCCGAACGAAACTCGCTGCCACCAGGAAGCCTCGACCAACGGACCACCGAGGAGCATTGGAAGGCCTGCGATCAGAAAGAAAACGCCAAAGCCCAGCAGCAACCGGGTCTGGCTGCGGATGATCGGTGAAAAGTACTCCAACATACGTGAGCGCTCAGGAGGATACGACGTACCGCGACCGGTGTCGTTGCGCCGATCGTGCAGAGTCCCCCTCTGTCAGGTGTAGCTCACCGGTTCTGTGGACGCCGAACTTACGGAGAATCGGAGTCCAAAGTCCCAAACGGAAGCCCCGGAACTTCGAGTCCGTCAACTCAACCCTCAGGCTGCGAGAACCGCCTGACAACCGTCCACTTCTCCGGGGCGATCCCGGACCTGCGACGAAGTGTGCATCAGCAGTGACCGGCGCGGTCACGCTACCCATCACCACTCCGGCACCATCTTCGCGGTGGTGTCGTCCCGGGGCCTGTACCGTCTGTGCACGACGGCATCAAGAGTGCCGACACACAGCGCACAACGGACGTATCGACCCCTGTGAATGCCCCTCCCATACATGTCGCGAGCTGATTGAAAGAACCGGACTGTGGTGTCATCAATGCCTGGCGAGGATACGCGCAAAATCGTGGTCGGCACGGGGGCCGACCAGAGCACTTGTGGGCGAGTGGTCGCCGTTCACGGACCGGTCGTCGACGTCGAGTTCTTGAGCGGGCTCCCGGCGATTCACGAGCTGGTCGTTGTTGACGGTGGCATCCCCCTGGAGATCCATGCTCAGCTGAACCAGGACCGCGTCCGCGCCATTGCACTCGCCGATACGGCGGGCCTTCGGCGTGGCCAACTCGTCCAGCGAACGCGGCGCCCACTGACGATTCCGGCGGGTCCTGATGTGCTTGGTCGGGTGCTCGATGTGCGCGGCGATCCCCTCGACGGCGGGCCAGCGCTCCCTCGCGATCACGAACGCGCCGTATCCCGACCTGCACCGCCGCTCGCGTCTCGTGAGCACGCACGTGGCGCCTTTCGAACTGGCATCAAGATGTTCGATTTTCTGACCCCGCTACCACGCGGTGGCAGAACAGGCATGTTCGGCGGCGCCGGAGTGGGCAAGACCGTGCTGATCATGGAGCTCGTGCGCAACGTGATAAGCGAAGCCGAAGGAGTATGCGTGTTCGCCGGAGTGGGGGAACGTTCACGCGAAGGGCTCGAGCTTTGGGAAGACATGAAGGAATCGGGTGTCCTCGAGCGCTCCGCGCTCGTCTTCGGCCAGATGAACGAATCCCCAGGCGCCCGTTTAAGGGTCGCCCTGAGCGCTCTGACATTGGCGGAGTGGTTTCGCGACGAGGCCGAGCAAGACGTCATTTTTCTGGTCGACAACGTCTTCCGGTTTGTCCAGGCGGGCGCAGAAGTCAGCGCGCTGCTCGGTCGGCTGCCGTCTCGTGTCGGGTACCAACCCACGCTTGCGACTGAGATGGCAACGCTCCAGGAACGCATCTGCTCGACGGGGAAAGGGGCGATCTCCTCGGTCCAGGCAGTTTATGTGCCCGCCGACGACATGACAGATCCGGCCGTGACGACGACGGCAACGCACCTCGACACATCCGTCGTTTTGTCCCGCCAGATGGCCGCCAAAGGCCTCTACCCAGCAGTCGATCCGCTGGCGAGCAGCTCTCGGCTGCTCACGCCGGAAGTCGTGGGCCAGCGTCACTACGACCTCGCGATGCGAGCGCGAGGGTTACTCGCCAAGGCGCGCGACTTGGAGGATATCGTCGCAATGCTCGGCATGGACGAGCTCAGCGCGGAGGACCGAGCTGCTGTAGAGCGCGCCCGACGTCTGACACGGTATCTGACCCAGCCCTTTTTCGTCAGTGAGCCCTTCACGGGGCGGCAGGGAGAGTGCGTCGAGCTCAAGGCAACACTCGACGACGTAGAGTGGATCATGCAGGGAGGCACGGATTCGGTCGACGAGGCAGATCTCTACATGATCGGATCCCTGGCGCAGGCGGGACTTGGGCGACCGGAGACGGCGCAATGACCACACCTTCGTTGCTGCTCACGATCAGAGCTCCAAGTGGGGAAGTCTTACGTGCCCAAGTGAAGGCCATGACCGCCGAGGATGGAAGCGGCCGTTTCGGTATCCGTCCCAAGGCAGCGCCCGTGGTGTCTGCGCTCGTTCCGAGCCTCCTCGCCGCGCGGGACCTGAACGACCTCCAGATCTACGTCGCGGTTGGGACGGGGATGCTCCATAGCGATCGGGACCACGTCGAGGTCGCTGTGAGGCACGCGATTCGGTGCGATGACCTTGACGGAGTCGCGCACACACTTGAGGAGGTCTCCCGCCGGGCCGACGCGGGTGAAGAAGCGATGCGCGCCGCGCTCAAGGGGCTGTTGGGCAATGTCGCCGTCACGCTCGCACGCCAGGAGCGTTCGCGATGAAACCAGCCGCTCGGCGCGAGGTCTCGGAGAAGGCCCGTCGGATGCAGTTGGCTCGAAGTCGTCCGCGAGGCGTCTGGGCCTCCGTGGGGATGATCGGCGCGGTGGGCTGGATGCTCGCCCTGCCGACCGTTGCAGGCGCCTTCGGTGGGCATCTTCTGGATATGCGCTCGGGGGGAGGCGTGACCTACGCCCTGGCCGGCCTTCTCCTGGGTCTGTGCGCGGGAGTCTACGCCGTGTGGAAGTTCGTGATCGGAGCCCGTCAGTGATGGACGTCCCGACCTGCATCGTCGCGGTCTCGTGGGGAGGCGTGGTTGGTGCCGCGTTCTTGTGGTTGGTCCGACGCGATACCATCCTCCTGGCGAGCGGCCCGCAGTGCAGATCCGGCGTATCGCCGAGCCGCCGACTTGTGCGCTGGGGAGCGGTGTCAGGTGCCTTGTTCGTGCCGGCATTGTGGGGCACCGCGGTCGTCGCAAGCCTTGTTGGCTTCGATGTCGCTCGGCGCTTGCTCATTTGTCTGGAGTTGAGACGTGGAGATTGAGGGCGTCTTTCCGTACGCGGTGTTCGAGGTCGCCGGCATAGCGGTCCGCGACACTGTGGTTGTCACATGGGCGATCATGGCCTTGCTCGCCGTGGCCAGTTGGCTGTCGACGAGGCGACTGTCGGACCGACCCCGGCCGCTGCAGAACGCGATGGAGGCGACCCTCGAAGCGGCGGAATCGTTGATTTGCGAGTCGACCAGCTACGACCCTCGTCACTTCCTTCCCCTCATCTATACTTTGGCCGTATTCCTGGCCGCAGCGAGCGTCGTCGCCCTCGTTCCCGGCGTTGGCTCGCCGACCCGCGACCTGAACACGCCGCTGGCTCTCGCCGGCATCGTATTCGTCTCGGTCCACGTCTATGGCTGGCGCCTTGCGGGTCCGGCTCGCTACCTTAGGACCTACGTAAAACCGTCCTGGGTGCTGCTGCCGTTCAATGTCATCAGCGAGGTCACCCGCACGATCGCATTAGCCCTGCGACTGTTCGGCAACACGCTTTCGGGTGAGCTTGTCGTCGCGGTGCTAGTTCTTCTGAGCGGCCTGCTGGTACCCGTTCCGATGCAGCTCTTCGGGCTGCTCATCGGTTTCATTCAAGCCTACGTCTTCACCCTTCTGGCGATGGTCTACATCGCATCCGCCCTCGGCGTCCCGCCGATGGACCTTCAACCTGCAAGGACAGAGCCATCATGACCGTTCTCGGAATCGTCGTCTGCGTCAGCATCTTCACCGCCGGAATCACCATCGCCATCGGGGGGTACGGCCCCTCCAGAGGGGAGGGGCAGGCTCTAGCCCAGGCCCTGGAAGCTATCTCTCGTCAACCCGACGAATCGGAGCGGATTAGAAGCACGCTGTTCGTCGGCATGGCGATGGTGGAATCGACGGCGATCTACGCGCTGGTCATCGCGCTCATCATCTTGTTCGCCAACCCGCTCCTCGAGCTCGTCAAGTGAGCGTCGACCTGCCGACGCTGCTCTTTCAGAGCGTCAACTTCTTGGTGCTCGTCGTCTTGCTATGGCGACTGCTGCTTCGCCCACTCCGTCGGCACATGCAAGACAGGGCGGCTCGGATCTCGCGAGATCTGGCGGAGGTCGCTACCGGCCAGCAGGAGCTCGCGAAGAGCCAGATGACCATCGATTCAGAGCTCCGCGAGGCCCGACGTGTTCGTCGTTCAGCCCTCGAGGAGGCCCGTGCCCAGGCGGACGCAGAACGGCTCCGGATCGTAGAACAAGCCCGGGAACAATCACGGTCTGAGCGCGACACGCTGCTTGCAAGCGCCCTAGACGAGCAGGCACGGCAACAATCTCACTTTCTGCAGGGCCTCGCGCCGGCACTGACCCAGCTCTTGGCGGGGTTGCTGCGGGAACTCGGCGACGTGGCGAATCTACACGTGGTGACCTGCCAGCGGTTCGCGGATCATCTGGCGAATCTGTCGGCGGACCAACGCGACGAACTGACGCGGGCCGGTGCCAGTGGATTCTCTCTGGTAGTTGCGCGCGGTCCCGTGCCACGCGCCTTGCATTGTGCGGCCGAGCGAATCTTCAAGTCGCCCGTGACTCGAATCGACGCGAGTTTGATCGCCGGCGCGCAACTCGTCGCCGGGGATACCGTGCTGGACGGCAGCGTGCGCAGGCAGATCACCCATGCGCTTGCGAGGTTGCAATGATCGCTCCTCCGCCGGACGACGGCGACGCGGGCCGGCTCGACGACATCGCGGGACGGCTCGGGGCAGCCGCGGAACAGTATGCGTTCCAGCCGCATAGCACCTCAGTCGGACACGTCGTGTCGATCGCCGACGGCGTGGCCCGGATTTCTGGCTTGCCCGGCGCGGCTCTGTCCGAGCGAGTGACCATCGGCGAAGGCCGTCCCGGAATAGTGCTCGATCTGGATGAGGACGAGCTCGGCGTCGCGTTGCTCGATGATCCGGACGGCGTCCACGTTGGTGATGTTGTGGTGGGCACGGGTGACGTGCTCTGTGTCCCGGTTGGAGACGAGTTGCTCGGGCGCGTCGTCGATCCTCTGGGGCGACCCGCTGACGGTGGCCCCGACTGGGCGAACGTTGAGGCTTGGCCCATCGAGCGCCCGGCGCCGCCGCTGGTGGACCGCGCGGCAGTCCGTGAGCCGCTCTCGACGGGGATCACCGCCGTCGACGCCTTGTTCCCGATCGGGCGCGGGCAACGAGAACTCATCGTCGGGGACCGGGGTACCGGCAAGTCAACGCTTGCGATCGATGCAGTGCTCAACCAGCGAGACACAGGAGTGCGCTGTGTCATCGTGTCGATCGGGCAACAGTCGTCGTCGGTCGTTCAGCTTCTGGATCGTTTGCGGCGCCACGATGCGCTCCAAAACACGGTGGTGGTGATTGCCCCTCCGTCGAGCACCCCGGGGTTCCGATTCATTGCTCCCTACGCGGGCTGCACGATCGCCGAGTACTTCCGTGACCGGGGCGAGGAAGCTCTCATCATCTTCGACGACTTGACCGAGCATGCTGTCGCGTATCGGGAACTCGCGTTGCTGCTACGCAGACCTCCAGGGCGCGAGGCCTACCCGGGGGATATCTTCTACGTGCACTCCCGGCTGCTTGAGCGAGGCACCCGGCTCAGCGACAGAAAAGGGGGCGGCTCGCTCACGATGCTCCCCATCGCGGAGACCCATGCCGGGCGCATCAGCGACTTCATTCCGACAAACCTGATCTCGATCACGGACGGGCAGCTGTATCTTGACCCGATGGCGTTCGACCGCGGCGTCAAACCCGCCGTGGACGTCGGCCTGAGTGTGTCTCGCGTGGGCGGTAGAACCCAGAGACCGGCGATGAAAGCGGTCGCGAGCAAGCTGCGACTCGATGCGGCTCGGTTCCGCGAAATCGAGGTTTTCAGCCGGTTTGGCGGCCGGGTTGATGCCTCCACCCAACGCCTACTGGCGCGCGGCGAGCGGATTCGAGAGCTGCTCAAACAAGGTCCGGGACGGCCGCGGTCGCCGGCGCAGCAGGTCGCGCTGCTCGTTGCGCTCGAGGAGGGTTGTTTCGACAACCTTGCAACGGAAGAAGTCGCAGCTCACGTCGACAGACTCTTGGCCGGAATCGCCGGACGCTCAGAAGAATTTCGCCATGCGCTCGCCGAGGGGCCGCCTCCAACCGACGACCTGAGACGAGCCGTCCGCTCGTTGCTCGAAGAGGCATGACCCCATGGACGAGACGACACTTCAGCGGCGACGGGACAACTCACTAGCAGTGCGAGAGATCCTCGTATCCATGCGGGCACTGTCCGGCGTCCAGCTACGCAGAGGACATGCCGCGTTGCAGACGGTTCGCAAGTACGAGAACTCGATCGCGCGCGGGCTGCTCACCTCCGGGTTCGAGCCGATCACACAGCCCGACCCGGTCCGCGTGATGCTGATCGTGTTGGGTAGCGACCAGGGCATGTGCGGCGCCCTGACGCGTCACCTGGTGGAACGTGCCGTGGCTCGCATCCATCGCCTGCACGCAGAGGTACGGCTGGTCGTCGCTGTGGGCCGACGCACTCGGGCGCAGCTTGAGGCTGCAGGGCATCGAGTCGACTTCGCCCACGATGCGCCCGTATCCGTTCACGGGGTAGACAAGATCGTGGGGACGTTGGCGACACATCTCGAGCGAGAGCTTCCTGGGGGGGAGTGCTGTCGCGTGGAGGTGGTCTACAACCGGCACGTCGACGATCCTGAGGACCAAGCGACCGCCCTGCGCGTGTACCCTCCACGACCCACGCCCGCCACGGGCGCGCCGGCAGTTGTCCGCAAGTCGGCTGGCTACGGACCTCTCAGTTACGAACCGCTGCAGAGCGTTCTCGAGGCCTCGTTGCTGGAGTGGACGTACGCTGCGATCTACCGGTGCGCCCTGGAGTCACTGACCGCCGAGCACGACGCACGGTTGCGTACAACCGATGCTGCGATCCACACATTGGACGATCGGCTCGACGACATGCGGATCGAACTGAATCGCCTCCGTCAGGAAGGGATCACCAACGAACTCCAGGAACTCTTCGCTGGGTCCGTGGCTCAACGCGCCCCGTTCAAAGGCGGACGCGGTCGAAGCAGCCGCTAGACGAAATCGGAGTGTGATGGCCACCGACGAGACTACCGAATCCGGCGGCACGCGTGACTCCGAGAGACGGCGCGTGCACCTACCTTTGGCTGCACCGGCCAAGAACCAGGGCGGAGCGCCCGCTCCGAACGCCGCTGCACGGAACACGCTCGAACGCGTGCTGGCCCGACTACTCCGCGGCATCGTTCGGCGCGCGGCTCGGCAGACCCTGCAGGGCCGCCGGGTCAGTCGCAGTGATCCAGCGGCTGGACGGTTCTTAGGGCCCGACGTCGACGCCTTCCTTGCCGACATGTGGCGGCGTGTCGCAGCGATCCTGGCATCGAGCTCGTACGTGCGCGCCCCGACCCTGGGCAATCGTTGCAATGTGTTCCTTGCCGTCTTGACGGTGGCGGCCTACCACGCGCTGATCGCTGCTGGTATCGAGCGCGCGTATGCGTGCGAGCTCTTCGCCGACGTGGGCTGGAAAGTCTATGAGCGCATGATCCGGATCCCGCTCTCGTTTGGCCGGGTCGTCACCCGAGACCCGCAGCGCCGGATCGACGTGGCGCTGCGCTCGCTGATGCGCTTCCCTTTTAGCGCCCCTGGGCGGCCTGGATACGAGGTCACGACCCGCTCGATCAACGGGTGTCTCCACACCGACTGGAGCTACTGCGCGCCATTCGGCTTTGTCGAGCGCTACGTCGCCGAGAACGGCGATCGGGGAGAAGCGGACGCGTTTTACCAATCGTGGTGCCTGTACGACTGGCCGGCGGCCGACCTGCTCGCCGGCGCAGGCCCGTTCGAGCGCGGGCACTATGCACGCCGCCACACATTGTCGCGCGGGGACGGGGTCTGCGACATGCGATGGTCGGCGGCCGCGCTCGATGAGCGGGGCCGCCGGTGACGCGCCCCCCGACCGTCACCCTCCGAGCTGGGCAGCAGGAACCGACCTGGAGGCTAAGAATGGCCGGTGCGGCGAATCAGCAAGTGCAGTCGGTCATCCCGCGTTTGTTCCCAGCAACACGGCCACACTCCTGGCCGCCAGCGGGTAGCAGTCTCCCGCGAGAGAGTCCTCGGTGCCGGCTTCGACGATGTCGCTGGGCGTCGGCAGCGAGGTGTCGATGCAGCGCAACCAGTCCCGACCTCGGGCAGCGGGAAAACCAAAATTGACAGCGCTGGTCCCCATGTTGACCATCACGAGGAGGTCGTCGTCCCCCTCCGACTGCCCGTCGAGCAGGAACGCGAACGTGTGCGATCCCGATGAAAAGTCGACGGCTCCCTGAGGGCCGAGCCAAGTGACGTCGTCGCGCCAGAACTCGGCGCGGCAAAGCGAAGGGTGCGCCTTCCGAAACGCAATCAACAGCCCAGAGAAGCGAAAGAAGTCTGCGTTGCGATCGAGGCGTCCCCAGTCGAGCCAGCTGGTTTCATTGTCCTGGTTGTACGGGTTCGAGTTGCCGGACTGGGTGTGCAGGAACTCGTCGCCCATGCGGATCATCGGCGTACCGTTTGAGAGCAGCAGCAGGCACATCAAGTTCTTTGCCTGCCGCTTGCGCACAGCGAGCACGGTGTCGGAAGCTCCCTCATCACCCTCATGACCGCCGTTCCAGCTGAAATCCCGGTGGCCATCGCGGTTGTCGTGCCCGTTCGCCCAGTTGCGCTGGGCCTGGTAGGAGACCAAGTCGTACAGCGTTAGACCGTCGTGCGAAGCGACATAGTTGAGGCTCTGAAACGGTCGGAGGGAGTGGGCGCGATCATCGGGAAACAGGTCGGAGCTGCCGTACATCCGAGTCATTGTTTCCGCGACATAGCCCGCATCGCCCCGCACGAACCTCTGAAGGGCGTCGCGATACGCAGCGTTCCATTGCATCCACGTCGTACCCGGGAAACGGTGGCCCAAGAGGTAGGCATCGGCCGCGTCCCATGGCTCGGCGATGAGTCGCGCCTGCGACAGGACCGGATCGTCGGCGATCTGCGCGAAGATGGGAGCCTCGTCGGTCGCGAGGCTCCCATCCGCGCGCCGGGCGAAGACTGAAGCCAAATCAAAACGAAACCCGTCGACTCCCATTTCGGACACCCAGTACCGCAGGCTGTCCAGGACAAGTTGGCGAACAGCCGGCTCGCTCGTGTTTAGGGTATTTCCCGTCCCGGTGAAGTTGGCGTACGGCTGGTCTTCGGCGCCAGAGAGAAGGTAGTAGGTACGGCCGTCGATGCCGCGGAAACTGTACGTGGGACCACGCTGGTCCCCCTCGGTTGTATGATTGTACACGACGTCGAGGAGGACTTCGATTCCCGCCGTGTGGAGCGCATCCACCATGGCCCGGAACTCCTTTCGTTGCGCGCAAGCATCTGGCTCCGTCGCGTACGAGTGATGCACCGCGAAGAAGTTGAGCGGCATGTACCCCCAGTAGTTATCCTCGCCGGGATCAAACTGAAAGACCGGCATCAGCTCCACCGCCGTGACGCCGAGCTGCTGGAGGTAGGGAATCTTTTGCACGATCCCTTCGAACGTGCCCCGGCTCTTGGGTGTCACCCCGGATGACCGATGCTGGGTGAACCCGCGCACGTGCATTTCATAGATCACCAGGTCTGACGCATGTCGCATCGGCGGCGACGCTCTCGTCGAGCCGACGCAGCGGCATTCGTTGAGCAGAGCAAGCGGCGCGATCCCAGCGTTCGATCCGGGAGTCTGTGCGGCCTCGCGACTGAACCCCGGCGGAAAGAAGACCGACTTTGCGTAGGGATCGAGCAGGAGTTTCGCCTCGTCCGACCTTCCGTGGACGTCGACTGCGTTGCCGCCGAAGACGCGATACGCGTAGTAGTGGCCATCTTGAGCCTCGACTCGACGAATTCGACAGTGCCAGATCGGCCCTGTCTTGTTGCGCGGCACGACGAAGTCGCGCTCGAGCACGGGTGTCACCAGGTCCTCCGAGTCGTACAGGAGCAGCCGAACGCTGTGCGCGTGTTTTGAGTAGAGCGCGAAGTTGTACGCCTGCTCACGGACCATCCAACTCACTCCCAGCGGGGAGGATCTGCCGTTCCTGGACTCCCAGCGCGTACTGGTTGGATACGCCCGCAACTGCTCGGGCGAGGCCGTCTTGCTGCAATGCAAACAGGTGAGCGGAGCGCTCATCGCAGGATGAGCGCTCCGCGTCCGTTTCTGCGACGACATCGCGACCTCACGGGCCCACGTGCAGGACTCGGTTCATCGTCCCGAACTCGTTCGCTACGCGCTCCGTCGCGTCCGCGTGAGGTTCTTGTCCGGGTGGCTCACAGCACCATGTCCCGTCGACGACGAACTTGTATTCGTGCCGACCCGGCGCAAGAGGAACGCGCACTGTCCACACACCATCATCGCCACGCAGCATGGGTGTTGCGCTCAGCGTCCACTCGTTGAACGAGCCGGCAAGGAGCACCTCTTTCGCTTGCGGAGCGAGGAATGTAAAACGAGTTGTCGCATCGTCCACGGTACCTCGTGCTCCCGCTGGCTCAGATTCTGCGCTTCGCTTCTTTCGGCTTTGGCTCGTCATGGGTGAACTCCTTCGTGAGATGCTAGCCGCTGAGGCGTGCCGGCACCCCGAAGATGCTGCACCCTGCCCGGCGACGCGGTGTCCTCGACGGTCACCGGCATGGGAACGCGGCGTTGCGCCGCGCGGGAGACAAGTATGACCATGAGGTACGCCGCCTCTTGACCAGCTCGAGTACGTCCGCGGTCGCATTTGCTCGACGGACCGCGGCCACGGAACGTGGAAAGCACAGATTGACCAAAAAGGCCCACGACGCGCTGTGACAACCCTTTGAGTACAAGTTGCGAACCCGCGGTCGCTGTGACGGGCGAGCGACTCGGTCGGACGTCATCCCGCTTGGCGCGGGCACGTCGAAGCTCGGCCGGAGGAGTCAGTAGAAACTGAACGTGACGCCGCACGCAGATAGCCGTCCGGGTCGCCGTCGCCCGCGCATGGTTTCCTGTGCCCCTATCGCCGCCTCAAAGCCCGAGGCCGCGCAGGACTTTCGCGCGCCCCCACCCCGGCGAAGGCTACGCTCCAATCGATATGGTGAAATTTTCGGGACGGACACCAAGGACGGAGCGCTTCGGTGGGCCCCTTTTTGTTGGGCTCTGGGTCGGGCTGTGCGGATGCGATTCCCACAACGGAGAACCCCTCCTGCATCAAATTGACGATGCACAGGTTGTCATCGACGAACTCCGCGTCGAAGTCGGCGCGCACGCAGGTTTAGCGGAGCGCACGTCCGAGTTCGTGGAACTTCAGAACAGCGAAGCTGGACATGAGGGGGCGCTTCACGGCCACTTGGAGGAGCTAGAGCACGGTATTGGGGACATGGGAATGTGCGAGGACGTTGCCCCCGACCTTCTCGACGCGCTCATCGAGATGCGTGGCACGTGTGACGCGGAGCGCGGCCGTCACCAAGACGCGATGATGAGCCAGACCAACATCACGGACGGCCGTGCGGAGGAGCAACGGCACCAGCTAGAAATGACGGCCTGCCTGAGCGAGCTCGACGAGATGATGGAGGAGATGAGGCGCGGCACAAGCACGGCGATGTGCCGCGAGCACCACGGGATGGACGGTCGCCACCGCCCCTGACAGATCCTGCGTCGGAGACGCAGGCGGTCGGATTCAGCAGAATCCAAGAATACGGGCTCCCAGTCCGACGCAGTACTGTTGGTGCTGCCACGGCACCTTCACGACCAGCAGCATGATGAGCCGCCCTCGCGGCATGAGGGCGACAGCCGTCGCGGTCAGCGCGACAGCAAGTCTGTCCGCCGGTGTCTCGAAGTTCAATGTCTTTCGCGGCCGCTCGTTGAGTTTGCGTGCGATGGCATTGAGCTGCTGCTGGGACAGCTCTCCGATCGGAGCACCCTTGGGGAGATACTGCCGAAGCAGTCGGTTGGTGTTCTCGTTCGATCCCCGCTGCCACGGGCTTTGAGGGTCGCAGAAGGACACCTGGACTCCGGTCGCCACCGTGAACTTGGCGTGCTCGGCCATCTCCAGCCCTCGGTCCCAGGTGAGTGACCGGCGGACCTCGCCGGGCAGCTTGCCGATCTTTCTTGATCAGCGCCTTCGTGACGGATGGTGCGTCTTTGCCATTGAGCCGGGCGAGCTTGACGAACCGCGTGCAGCGTTCGACCAACGTTGCTACGGCGTGCCTACGGGCCCCTTGAATGAGGTGGCCTTCCCAATGCCCAGGGACAGCTCGATCGTCCGCTTCCACAGGTCGCTCGCTGATCGGGACCGCATCGACGATCTGGCCTCGCCCCTTGCCTCGCAGGGATGAGGACTTGGCACGTCGCATCACCCGCTTCGAACGCAGATGGGCGATGAGTTCTTTCTTGAGGACTCCGCGAGCCTGGACGAACAGCGTCCGAGAGATGGTCTCGTGCGACCCGTAGGGCTCTGAGGACTTGGGGGCGCGGGCTTTCAGCCAGCCCGATATCTGCGATGGCGACCAGTCTTTGCGAAGCTTGGCAGCCACCAGCCTGCGCAGTCTGGGATCAGCTGCAAGCTTGCACATCTTCGGCCGTTTCGCCTGGTCCCAGGCCCGCGTCTCCGCGGCCGCGGCTCGATACACGCCTCGTCCGCCGTTCCGATCGAGCTCGCGATAGACCGTCGAGCGAGGTCGGCCGAGCCGAGCATAGAAGGCGGCGCGCCAACCACGGTGGAATCTCATGAGGCGTCGTCGTGCAAGGTGTTGACCATCACTGGAACACCAGTCCGACCACCAACGCGAGCCACCGGGTGCACCATGCAATGACGCAGCTGTCGCGGTTCAGGGCCCGCATCTCGATCTGGCTTGCGGGTGTCGATTCTGGATTCAGGCGTCGTGCCCACCGCCGACGGGTGAGGACCGCACGACGATCGCACTCGGGTCCTCGTCGAGGACAGTTTCAGCTCTCGATGACAACGACAACAGGTTCGCTGGCAGGTACGTCGAAGCTCGTGCGGACGGAGAACGAGCGACCACGAACGAACTCGCCGTTGCTTTCGCCCTGGGAGATCTCGCAGGCTGCCTCGGCCTCCTCGCACGGCACTTCGCACGCGTCGCCACAGTCCGCGGCAGCCGCGAACGCGTCCACGAGGATGCGGTACTCGCCGGGCGGGGCCACCTCCGTGTCCGTGCACTCCGTGGAGAACCCAACGCAGCACCCTTCTTCCTCGGGTATAGGCACGGCCCGCTCGATCCTGCCGCTCCACCGCACCTCCAGTGTCGCCTCCGGCTCGATCCGCCACAGGGGCTCGCTGCATGACCCCTGGCAAAGGGAAGAGTGGGGACAGTTCCCCTTCGCAGCGTCGCGGCAGTTCCAGTGACAACCGGGAAGCTCCGGTGCCGAACCCTCAATCCCTGCGGGCAGTTCGACTTGGTACGGCGCGTCCATGCATCCGGGGTCGGCAATAAAGACTGGGCCATCGGTCCGATTCTCGATGCGCAGCGACACACTATTTTCGGCGGGTAAGGGAAATGGGTCCGAGGGGACATCGCAGCTGGACGGTGCGCCCGTCTCTATGCCGCCACTCGCCTCGATGCCGTCACTCTCGCCGTTCGCCTCGATACCGTCGGGGTCGCCGCAGCCAAGGGCGGCGGCGAATGCCAGGACTGGCCCAAACGCTGAGCTGACCTGCGTGCTCACGAGACGACGAATAGACTGGGTCAACGAAGTCGGAATCCGGTGCATGAGTGGTCGCTGGTGCAACCTCTGCGCCAGTTCCCATCGGCTCGAGCTTCTCTTGCTTCTACAGAGGATGATGCCAAGGGGCTCCGCGACATTCCTGTCGGTGGATAGGGCAAGGAGGTCGTGGGCACACACACGAGTCCCGCGGAAGCCGGTTTTGCGCAGTTGGTGCTGGGCTGGCGCGCGTGTTGCACGCAGCACTCCCCATGCGCGCGCACGGCCTTTCGAGGGTGCCAGGCCGGATTATGTCGAAATACACGTTAAGCGGTCTGCGGCGAGACGAGCAGAAACCTGCTGCCTCGACCTGGGCTGCACAACACGGTTCTTGCAGCGCGTAGGCCGTTGAAACCCGGAGCCCCGGCGAGTCGTTGGGGGCACGGTGGCGTTCGATCGCAGTAGACCTGCGATGAAGGAACTTGACCATGATCCGCAAGTCCGCACACGTTGTTAGTTAGGCCGCGAGTTTCGCGGCATGTTCCCGTTCGAACTCGTTGGGGGCTAGATAGCCCAGGGTCGAGTGCATCCTGTGAGGGTTGTAGAAGCACTCGATGTAGTCGGCAATTGCGGACTGGGCCTGTGCTTTGGTGGGCCAGATGTTTCGATGGATGAGTTCTTGTTTGAGCTTGTCGTTGACGCTCTCCACGACGGCGTTGTCGTAGCAGTTTCCGCGGCGCGACATGCTCTGCCGCATCTGCGCCCGTTCGAGGCGAGTCCGGAGGACTCTGGAGGCGTACTGGGCGAATTCAATCGTTTGTCGCAACACCTCGAAGAAAAGGAGTCTCGATGAAGAGAAAGAAAGGACGACCTGCGGACCGAGCGTTGCGGCCCCCGATGCGTTCGCCTGGCCGCCCACCGGGGTGGCGCCGCGAACATCGGAAGCGCTTCTGGGACGCGATCGCGCGAGGCGTCGCAAGCGAGAAGGCCGCGGTCTTAGCTGCTCTCTCTCCGGCTGTGGGCAACCGCTGGTTTAGGCAAAGTGGGGGGATGGCACCTTCCAAGTTCCCCAAGCTGTCGGGACGGTACTTGTCGTTCGCAGAGCGCGAGGAGATGGCTCCTCCGCGCGAAGGGCCAGGGGGTACGTGCGATCGCCCGACACCTTGGTCGGTCACCGTCGACAGTCTCAAGGGAGTTGCGACGTAACGCTGCGACTCGCTGCGGGGGTCTCGAGTATCGGGCCACGGCCGCGCAGTGGCACGCAGACCGGCGAGCGGCGCGTCCGAAGATCGCGAAGCTCGTCGCAAACCCCATGTGGCGCCAGTACGTGCAGGAGCGCCTTGCGGGGACGATTTCAACACCAGACGGCGCAGTCCTGCCTGGTCCCGATGTACGCTGGAACGGTCGACGCCACGGTCGTCGACAGGATCGGCGCTGGGCCAACTCATGGAGCCCCGAGCAGATCTCGAACCGGCTCCCCGTTGATTTTCCGGATGATGAGTCGATGAGAATCTCTCACGAGGCCATATACCAAGCTCTCTACGTCCAAGGACGAGGCGCGCTGCGCCGAGAGTTGGTGGCGTGCCTGCGAACCGGGCGAGCGCTTCGAGTCCCCAGAGCTCGAACCCGCGAGCGCGGCAAGAAGTTCGTCAGCCCCGAGATCATGATCGCCGAACGGCCGGCGGAGGCCGACGACCGAGCCGTGCCTGGACACTGGGAAGGCGACCTGATCATCGGTCTGGAAAGCTCCGCGATCGGAACGCTGGTCGAGCGCACGACCAGGTTCACGATCCTGCTGCACCTGCCCAGAATGGATGGTCATGGTGACGAGCCGCGGTTCAAGAACGGTCCCGCCTTGGCGGGACACGGCGCCAAGGCGGTCCGAGATGCGATCGCGGCATCGATCACGGTTTTGCCCGCTGCTCTGCGTCGATCGTTGACATGGGACCAAGGTGCCGAGCTGGCGCAGCACGCCCAGCTACGCGTTGACGCTGGGCTGCCGATCTACTTTTGCGACCCGCACAGTCCCTGGCAGCGCGGCACGAACGAGAATACCAACGGTTTGCTGCGCCAATACTTCCCGAAGGGCACTGACCTCAGCAGGCACTCCGCTACCGACCTCGCTGCCGTCGCTGCCACCCTCAATAGCCGGCCGCGCAAGACCCTCGGCTGGAAGACACCTGGTGAAGCTCTCGACGATCATCTACGCTCGGCCCGACGAAGCGGTGTTGCGACGACCCGTTGAGTTCAAGCTGGCTGCCGCGATCGCAGTGGAAGATGAGGCCAGGGCCAACGCCCCGTCGACCGACTGCGGCGTCGAACGCCGTGGTCACGAGCTCGGCTCTCATGTGGTCTGCGGCGTGCCATCCGACGACCTTCCGCGCGAACAGGTCAACGACGACGCAGACGTAGAGCCAGCCTTCCCACGTGCGTACGTAGGTGATGTCCGAGCACCAGACACGGTTGGGTGCATCGACGATGAAGTGCTGCGCCAGCAGGTTGGGTGAGCACGACAGCTCGTGGTCCGAGTCGGTCGTCCGCTTGAACTTCCTTCTGGGCTTCGCCTGAAGGCCCATCTGAGCCATTTACTTTCGAAGCTGGTTCACGCCGATGCGAAAGCCACGGGCCCTCAGCACTCGCAGCAGACGAGGCCGGCCGTACGTTCCGCGGAACTCGTCGAACGCAGTTCGAATCGCATGCTCAAGCCGCCTCGCCCGTTGCTTGCGCTTCGAGGGCGGTGACTCCCTCTCGCGCACATGGGCGTAGTACGCAGGGCGCGAGACTCCCAAGGCGTCGCAAGCCACCGCGACCGGAAGTTCGCCCTTGGACGCGGCGATGAGGTCGTAGCTCGTCATTCTCCGCCGCCCAGAATGATCGAGGCTTTTTTTAGGATGTCTCGCTCCTGTCGAAGTCGCCGGTTTTCACGCCGTAGCCGCGCCAGCTCCTCGCGTTCGTCGAACGACAGTCCTCCTTGGGCTTCTTCCTTCGCCAGCCGCACCCACTCGTAGAGGCTCTTCTCGTGCACGCCCAAGTCGCGGGCCACCGTCGCGATGCTCATGCCGCCTTGCATGGCCAGCTTCACCGCGTTGGCCTTGAACTCGGCGCTGTACTTTCTTCTTGTCCGCTTCTTCGTCACGTTCGTTGTGCTTGGCATTGTCTCCGCTTTCGGAGTGTCCGGCCAAACCGATCATGCCCATGACTTGGCCTGCTGGGCCAACTGTACGGCCGCAGGCCGATGGCTTGTTCGTGGGTCAAGAGGAGCGTTCCGTTCGTCGTGGACAAGTCTTCGAGCCAGACGCCGGAGGGGCGGCACATGTAGGAGAACTGGTGTTTCTCGAAACAGCATCGCGTCACTCGCCGACGGCCACTGCGAACGGGTGCGACTCCAGCCTCGCCCGACCATAGATTCCTCGGTCCCCAGGGTCACGACCCAATCCCGTCGCGGGTCAGAGACGGAAACCAGGCACGCCTGCACCGAGCCCCATCCGGAGACCAGCAGGGGCTGTTGCACAGACGCCGATTCGTCCAGGACCGAGTGACCCAGTCGACGCGCCGCCTCGAGGTTCGCGCGCGTGATGGTCTCGGTCCCACGGCCCCCGCGCACATTCCAGGAGTTTAGCAGGGTGAGGAAAAAGCCCAGCCGAGGGAGTCTGCGGCGGTGAGCGAGGCCATCGCGACGCTGGATGCAGTGTTGTTTGTCTGCCCTTTGGTCAGCGACAACTATTTCTGCCGGCGCATTGACTCATGTTTTTTGCAACTCTGAGCACATCGTTGCCTCATCGAAAATGCAACCCGTAGAACTCGAGGAGGCCGCGTGCCAAAGGTCAGATCACAAGTACGAAAAGAACTCGCTGAGGCCGTGCGCGATCGATACCGCCCTGCAACACGCGTCGAGAAGTCGAAGATTCTGGACGAGTTCGTCGCGCTCACCAGCCTCCACCGCAAGCATCCGGTCAGGGTCTTGAACAGGCCGGCTGGCACCGCAAGCCCGAGGCGCGCGTCGGCCAGAGTTCCGGTCTACGACGGGGCCGTGGCCGTGGCGCTGACGATCCTCTGGGAGGCCTCTGATCGTATTTGTGGCAAACGTCTGGCGCCGCTACTCCCTGTGCTGATTCCTGCCCTAGAGCGGCACGGGCACCTCGGCCTCGACTCAACCGTCCGAGAGAAGCTCCTCCAGATTAGCCCGGCGACAATCGACCGCCTGTTGTCCCCCAAGCGCAACGGCGGTGTTCGCCGTCAGGCCGACATCGAACAGCAACGTGCCCGCGTCGACCTCCACCCGTGGCGCAGACTCAGCATCGCCCCACTCCATCGGGAGAATGGCTAGCCCTCGGCCTCCAGAGCCGTACGCTGACGAGATCGAGGCGTTCGCGACGTGTGGGGACTTCGAGTAGGGCTTCTTGGTGGCGCAATGCCGACGCTGCGGCGATGCGCTGCGGGTCCCCTTCGCGTGCAAGAGCCGCGGGGGCTGCCCGTCGTGCATGGGCCGGCGCATGTGCGAGAGCGCGACGCTGCTCATGGAGCATCGGTTCCCGGCCGTGCCGTGGCGGCAGTGGGTGCTGTCGCGAGGGGCCGATGGCCGTGCGGCTGGGCTACGACAAGCGCTTGCTCGCACTGGTGTGCCAGCGTTTCGCCAAGAGGGTGATGCAGACGCTGCGTCGACAGACCAAGCTTGAACACGCTCGGGCGACCAGCAGCACGCTGCATCCGGGGATGGTCATCGTAGTGCAGCGGCTCCGCAGTGACCTGGGGTTGTTCGTGCATCTGCACGCGTTGGTGACCGATGGCTGCTTCGAGGCTCCCGATGACGACGCGCAGGAGGTTCGCTTCTGGCCCAGTGAGCAGCTGGCCGCGGAGCACCTTTTGAGTACGCTCCAGCGTCTGCACGCGGACCTCGCCGAGTGTGCCCTTGACGAAGGAGAGCCGCCCGAGGATGGCGTCGCGGCATGCGTCCAGCTTGGGTTATCCGGGCTTGGCCCTGAGCCCGTGCGCGCCCTGCCCTGTGCCGTCGGACCGATGCTTGTCTCGGGCTTCGGCATGCAGCTTCATGCCGCCGTCGCCGTTGATGGTCGCGACCGAAAGCGTCTTGAACGCGTCTGCCGCTATCTGCTGCGTCCCCCGTTTGCGCTCGGTGCCGTGCAGCGCACCGCCGACGGACAGGTCCGCGTGCACTTCAAAAAGCCCAGCCGAAATGGAGCCACCTATGCCGAGATGAGCCCGGAGCGGTTCTTGGCTCGGCTGCGGTCGCCGGGACCTGCGCGGGCTCGGCCGCGGGGGCGCATCCGAGAACAAATGTCCGGGCCCACGGAACCCACCCGATGAAAGAGCGCGACACGAGCCGAGAGGCTACCAACCGCCTGCACAGCCGAACATCGCAGAGGGAAGGTTCGACGCGTGCGAGGGTTGCAAGCGCTCAGACCGCCGAAAATGCCAAAATCCTGCCGCACAACACCGATCGAGCCGCCGATCACCGGGTCCCCTCGCTATACTCGCGGCCATGCGATCGAGCGCAGTGCGGTTCGGCTTGGGCGTGGGCATCGCGGCCGTGGCTCTTTCCACACCATCACTCGCCTCCGCGGCCGATGGAGACACGCTGCTCGAATTTCACTTCGAGCCCGTGCCCGGCGCCCAGATCGCGATCTGGCTTGAGGACAGCGAGGGCAACTTCGTCCGCGACGTCTTTGTCACCCAGGCCACCGGAACGCTCGGCATCGGCAACCGACCGGGTCGCTGGGATTTCTTGTCGAGCTGGCGGTTTCCGTACGGTCCACGGCCCGGCGTCCTTCCGGTCTGGGCCCACGCCCGGGACATCACCTATCCCCAGCTGGTCTTTCACGACGACCAGCCCTCCGATGCCAACTCTTTGGGGTGGCACGAGAACTCCAGCTCTCCGGAGCCGTACTTCTGCCGCCCGCTGACCCCGGACGAGCACGAAGTCATCTCCACCGACACCCTCACCTGCCCCTCGCCGGCGGTGTTCCAGTCGGACAAAGGCCGCTTCTCTGAGGAGACCAGCGTGTACCCGCCGCGCTCCGACCTCGTCGAGTTCGAGACCGAGGGCGACCACGCCGACGTCCGCACGTTCTCCGAACTCAACGACCTCGACACCGTCACCCGCGCGACGCCGGCCGGATACACGCCGCACCTCGTCACGGCCCTCATCCCGGCCGATGTTGCCAATGCCGGGCCGCTGGTTGCCCGCGTCGAGATCAACATCGAAGACGACCAGAACGACAGCTGGGCCTACGATCGGGAGGACGACCACTACGTCGATCCCCGCCTGGCCAGCTTCGGTATCCCCTACCTGGGGCAGCCCTCTATCGTCTACGACGTGAGCTTCGAGCCCACAATGTCGGGCTTCAACTCGACCGATCACTACACCGGATACGGCGACCTCACCGGCGAGTCGGGCACGCTCAATCCCCCCGACGACAGCATCAGCATCGACGACGGCAGCGGCGCCGATCGCCTCCAGCTGTTCACGCTCAATGAGCAGACGTTTCGGTTCGGGGTGTTCAGCCACGGCACCGAGGGCGGCGGCCAGGGCCAAGATCCCGGCTGGGGCAGCTGCGAGGACACCACGCTCGCTGCGCTGACCGACGTCGAGGTTGAGCCGCTCGACTTCGATCGCGTTCGTGTGCACTTCACCGTGCCCGAGGACGTGAGCACCGAACTCGGAGCGGTTCGCATGTTCTATCGACAAGGCGAGCTCGCGCTCACGTCCGACACGCTCCCCTCGGCGATCCAGCAGGTTCCCGCCGAGGAAGACTGCGGAGAGCCGCTCGCGCCGGGCGTGTCCACGTGGTGCGAGCTCGACCAGCTCTTCGGCGCCACGAATTACCAGGTCGGCATCCGGTACGAAGACCGATGCGCCAACAGCAGCGACGTCGCATCCATGGCCGTCACGACCCCGCAGCAGCAGTTTGCGGTCGTCGAGGGGTTCTGTTTCATTGCTACGGCTGCCTACGGCGTCCCGTGGGACAACAAGGTGCAGGCGCTGCGCTGGGTTCGTGACCGCGTGCTGGAGCGTTCGGCACTGGGCAAGTCGATGGTCGATTTCTATTACTACGCGTCTCCTCCGATGGCGCGCCTGATCGCCCGTTCCGACATTGCGCGCGCGATGGCACGACAGGCCCTCGCACCGGTCGCCGAGCTGGCTCAGCTCGCGACGATGGGGCAGCAGGCATCGTGGGGCGAGACCCAGCGGGTCCCCCAGCGCGGATAGCCGGAGCGCCGCTCGCGGACTGCGAGCCCAAAGACGTGCAGCGCGTGTTCAGCAAGCCGGAGGTCTTTGCCCAGTGCCGGGGATGGCTCGGTACACACGAACCCGGTGCGCTCGTCCGGGGGTCGAAGCACATCCGTGGGCCGACGATGCCGAAGTACCCGTAGTGCCCGCGTAACTTCTGAGAGAGCTTTCTGCTGGACTCGGAGGTCATCGTGGCGGTGCCATCGACACCACCTCGCGATCCCCTTGAGCGAACGGCGAAAGCGGTCTTTGGCGGTCTCGCGACGCACGAGCAGTTTTCCGCCGTGCGAGCGCCCCCAGTAGTGCGTGAAGCCAAGGAAGTCGAAGGTCTCCGATCGCTTTCCAGCGCCCGGACCCACGCGCCTCGACCGACGGTCAGGGCGCACGAACTCGATGACTCTCGTCTTCTGGGGATGCAGGGTCAGCCCGTACTTCTCGAATCGCTTCGGAAGCACAGCCATCACCCGCTCGGCATCGTCCTTGCGTGCGAACACAAACACGGCATCGTCCGCGTAGCGAAAGAGCCGAACTTGCCCCCGCATCCGCGGTTGCACGACCTCTTCAAACCACGCATCGAGAACCGCGTGGAGAAAGACGTTCGCCAAGAGCGGCGAAATGACTCCTCCCTGAGGACTCCCGCTGCGTGGATACGACAGCGTCCCATTCTCCAGGACGCCGGCCCTCAACCACTTGCCGATGAGTCTCAGCAGCACTCCATCGAGCACCCTGCGGCGCAGGACCTCCCGGAGATCGCCATGGTCGATCGAGTCGAAGTACTTCCGTATGTCGAGCTCGACGACCCACCCGCCCGCCGTCCTCGTCGCCCGCTCCCACAGCGCTTGCAGGGCTTGGTGCGCGAAGGGACCGGGCCGAAACCCGTACGAGCAGGGCAAGAAGTCCTGCTCGTAGACCGCCGTGAGCACAATCGCCACAGCTCGCTGGAGAACCTTATCCCCGAAGGTCGGGATCCCCAGTGGGCGTGTCTCGGTTCCGCTCCCTTTCGGGATGTTGTGGGCTGTGGATCGTGGCCATCGCGTGGGCGCGGCGCAGATCGAGACCCCGCACGCCGTAGTCGTCGGGCCAAGGCCGGCCGAGGAGCGATGAGACGCAGTTACTGAGCGCAAGGCCGGATCGTGATCGTGGTCGTTGGGGCGCTCGACTGCCAACGCACGACCCCGCCGTAACGTATCGCCGGTGGCAGCGAGTCCCCCGGCACCGCGCATGTGGCCGGGACATTGGGGGAGCACGCGGTACACAACGTCAGCGTTTCGGGGTCTTGGCCCACCTCGAGCACAGCCGCCCCATCGCGCTCGGCGATCCGGCAGTACAGGACTTCGCCGCAACCGCAGCCCTCGACCCGGAGGCGCGGGCGTCCGTCCTCGTTCGCGACACTGCAGACGCGAGTCACATTGGCCGGTTCCAAACGAGTCCAGTTGACCTTCGGTGCATCGGCGGGATCCCGGCTCCTGGAGGAGGTCCGGGGCCCGTTGTGGTTCGCCGAGTTGTCCGGCGTGATCGGGGCGACGTGAGTGGCCGGCTCAGATACACATCCGGCGAGCGACAGACACAGTGAGACGGACAACGTAAGGCGCATTGGTTTGGATTAAAGCCCACGCGGAGCGGGCCTGCGGGGTCTCTGACCGTAGCGCGCTTTCCACAGGCTTGCAGCAGGCTGGGATGGACTGACGACGTAGCCTTCAGCCTGAAGGCCTCGGTTTCGGCCCATGGGGAACACCGGAACCGAATCCGGCGCTAAGCGGCGCCGTGACCGCTAGATATCGTTGAGTTCTCGCTCTGGGCTCTGAAGCGCTCGAAGGCGTCTGCCGAGCAGCGAACGCGTAGCGCCCCTGGATGTTGATGTGCTTGCGCATGAGCGGTGGGGGGCGGGCAGCGTCCTGCTCGTCGACGGGGAAACCGTCCGCGCGAAGCGAACACCCGGGGATCGGTCGATGGGGTGGAAGCTGATGCTGCAGATGGTCGGCCCGTTCGTCGCGATGCCGGCGATGGATCCCATTCAGCGGTGGGGCAGCGCGATCGGCACCGTGCTGGGGAGCTGCTTGTGGCGGCGATCGGGGAACTGCTCAGCAAAGAGCTTGGCGCAGAGGATTGGCCGAACTCGTGGCCCTCCTTCGACGGGATCGAGAAGCTGTGGGCAGTCGCTCATCAGGTTCGCCGGTGGGTGCGGCCTACGGTTGTCGCGTAGAACAGCATCAAGTTGGCTCCGACCCTAAATCTAGCGCGAGAGGGGCCCGTGTTCGATGCTATCGGGGGGCAGAGGCCGCCTGCACGTGGTGAACCTGGCGCCTCTTCGCGCCGTTCTTCGTCCCGATGCCCTGCCCGGAGTCCAGACGAAGACACCTACCCGCATGTAACCGATGAGGTCACAAGACCGCGCAAGAGCATCGGTCATATCCTCGCTGCGTGGGCGCCAAATACGACTACAACATCTACATTCGGCTGACCTCGAGCGCCGAACTCGCAGGGAGAACGAGATGACGAACAACGAAGCCACCGCGAACCACGGCCTCCAAATCCAACCACTGGGACACGCGATGGCGTCATTCCTCGGCATTTCATATCTGGTCTGCATCGCGTTCGGGTTGGCGATGCCCGAAAGTCTCCACATGCACACCGCGTGGTCGCCGCTGTTGCCGGGCTTCGAGTGGCTCACGCTCCCGGGCTTCTTCATCGGGCTCGCTGAATCGTACCTCTACGGCTGGTACTTCGCGTTCATCTTCGTCCCGCTCTATCGCAGATTCGACAAGTGAACCGGCGTTCCGTGGCGACATGCATCGACCCGGGACTCGGTCACACATCACTGTTTCTAAGACGCAGCGCGTTTCCAATCACCGAAACCGAGCTTAGGCTCATCGCCGCAGCTGCAAACATCGGTGAGAGCAGGATCCCGAACACGGGGTACAGCACGCCTGCCGCTACGGGGACGCCGGCAGTGTTGTAGGCGAAGGCGAAGAAGAGGTTCTGGCGGATGTTCGCCATCGTCTTTCGAGACAAACGCCGTGCACGAACGATCCCGCGCAAGTCCCCTTTCACCAGCGTGACGCTCGCGCTCTCCATCGCCACGTCCGTCCCGGTGCCCATCGCGATCCCAACGTCGGCGCCGGCCAGCGCGGGGGCATCGTTGATGCCGTCGCCCGCCATCGCCACGATGCGCCCCTCGGCCTGCAGCGATGCGACCTTCGCCGCCTTCCCGTCTGGAAGTACGCCGGCGATGACCTCGTCGATGCCGAGCTTGGCGGCCACGGCCTTGGCTGTGGTCTCGCTGTCGCCGGTGAGCATCACGACCCGAAGCCCCTCTGCGTGAAGTGCTCTGATCGCCTCGGGCGTGCTCGCCTTGATCGGGTCGGCGACCCCGATGATCCCGGCAAGCTCTCCGTCCACGGCAACGAACATCACCGTCTGCCCCTCGGATCGTAGCGTCTCGGCTCGCTCGCGCAGCGGCTGAGGATCAACGGAGACCTCCGCCATCATCGCCGGGTTTCCAAGCGCAACGTAGTGGCCCTCGACGGTGCCCCGGACTCCCTTGCCCGTCACCGACGAGAAGTCGACGGCAGCAGGGAGGTCGTGTTCGCGCGCTTCGGCACCGCGGACGATGGCCTCCGCCAACGGATGCTCGCTGCCCCGCTCGAGCGCAGCCGCCAAACGTAGCAGCGACCCCTCTTCCATGCCCACCGCCGGCTCGACCGCGACGAGGGAAGGACGACCCTCGGTCAGCGTGCCCGTCTTGTCGACCACGAGCGTGTCGACCTTGCGCAGCACCTCGATCGCCTCCGCATTCTTGAACAGCACCCCGATCGACGCCCCCTTGCCGGTGGCGACCATGATCGACATCGGCGTGGCGAGCCCAAGAGCACAGGGACACGCGATGATCAGCACGGCCACCGCGTTGATCAGGGCATACGCCATTGCCGGGTCCGGACCGAACACTGCCCACACGATGAACGTGACGACCGAGGAGAGGATCACCGCGGGCACGAAGTACGATGCGACAACGTCCGCGAGTTTCTGGATCGGGGCCCGGCTGCGTTGCGCCTCGGCGACCATCGTGACAATGCGCGAGAGCAGCGTCTCGGATCCGACCTTCTCGGCCCGCATGACCAACCCACCGGTGCCGTTGACGGTCGCACCGATGATCTTGTCTCCCGGAGACTTCTCCACGGGGATCGGTTCGCCCGTGACCATCGACTCGTCGACATTGCTGCTGCCTTCGAGGACCTCTCCGTCGACCGGGACCTTCTCGCCGGGCCGTACGCGCAGCCGGTCGCCTTGCTGAACCCGGTCCAGCGGTACGTCGGCCTCGCTGCCGTCCTCCTGCAGCAGGCGCGCCGTCTTGGCTGCCATCCCCAGTAGTGCCTTGATCGCCGCCCCGGTTTTGCTACGAGCCTTTAGCTCCAACACCTGACCGACGAGGATGAGTGTGACGATCACACCTGCAGCCTCGAAGTACACCGCGACCTCCCCACCATGGCCTCGGAACGACGCCGGGAAGACTCCCGGGGCCAGCGTTGCGACGAGGCTGTACAGATAGGCGACGCTCACCCCCAGCCCGATCAGCGTGAACATGTTGAGGCTCTTGTTCCTCACCGAGCGAACGGCGCGAACGTAGAATGGCCAGGCCGACCACAGACACACCGGGGTCGCGAGGACCAGCTCGATGAACGCCCGAGTGCGGCCGGGGAGCAGACTAGAGATGGGCCGGCTGGGGAGCATGTCGATCATGACGATCGCCACCAACGGAACCGAGAGAGCAGCCGAAAACCACAGCCGCCGGGTCATGTCCCGCAGCTCAGGGTTGTCCGCATCGTCATCCACACTCACGGTGCGCGACTCGAGCGCCATCCCGCACTTGGGACAATCCCCGGGCTCGTCCTCGACGACTTCCGGATGCATTGGACACGTCCACTCCGTCTTGGTCGACAAACCCGGGACGCCCTTGGTCTCAAGAGCCATCCCGCACTTGGGACAATCCCCCGGTCCGATCTGTTCGACCTCCGGATGCATCGGGCAGGTGAACACCGTACCCTCGGGTGCCTCCACGGGCGGGGCCGGATCACCCAGGAACTGCTCGGGGTCGGCCACGAAGCGCTCGCGGCAACGCGCCGAGCAGAAGTCGTGCGTCTCCCCTTCGTGCTCTGCGCGATGTCTGGTGGGAGGCTCGACCGTCATGCCGCAGACAGGGTCTTTGGCGGGAGATGAATGGTGGCTCGTCGATTCAGACATCAGGCGTCTCCTCGGGAAATGGTTGAGTGGAACGAAGGCGCTTGGCGAGCCGGCGCTCTTCGACAGCGCAGTACAGGACCGGCACGACAAACAGCGTGAGCAGCTCGATGGCCATCCCGCCCACGGACGGCAGCGCCATCGGCATCATGATGTCGGCACCGCGGCCCTGGGATGTGATCACCGGCAGGAGTGCTAGGATCGTGGTTGCGGTGGTCATCAAACACGGCCGGACACGCCTGGACCCAGCCTCGAGCGTCCGTCGCCGGACCTCCATCACCGTTTTGGGCGGGTCCTGCTCGAAGCGCTGCTTGAGGTACGTGGAGATCACCACGCCGTCATCGGTCGCGATGCCGACCAACGCGATGAACCCGATCCACACCGCGACGGACATGTTGATCGTGCGGACCTGAAACAGATCCCGCATCGGCGTTCCCAGCAGCTCGAAGTCCAGAAACCATGGCTGACCGTAGAGCCACAGCAGGATGAATCCACCCGAGACCGCGACCGCGACGCCGGTGTAGATGATCGCCGTTGTCGCGACTCGGTGGAACTGCAGATAGAGCAGGATGAAGACCAACGCCAGCGCGATGGGGATCAACATCATCAGCCGTTTCTCGCTGCGAATTTGATTCTCGTAGGAACCCGCAAACTCGTAGCTGACCCCCGCGGGGACCTCGAGTTCACCGCTTTCGATCTTCGCTTCGATCATTTGCTGCGCCTGCTCGACCACCGCGACCTCTGCGATGTCAGGCTGTCGGTCAAACAGGACGTAGCTGGTCAAGAACGTATCCTCGGACTTGATGACCTGAGGACCTCGCACGTACTGGATGTGGGCCAGCTGGCTCAACGGGATCTGTTCCCCACCTGCGGCCGGCACGAAGACGCTGTCGAGGGCCTCCAGACTGTCGCGCTCCTCCCTCATGTAGCGGACCCGCACCGGATAGCGCTCTCGCCCCTCGACGGTGCGGGTGAGGGTCATGCCTCCCAAGGCCACCTGCAGAACGTTCTGTACGTCGACGATGGTCAATCCAAATCGGCCGATCGCCTCCCGGTCGAGTTCGATCTCCAGGTAGGGCTTCCCGACTACCCGGTCTGCGAACACGGTCTCCGGACGGATCGTCGGCACGCCCTGAAGAACCTCTTCGAGGCGCAGCCCAAACGCCTCGATCGCCTCGAGCGTCGGGCCGTGCACCTTAATCCCCATCGGAGCCCGCATGCCGCTCTGCAGCATCACGATGCGTGCACCGATCGGCATGAGCGTCGGGGCACTGGTGACACCGGGACGCTCGGCCGCGGCAACGATTTCGGTCCAGATATCCGCGGGCGACCGAATATGGTCGCGCCACTGCCGAACGCGGGACCCGTCCTCGGCGACCTTGTACTCGGGAACGTAGGTGATGACGGTCTCCAACATCGACAGCGGCGCAGGATCGAGCGCCGTGTCGGCGCGGCCGAGTTTCCCCACCACGCGATCAACCTCGGGGATCTGAGCGATCGCCGCGTCGATTCCCGAGAGCTGCTCGAGGACCTCTCCCATCGATGCGTGCGGCATCGTCGTGGGCATGTACAGGAACGAGCCCTCGTCGAAGGGCGGCATGTACTCCCGCCCAAACCCCGGGAACGCATGCGCCACCGCCGACACCGGTTTTGTCGTGCGAATCTCCTGCGGGAGCTGGCCGAACAGGGTGTCGAAGCCGAGCCAGGCGGTGGTTCCAAACAACACCATCGACGCTGGAATCAGCAGGAACACTGCTTTGTGTCGCAAGATGGCCGACAGCAACCGCGGGTAGACCGACTCGAACAGCCGGAAAGTGCCCATCACCAGCAGGATGAGGCCTCCGACGAAGAGGACGTTGGCCGCGAGCCCCTCCCCCCGGCCCAGCGGGAGCCAATCTTCGGCGAGCAAGAAGGTCACCGCGATGATGGCAAGCAGGTTCTCAGCCACCGTGATGCCGCGGCTCACCCTGCGATTCAGCAGCGGTCGCGCGAGGCGATAGAGCCCGAGCCCGAGCACGAAGGAGCCTCCCAGCAACGAATATGGAAGAAGCAGGCCCCCCAACCCGAGCAGGACCCAATCCCGTGCATGCTCGGCGCGGAACAGTGACCGAGCGACGCGGCGAATGCCCGTGCTCGAGGTCACTGGCGCAGTGGGGCGCTCGCGAAACACGACCAGCGCAGCACCAGGGAGCACGAGCAACGCAAGCAGAAGGACTCCGCCCATCGCAAACGTCTTCGTGAACGCGAGTGGTCCGAACAGCCGTAGTTCCGTGGAGGAAAGGCCGAAGACGGGCAGGAAGCTTACCACCGTCGTGAGCACCGAGGTGACGACCGCCGGCGCGACCTCGGCTGCGGCTCGGCGCACCACGACCGCCCGCGAGGCTCCGGGCGGGGCATCTTCGAGGTGCTGGCTGATGTTCTCGACGAAGACGATGCCGATGTCGACCATCGTCCCGATGGCGATCGCGATGCCGCCCAGGGCCATGATGTTGGCATCCACCCCGGAAAGCTTCATCGCGACGAAGGCCGCGAGAACCCCCAGCGGAAGCATCATCGAGATCAACATCGAGCTGCGCATGTTTCGCAACATGACCAACACCACGATGACGGTGATGAGGATCTCCTGAAAAAGCGCGGTAGAGAGCGTGCTGAGGGTCTCTTCGATCAGCGTGGTCCGGTCGTAGAACGGAACGACAGTGACCTTGCTGACCGTGCCGTCTTCGAGGGTGCGGCTGGGCAGGCCCGCTTGAATCTGCTCGACCTTCTCCTTGACCGCCGATATGACCGCCAACGGATTCTCCATGTAGCGCGCAACGACCACGCCGCCCACAGCCGGGGCTCCCTCGTCGTCCAGCGCTCCGCGTCGCAGCGCTGGACCCATCGAAACCCGCCCAACATCTCGAACCCGGATGGGCGTGTGCTCGCGAGCGACGACGACGGTTGCCTCCAAGTCTTCGAGCGTCTTGATGAACCCGAGCCCGCGCACCATGTACTCGACGTTGTTGACCTCGAGCGTGCGAGCGCCGACATCGAGGTTGCTGTTGCGGACCGCGCCCGCCACCTGGGCGAGCGTGACGCCGTGTGCCCGCATCGCCTCGGGGTCGACGTCGACTTGGTACTCCCGCACAAACCCGCCGACCGAGGCCACCTCGCTGACGCCCTCGACAGACTGCAGCGCGTAGCGGACGGTCCAGTCCTGGATGCTCCGGAGTTCGTCGGGGTCCCAGCCGCCGACGGCTCGTCCTTCCGGGTCCTGGCCCTCGAGCGTGTACCAAAAGATCTGCCCCAAGGCAGTCGCATCGGGGCCGAGCGTGGGCGTGACCCCGTCCGGGACGGTCCCCGGCGGCAGAGACGCCAACTTCTCCAGCACGCGTGAGCGTGACCAGTAGAACTCGACGTCATCGCTAAAAATGATCGAGATCGTCGAGAAGCCAAAAGCCGACGAGCTACGGATCGTTCGCACCCCGGGAATTCCGAGCAACGCCGTCGTCAGCGGGTACGAGACCTGGTCTTCAATGTCTCGAGGGGAGCGTCCTTCCCACTGCGTGAAGATGATCTGCTGGTTCTCGCCGATGTCCGGAATGGCATCCACAGGGACCGGATCGCGGGGCATCGAACCACTGTCGAATGAGAAAGGCGCCACGTAGATGCCGCCGGCGACGAGCATCGTCGCAAGCAGAAACACGATGAGCTTGTTCTCGACGAACCACCCGATGAGTGCCTCCCAAGCATCACGCGGTGCGTCGCCGTCGGGCTGAAGATCAGCGTTCAATGTTGATGCCCTCCCGCGGCCGGTCGCCCGGCCCTGGCCGCCCTGGCGGAGGGGGGCCTGAGGTAGGCGCCCGGGCCAACCTCCTTCCGAATCTCACCGCAGTCCAACATGGAGGCACCGAAGTACGGGTTGTCGAGCACGGTGCCCTGCTGCAACCAAAGCGCGCCCTCGTTCTGTGAAGCCATCGGGCAGTGTGCCAGGTGGACTGCCCCCTCGAGCGGGTTTCCAAATCGACCCATCAGCCCAATGACGGCCTCGCTCAGGGGCTCAAACCCCGCTCGAGCATCTTCGAGCGTCTGTGCCTTGGAGACATGTTGCCCGTGACCACGCAGCGCGACCGAGCTCTCCGACCACGCCTCCCTGGCCTCCGTCGGGCGCGTCATCTTCACCGCGACGACCGCATCGGAGAGCACTTCCGCGGAGGTCTTGGCTCGTTCCAGGTCGTCGTCGGCAAGCGCCACCTGGACGGCCAGATACGCAGTGACAACCGGGGCGAGTTCCTGTCGCTGCTCGTCGGATAGCTCGACAACGCGGTCCCAGATCCCCTCTTCGCTGTCGTCCGCGGAGGTCATCATGCTGGCCCCACCCCGAATCTGGAGGTCGGCGTCGAGCGCAAAAGCACCTCGCGTCACGACCCTCTCGCCCTCGGAGAGGCCCGCCACGACCGGGTAGAACTTGCCAAGCCTGGGCCCGAGCCGAACGATTCTAGCCTCGTAGACAAGGCGAGCCTCGGTCTCCACCTCCACGTAGACCACTGCGCGCCGACCGGTGAACAGCGGCGCGGTCGAGGGAACGACCAGCGGCGTGGGCGAGCCCTCGGGATGTTTCGTTGCGACCGTGGCCTCGGCGAACATACCGGGCCGAAGGCGGCCATCGCGGTTGTCGAGCTGTACACGAACCCGCGCCGTGCGGCGCTTCGCATCGAGGATCGGGTCGATGAACGTGACGGTGCCCTCAAACACTTCGTCAGGCACCGCCTCCACCGAGACCTGCACCGTCTGCTGGAGCGAGAGCCGGGCCAGATCGCTTTCGTAGGCATCGAGCTGCACCCAAAGCGTGTTCAGGTTGGCGATGCGATACAGCGATGCACCGGTCGTGATGTACACGCCCTCGGTGGCGATGCGCTCGATCACCGTGCCCGAGAACGGAGAGCGGATCGCCACCGCACGGGTTGGCTTCTTCTGGCCTTCCATCCGGGTGACCTCGGCGTCAGGAACACCGAGCAACGCGAGTCTCTCGCGAGCGGCGTCGAGGGCAGCATCGGCGGCCCAACGAGAGGTCTCCGGGCTGTCCCGCATCCGATCGACCTGCCGCTTCGCAACGAGCAGGTCTTGATGGGCCGCAAAGACCTCTGGGCTATAGAGCGTCGCGATGACCTGCCCCTTACGGACACGCTTACCGGTTTCCCTCACCCGTAGTTTGTCGATGCGTCCGCCGATCCAAGACGTCACGGTCTTGAGCGAGGCCTCGTTGGGCTCGATTCTTCCCAGAAGTCGCAGGTCGGCCGTCGCATGCGCCTGACGACGGACCTTGGCCGTGGTCAGTTTTGACAGAACTCGTGCCCGCTCCGAGAGCACGATGCGGTCGGCCGCCAGAGCCAGGTCGTCGCCCGCGTCGTTCGAGACTGGGATCAGTGTCATCCCGCAGATCGGGCATTGCCCCGGCTCAGCTAGCTGAATCTGTGGGTGCATCGAGCAGGTCCAGGTCGTCGCGACGTCCGACGCTTCGCCATGGGCGTGCGTTTCGTCTTTCGACTCCTCGCCGGGCGAGAACAACGCTAGAGCCCCCGCACCGAGGCCGAAGCCAACCGCGGTGAACACCAGCGCCCGCATCAGCCCGCCGGACTCGGCCGGCGCCTGCGCGCCGGGTGTTGGCGGGATTTCAGGACCGGCGTCGAGTGAATCCGCTCGCTCCGCAGGCGCCGGTCCGTCATCATCCGAAGTCTCAGGGTCAACGTTGTTCGTCATCGGAAACTGCCTTGGGTGTTGGAGATGTGGGAGCGGAGGTGCGAACCGGCCGGCCAACGGCGCGCTCGAGCCGGGCCAGTTCGGTTCCGTAGTCGGCCTGCGCAGCGAACCGCTCCCCGCGAAGGCCCAAGAGCGCCTGCTCCGCAAGCAGGAGCTCAGCCACTGTCGCGCGGCTGGACGCAAAGCTGGCCAAGACGGACTCGAAGGTGGTCTCGGCCTGTGGGATCAGCGTGCTGCCGTAGAACTCGACCCGGCGGACAGCGTCGTCCACCAGCGCCGCACGCTCGCCGACCTGAGCCGCAACGCCGTTGCGGGCATCGAGGGCCCTAGAGCGCAGTGCAGCCCCTCGGGCACGAGCCTCCGCCTCGCCGGCTTTGTAAGCCCGGGACCACAGCGGTACCTTCATCGAGAAGGTAAGCGCGACGGCGTCCTTTCCGCTGTCCGCAGGGCCTGGGTTGGCCGGGGCCTCCCCTGTGAGAATCCAATCCACCCCCACCCCGAAGCTCGGCGCCCGCTCGGCTCGAGCCTGACGCTCGCGCTGCCCCGCAGCGTCGGAGAGCGTGGCCAGGGTTTGCACATCGGGATGCTCGGCCGCCGCCGCACGAAGTTCCTGGGGCGTTTCAGCCAACCCCGCGACCTCGGGCTCCCGCCGACTGACCGGCGTCGGAGTGTCGTCCGGCGCGCCCAGCACGCGCACGAGCTGAATGCTCGCGACCCGCTGACGCTCGAGCACGCTTGCGTGCCGGTCCCGAGCCTGGGAGCCCATCAGGTCGATCTGCGCGAGGTCCGAAAGCTCGGCCGCACCGACAGAAAGGCGGCCTCGAACCTGCTCGGACAGGCTCTGCAACACGTCGATCTCATCGCGCAGCACCTCGGCCTGCCGATGCAGGCGCCACAGGGTCCAGTCTGTCTCTTATACACATCTGACGCTGCCGACGA
>CAJXVA010000049.1 GCA_913061055.1 uncultured Pseudomonadota bacterium
CCCGAGCCGGCCCCGGATGAACCGACATCGCCCGAACCGGCATCACCGGACGTTCTTGGAGATGATCCGTTCGCGTTGCCCTCCAAGCCGGCCGTCGCAGCCGCACCCGAGTCGTCGAGCCCGTTCGGCGCGCCCGCAGGCGACGCTAGCCCGTTCGGTGCCGCTCCCAGCGACGCGCCGTTCGGATCGCCGGCGCCATCCGACTTCGGAAACCCCGTGTCGGTGTTGGACGATGACTTGAACAGCAGCGACTGGGGCTTCGGTGCCAAGGCTGCGCTGTTCCTGGTGGTGGCCGGATTCGTTGCCGGCGCGTTCTACATCATGTCGATCGGCTGAACGTCCGCAGCGCGGCCTCGAACCGGTCGAGTTCGGCACCGGTGCCGACGCTGGCTCGGACACAGCCCTCGAGTCCCGGGGTACGCGACACGTCCTTGATGAGGATCCCCTGCGAATGCAGGTGCGCGACCAATGCGGGGGCTCGGTTTGCGGGGGTGAGCCGGGCGAGGACGAGGTTCGAGTTCGATGGGAACACGCTCGTGTTGGGTAGACTCGCAAGCAGGTCGCACAGTCGCGAGCGAGAGGCCCGCGAGCGCTCGAGCATCGCGTTACGGGCCGCATCGGCTTGAACGAGGAGCACTTCGGCGATCGCCAACGACGTGGCGGAGATGTTGTACGGGTGCCGGACCTTGTCGAGCTCCGCGGCGAGAGACGGCGACCCGACGCAGTAGCCCAGGCGAAGCGCGGCGCCACCGACCTTGGACAGCGTGCTCATGAGCACGACGTTCTCCGGGAGGTCGGGCCTCCACATCGAAGCCCCGGGGGCGTAGTCGGTGTACGCCTCGTCGATGACGAAGACCGTATCCTCGAAGTCCGCGAACCAGCGCTCGATCACCCCGGCGTCCCACAGGTTTCCGGTGGGGTTGTTGGGTCGGGCGAGAAAACACAGCGCCGCTGACTGCAGCGCGACTCGCATGGCTTCGTCGTCCAGTTCGAAGTCCGCACCGAGCGGAACTTCGGTGATCGGCATCCCGATGACGGTCGCGCTGTGCCGGTACATCACGAAGGTCGGCGTCGGGACCACCAGGCGTCCATCGCTCCCGCTGAGCGCGGTGAGAAGGGTGGAGATGATCTCGTCGCTGCCGTTGCCGAGCACGATGCGGGCGGGGTCGCAGCCCATGCGTGCGCCCAGCAGGGCACGAAGGCGCCGTCCGGACGTGTCCGGGTAACGTCCAAGCTCTACCCGCCGCACGGCATCGGCAACCGCGTTCATGACCTCGTCTGGCCACGGCTCGGCGCACTCGTTGGCGTGCATCCGAGCACAACTCGGATCGGCGGGGGGAACGTCGTAGGCGGTCAGCTCGGCGAGCTGCGGGCGTAGGTGCCGGGTCCAGCTCACGCGTCGCCGTCTTTCAGGCGGCATTCGACCGCGCGTGCGTGCCCTTCGAGCCCTTCGGCGCGAGCAAGCGCGGTGATGGCCTTGGCTTGGGCTTCCAGCTCCGCTCGGTCGAGCTTGAGGACGCTGGTGTACTTCATGAAATCCCACACCCCCAGGGGCGAACCGAACCGAGCCGCGCCGGCGGTGGGCAGCACATGAGATGGGCCAGCTGTGTAATCGCCAGCGGCCTCAGGAGTCCACGCTCCGACGAAGATGGCGCCGGCGCGGGTGAGTGCAGGCGCGATGACTTCGGCGCGCTCGATGAGCAGCTCCAGGTGCTCGGGCGCGTAGTCGTTCGCAGCCTCGATCATCCCCGATAGATCGGCGACGAGCACCGCGGCCCCATGCTCGCGGAGCGAGGTGATCGCGATGTCGGCACGAGGCAGGTCACCGAGCTGGCGCGTCAGCGCGGCGTCGACTGCCGCGGGCAGGTCCGGTGCATCGGTGACCAGGATGGCGCATGCCTGGGGATCGTGTTCGGCTTGGCTGATGAGGTCGGCCGCGACCAGCTCGGGGTTGGCGGAAGCGTCGGCCATCACGAGAATCTCGCTCGGCCCGGCGATGCCGTCGACGTCACACACGCCGAAGACCTGGCGCTTGGCGGCGGTGACGTAGGCGTTCCCGGGGCCGACGATCTTGTCCACGCGAGGGATGGTTTCGGTGCCAAACGCTGCGGCGGCAATCGCTTGTGCGCCGCCCACCTCGAAGACGCGGTCGATCCCGGCGACGCTCGCCGCATGCAGCACCACGTCGCTGGCGCGCGGGGTCAGCAGGAAGACTTCGCGTACGCGCGCGACCTTGGCGGGGATGCCCGCCATCAGAACGGAGGAGGGGTACGCGGCGGTTCCCCCCGGCGCGTAGACGGCGACTCGTGACAGCGGTGCGGCTCGAGAGTGCAGGGACCAGCCCTCTTTCTCGATGCCGGTTGTTGGGAACTTCTGAGTGCGGTGAAACAGGTGTACCCGGCGAGCCGCGAGTTCGATCGCCTCGCGAACCTCGTCGGAGACGTTCGAACTGGCGGCCCGCCAGCGCTCGTTGCTCACCTCGAGGTCCGCGGCGGTGATCGTCCGCGCCTCGAACTCTTCGACGCAGTCGAGAATCGCGGCGTCCCCACGGGCGCGAACGTCGGCGAGGATCGTGCGGGCGGCGTCGTCGGCCGCGCCGTCGAGCCCGGCGCTGCGGCTGCACTGCAGTCGCCAGGTCGCACTAGCCTCTGCCGAGGGGGAGCCACCGGCCTCTTGCGGGCGGAGATCGATGCGCGGCAGTCCTGCAAACCCGGCTGACATGCGCCGAAGGTACTGCAAGCAGCCCCGGCTTGCTCGCCATGACGGCCCCGAGCGCGGCATACTGCTCGCGATGCGTACCTGGACCGACCTCGTCCGCGCCGCGGCGGCATCCGGGATGCTCGTGTGCATCGTGGCCGGGTGCGCCGAGGACGGCGGGGAGGAATCGGAAGCGCCGGCTCCGATGAACGCCGCGACGACGGACGACGGTGAGGATGCATCGTCGGGCTCCTCTGGGGATGCCTTCTCCGACGATGGGCAGGACGTGTGCCTGTCGGCTTCGGCTGTGACGCCTGGGGTGTACTTCGCCTCGCTGCGAGGGAAGCGCTCCAGCGGCGGTGGAGCGTGCGGGGAGGGCGGTCCCGATGTGTTCTTTCGGGTCGCGGTCGAACGTCGAAGCGATCTTCGGGTCTCAGCGGTGGGGGACGGCTTCACCCCGCGGGTCGGGGTGTTCGGCAACGACTGCGCGGTGCGTTTCGAAGACAGCGGCCTGCTGTGTACGAGCGGCGTGCCAGGGTGGGTGACGGACGTTCCAGCCGGTGCCGAACTCTACGTTGCGATCGGCGCGAGCCAGTCCGAGATCGATGCCAGCGGAGACGGGGCGTTTCGGCTCGATGTGCAGGCTCGAGACGTGCTTGCCCTCGGCGAGGGCTGCAGCGACGAAGCGTGGGGCCGGTGCGAAGGCGGGACCACCTGCGCCGTGCTCGCGGGCACGGAGGAGCCCGCTGTGTGCGTGTCGATCCCCGGCGACCGCTGCGGAAATCCGATCGCCGTGGATGTTGCTCGAGGCGCCACGGCGCTGTCGATCGAGCCCGGGGAGCTTCACACCGACGCTCATCGCCACACCTGTGGGGGAGATCGGATCTCCGAGCGGGTCTATCGATTGGAGATCCCTGCGGTGTCCGCGGAGGCCACGCTGCGGATCGAGGGCGAACGGGTCTCGGTCCTCGCCGCGCGGGGCCCGACCTGTCTGACCGAGGAAGAGCGAGCGTGCGGCGCCGATCCGAACGGTCTGGCGAGGATCGAGCTGGAGGGCCCGTTGCCCAGGACGCTCTACCTCTTCGTGGAGCTGGCTGAGGACGAGAGTGAGCTATCTCCAAGCATCGTCCGCCTGATGCTCGAAGACGCGTGAGCTTCGACCGAGCGCGGCTGTGCTCAGAGGCCGCCCTATGAGGTCGGCACGGTGGCTCGCAAGGGATCTGCGCTCACGTCGTCGGGCGGGCGCCAAGACTGCGCCCACCGCCCAGTGCTTCACCTCGCGGCCGGGGGTCTCAAACACCCCACAAGGGGTGTGGCGAGCTTCTGCGATGTGCTCTAAGGTCCCGCACCATGTCCCGCAGCCTGTTTACGAGCGAGTCCGTCACCGAAGGTCACCCCGACAAAGTCTGCGACAAGATCAGCGACGCGATCCTCGACGCCCTCATCGCCGACGACCCGACCTGCCGGGTCGCGTGTGAAACCTTGGTGAAGACCGGCTACGTCAACGTCGCCGGTGAGGTCACGACCAACACCTACGTGGACATCCCGACCGTCGTTCGCCAGACGCTCCGGTCGATCGGCTACACCAGCTCGGACATGGGCTTCGACGCCGACAGCTGCGGCGTGCTCGTCGCGCTCGAGGCTCAGAGCCCCGACATCGCGCAGGGGGTCGACGGCAAGGGCGTCTACACCGAAGAACAGGGCGCTGGCGACCAGGGCATGATGTTCGGCTACGCCTGTCGCGAGACCCCCGAGCTCATGCCGATGCCGATCGCACTCGCGCACAAGCTGACCCATCAGCTTGCCGAGGTGCGGCGCCGCGATGCCGACCGCTCCTTCCTTCGCCCCGACGGCAAGGCCCAGGTCACGGTCGAGTACGACGACGCTGGCAACCCCAAGCGTGTCGACACCGTCGTCGTGTCCACGCAGCACAGCCCCGACGTGAGCCACGACCAGATCAAGGACTTCGTACACGAGTCCGTGATCAAGCCGGTCGTGCCCGCCGAGTTGCTCGACGGCAAGACGCACTACTTCATCAACCCAACCGGTCGCTTCGTCATCGGTGGCCCCATGGGAGACTCGGGTCTGACCGGTCGCAAGATCATCGTCGACACCTACGGCGGCATGGGTCGTCACGGCGGCGGTGCGTTCTCGGGCAAGGACCCCTCGAAGGTCGACCGTTCGGCTGCCTACTACGCGCGCTTCATGGCCAAGCACCTCGTGGCCGCCGGACTCGCCGACCGCTGCGAAGTTCAGCTCGCCTACGCCATCGGTGTTGCCGAGCCTGTGTCGATTCGCGTGGACAGCTTCGGTACCGGCAAGCGCCCCGACAGCGACCTCGCCGACATCATCGAGAAGCACTTCGACGCTCGCCCCGCGCACCTCATCGAGGAGCTGAACCTGCTGCGCCCGATCTTCAGCCCCACGGCTGCGTACGGCCACTTCGGTCGCGACGGCGAGGGCTTCACTTGGGAGAAACTGCCCAAGCTCGAAGCACTCAAAGCGGAAATTGGTTGATAAGGGGAACCGCATGGTTCCCCTCGCTGCGGGGGCGTAGCCCCCTTCGCTCACCCCTCCCAGGGCGCCCTGTCGGGCTTGCTCGTCGCTTCGCTCCTCCAGTGGATGCGGAGCGACGGAGGCGGGCGGGCGGCCTGTCGGGCTTGCTCGTCGCTTCGCGCTTCCGGTTCGTTGAGCGGGGTGCTGGGGGCCGTGAACAAACGAAGAAGGCCACGCTTCCCTCTCGCTAAGGAAACGTGGCCTTCTCCTCCACGGAGAATGGGAACAATCTGGATTCGATGGCTGCCTTTCGGTTGGAGGGGTCAGAGCCGCTGCATCGGGCTCCCTACGCTTGGATGGTGATCTTGCGGGGTTTGTTGGCCGCGGCTTTGGAGAGTTGGAGTTCGAGGACGCCGCGCTCGAGCGTGGCTTCGATGGCGTCGGGGTCAACATCGTCTCCGAAGCCCAGAGAGCGTACGTAGACCGCCTCAGCGCCGCGGGTGGCTTCGAACTTCAGCTCTCCATCGTGAAAGCTGATGTCGATGTCGCCGCGTTGAACTCCTGGGACATCGGCTCGGACCAGATAATGGTCGTCGCTTTCGAATACGTCGACAGGGGCGGTGAGACGGGGAAGCTTGGGGGCTTCGGAGTGAGTGGACACTGCGGTTTGTTCGGACATCGGGGAACTCGTTCGTTGACGGGTGACTAGGCGGCGTTGATGGTGATCTGACGCGGCTTCTGTTCGGCCCGCTTGGGAAGGGTGACAGTGAGGATGCCGTTCTCGAAGGATGCTTCGATGCCTTCGGGGTCGACCTTGGGACCCAGCTTGATGCTCTGTTCGAAGGACACGTTTCGGCGTTCGCGGCGAATGGCCCGGAACCCTTCGGGGGCCTCGTTCGAGCGTGCGGCACTGAGCTTGAGGTGGCCGTCGGCGACTTCGATCGACAGGTCCTGCGGGGACAGTCCGGGGAGGGCGCTCTTGAGGGAGAACGCTTCGTCGGTCTCTTCGACGGTGAAGCTGCGACGAGTGGGTCGAGCCTTCGGGGTCGGGAAGAGGTCCCGGAACGCTGCGTCAACCTGTCGGCTGAGGGAGCGAAAGTCGTTGATGAAGGGGTCGGGGGTCGTTTTCCACTGCATGAGCATGACGGTGCACTCCTTGGTCTTGGGTCCTCGGGCCGCGCCGCCGCCGTGATGCGGATGCTTGGGGAAGGCGCGACGGTGCACGCGGTCCGAGGAAGTCTGCGGTTGTGCCGCTGTTGTTGCGGCGGGCCGAGGGGACACCCGCGCCGCTCTTGCGGCTTGTCGGGGGGCCTCGTCGACCTCGAAGCGAACCTAAGCCTCGGCTCGGAGGTGTCAACACAACCCGCAAACACTTTTTTCAAAGCTGCCCGATCGGTCTGGAGGCCCCTTGGGGGGCCAGCACGCGAGAAACCACCGCCTCGCGGCCCGGGGGAATCAGTCCGAGCAGGACCCCAAGCGCAGCCACGCTCCCAAAGAACGACCGAGCGCCCGAACCTGGCTGCGTGTCGAGCGACCAACCTCCGCCGCGTCCTCGGCCGCCCGCGCACTGCTCGGCCGCCGCCCAGGCTCCTTCGCCAGACACGCCCGGACCAGCCGGAGTACAGCGTCCGGCGTGTCCGCAGCCGCGAACTCCCGCAACTGTGGTGGCTCCTCGTACATGTGCTGGTACAGAACTTGGGTGGCTCTTCCCTGCACCGGCGCACGCCCGGCGAACATCTCGTAGAGCACGCAGCCCACGCTGTACATGTCGCTGCGTGCGTCGGGGTCCTCGCCGCGCAATTGCTCTGGGCTCATTGTGGCTGGGCTTCCCAGAAGCTCGCCGTGGGGCGTGAGTCTCCCATCCCAATCGGCGTCGGTCTTGGGATCTTCGGGCTGCGGAAGCCGGGCGAGGCCGAAGTCCACGAGCTTGATTCGGTTGTCCTTTGCGGACACAAAGATGTTCGCCGGCTTGATGTCGCGATGAACGATGCCCTTGTCGTGCACAGCCGCGACGGCCTGCAGGAGCTGTACTGCCCACACGAGGGCCTGCTCCGTACTCGGTCGTCGCTCGCGAAGGGCGGACCGCAGGTCCTGCCCTTCGAGCAGCTCCATCGCAATGAACGGCGTCCCCTCGTCGCTGTAGCCAAAGTCGGAGACCTCGACCACGCCGGGATGCTCCACCCTCGAGAGTGCGGTCGCCTCTCGAAGCATCCGGACTACGGACCTGCTGTCGAAGCTTCCCTGACGCGGCGCCAGGATCTTCATTGCGCACAGCTTGCCGATGACCCTGTGCTTGGCTTTCCACACCCAACCAGAGGCCCCACGCCCCAGCGGTTCGAGGAGTTCGTATCGAGTGTCGATGACGGTTCCGACGCGAGGCGGGGTGGGGGTCACCCGGGCACGGTCATCTTGCGCTGTGTTGCTCGTTGAATCGTGCATTGTCGGATGACCCTGATGACGGACATCGCCTCGCCCGCTCTCAGTATGCAAATGCTGGGTGCGAACGCCAGGTGAGCCGAGGTCATTGTTCTTGGTTCCTTCGGGGCTTCCCGACCACATCGCACTGTCACCGCGGTCGGAGCACATCCGGTGATTCGGAGCTCGGATTGACGCGGAGCCGGCATCGGGGCAAGCGTCGAGAATCGCCGCTGCACCGTGCTGCGACCCCTCCTTGCCCGAACACGCCGCGCGAGGGGGTCGATGAGACCGGGCGGCCGCGCGGCCACCACGGTTCGCGGCGGTGGTCGGGGTTGCAGCCCCCGATGCACGACGGCTATTTCAAGTATTGGCCCAGGCTATCCGCAAGGCCCGTTGCAGCGCGTGTTTCTGCTCAGCGGCTTCCGCACATCGGCTCCGGGAAGCTGGTGCACGAAGCGGATAGGCAGGCCTTTCGGTGGCATTCGCTGAGCATACTCGCCGCCTCGATCGCCGCGGGTGACGCTCCCTCGCAGCAGTCCTCGAAGCAGCTTCCGGTGCCCTCGCAGCCCGAAAAACACTGGCTGACGTCGATGCAACCTTGAGTGCCTCCACAAGCCTGGGCGAGGTCCGTGCACGTCAGACCGTCGGTGCATGAGAAGCACTCCAGACAACTCGTGCTGTCGTCGACGCAGTCGACAGCCGGACCCGTCGACTCGGAAGAGCTGTCACTGCTGCCGGGGCTCGTGCTGCTCGTGAAGTCGGTGCTGGAGTCCGTACCGCCGGAGTCGGAGGAAGATTCGGGCCCGCCCGTACTCGCCAGCGTGGTGGAGGCGTCCGTGCTGCCGACGTTGTCGGTTGCAGTCTCGAGCGGTACGCAGACGTTGGCAACACCGTCGGTGGCGCTCTCAGCGAAGCGTCTGCCGGACTCGCACTCAGCGTCCGGGAAGCTGCAGTAGCCGTTGCTCTCGCACCGCCCGTCCTTGCCACACTGGTCCTCCTCCAGGCAGCCGAAGGTGTCGCTCGAGCAGCCGGCGCATAGCATCGGGAGCACGACTGCGACAAGCAGGCGGCACATGACCAGGTGCGAGGGCATGCGGGGATCCTACTACCTTCCGCCAGACCGTGGCCTGTAGGCTGGTAGAGCTGCGCGCTATCGACCGGTCGCTGCTATCCCCGCCGTCACCCGAGTCCATGGCGACCGCCTCAGTCCTGTTCGGCCGACGATGCGATGCGTTGGCCGCCGGCGGACACGGCCGTCGTAATCGGGGAGCGTGACGATCGCGTCCACGGAACCCTCGGAGAGTAGGGCGCACGGTCTGCGCCGCCGCGCCAGCCGATCGAGACGGACGCTTGGCGGCTGTTGAACGCGACCAGATCTCCCGTCTGTCTTCATGCGAATCCGGGCGTGTCGCGTGCCGGATGTAACGCTTTGGGTTTGAGCGGTACGTGCAGGGATGATGGAGTTCCGAACACGGATTCGTCGCGCGGCTGTCCGGTCCCTGGGCTGCTGCGCACTCTTTGCCACTGTGTGCACCACGTCGGCTGCGCAGGCGGGCTACCCCCACGCCACGACCACGACGATCGATTCCGTGGTGGTCCTGCACGACGGCGGTTTCTACCTCACGCTGCACGACGAAGTCTGCGCGCAGGCGGGCAACAAGAAGGTGGCGTACTCGTACAACGGGGTGGCCGTGCAGGGGTCTGTCCCGACGGACGCCGCGATGGACCGAATGCTGCGCGTCGCGATGGCCGCCCATCTCAGCGGGGGCGCCGTGCGGATCTACACCGAAAACGGTGGAAGCCGCTGGGGGTGCCTGCTTGGGGCGGTCACGGTTCTATGAAGCATCGAGCGCGACTGTGGATCGGGGGGTGCGTCGCTCTGTTGCTCGCAGCCTGTGACCCTCCCCAGGGCGAAGCGATCGACGACGGCAACCCCGACCTCGACGATCTCACCATCGTGCCACGCGGCGGTGGCGACCCGCTGTGCACCGTTCGGTTGTTGACGGCCAACTTGGAGCACGTCACTTGGTGCAACGCCATGGAGCGAAACGGCATGGTGGAGCAGGCGGTGTGTGACATCGATGACGGAAAGTCTCCGCCACCTGAACCGGCTCGGCTGCTGGCGTGGCTGCAAGTCCTCTACCTGCAAACCCTCGAAGGCCCCGGCCCCACCATCTTCAACCTGCAGGAGTCTTCGGTGTTGATGCCCCGTACCGGAAACGTGGATTGGGTCCGTGTTCTGCACCTCATGCTTGGGGCCAGCGCCGTGGATCCCGCGTACGGGGACTACGCGTCCTGGTACCAGCCGATCAATGGTGGGGTGGCCGGAAATAACTGGGGCAACGCGATCGTGACCAACCTCGACGTGAATGCGTACGAGGAGTGGAACCTCGATCAGGCCTGGACGGCGGCGGACGGCTCCCCGGTCGGGGAGGCCTGCAACGGTGAGGTCTCGCGGGCAGCCCACGCTGCGCACGTGCGGGTGGATGGCGTCGATCTGTGGTCGGTCAACGTTCACCTGGAGTTCTGCAAACCCGAGGACCAAGGAGGATTCGAGGTCAATCTCTGCAACTTCGACAACCTGCTCCTGCGTCTGGATTCTCTGCCCACCGACGAGGTCGTGGTTGTCTCGGGCGACTTCAACATCGGCCAGGACGCGCGAACGAACGACTCGGATGCATGCAACGGTCCGGTTCACCCCAATCGCTTCATGACCATGCTCGGTGGTTTCCAAGACCGCCAGTTCATGCTCCTCGAGAGCACGGGAGTGGACCATTTGTTCTTTCGCGACCCGTCGTTCGAAACCAGCGATGTGCGCACGAGGGTCTTCGATGCGCTCTACGATCCCAACGAACCGGGCGAGTCGGGCCCTCCCGAAGACATCCTCGACATGAGTGACCACAAGTTCATCGAGACCGAGGTCGATGTTGGGGGGGCAGGGATGTCGCGCGCGTTCCTGCCGATGTATGTGGTGCTGAACTGATCGCGGGAGGCGGAGCCGCGCCGGCGTGAGGCGGTTGGAGTGCGAGGTCAGCCCGCCGGGAGGCGGCCCCGCAACCACGCACCGACCGCCTCGATCTCCTCGGGGCACACGTGGTGCTCGATCGGATACTCGTGCCAGTGCGTCTGGGCGGTGGTCCAGGTGTCGAAGTCGGCCTTGGCCTCGCGGCCCCAATCGACCTTGACCATCGGGTCGTGGGTGCCGTGACCGAAGAACACCTCGGTGTCCCGGTTGACGTCGTTGCGCTCGGCTGCAAACTCGGAGCGCAGCACGTGATAGCCGGAGAGCGACATGATGCCGGCCAGGGGGTGCTCGTGGCGGGCCCCGACAAACAGCGACATCGCAGCGCCCTGGGAGAAGCCGGCGATGACGGTTCTCGAGGATGCGACGCCGCGCGTCCGCTCTCGCTCCAGGAGGGCCTCGATCTTCTGACCCGAGGCCCGAATGTGGTCCTCGTTCTCTCGACCCTCGACATGGTCGAGGGTGAGGATGTCGTACCAGGCGGGCATGACGAACCCGCCGTTGATCGTCACCGGATACTGAGGCGCGTGCGGGAACACGAACCGAACGTGCGGACACTGAAGCACCGGGACGATGGGCTCGAAGTCGTGGCCGCTGGCGCCGAGGCCGTGCATCCACACGACCGAAGCGGTGGCGTCTTTGGGTCCGACTTCGACACAGTCCAGCATCGCGCTCACGGCCCGCCTTGTAGCACGTGATAGGTTCGGCCCGTGGGAGGCCAGGGGGCGCGGCGGCCGTGGGTCGCGTGGGGAATATCCCTGATCGGTGCCGCTGCATTCTTGTGGCTGGCCTCGACTCGCCTCCAGCTGTGGCCGGAGACGTTCACGCTCGAGTCGCCGATCCTGCTGGCAGCCGCGGCGGCGATGCACATCCCGTACGCGGTCGTGCGGGCGCTTCGGCTGCAGTACGTGTTCGATCCCCTGGTGAAGCGCAGCGGCGGGAGACGGATGAGCCGCCGAGTGCTCTACGGCAGCGGGTTCCTCTCGTTCTTCGTGTTGCTGGTGCTGCCGCTGAAGCTCGGTGAGCTGTCTCGGCCGATGTTGCTGGCACGCGGCCGGCAGCCTGGCCTCGGTTTGCCGGAGGCGGTCGGCGGGGTCGCCCTGGAGCGGTTGGTCGACGGCCTCATCATCGTCGCCATGTTGTTCGGCGGCCTCGCGTTGTCGGAGGTGCAGCTCGAGAGCAGCCTGGCCGACGTCCGCATGGTGGGCATGACGATGTCCGGCGTGTTCGCGCTGGGGCTGCTCGTCCTGGTCGTTGCGGCTCGCATGCCGCAGCGCGCGGTCGCGCTGGCTTCGGCGATCGGAGGGATCTTCGGAGCCCGAGCTCGAGAACTCGTGGCCGGTCTGGTCGAGCGCGTGGCCGGGACGATGCGCGGCGTCCTCGCCCTCGAACACGCCGGACCCTTCGTGGCCTGGTCGATCCTCTACTGGGCGATCACCGCCGCGCAGCTGTGGTTGGTGCTCGCGGCATGTGGGATCCATCTCAACGGCGCCGCGGCGGCTGCGATCATCGCGATCGTCGGGCTCAGCATTCAACTGCCAGGAGGACCGGCTCAGTTCGGCACTTTTCAGATGGGCACGGGGCTCGCGCTACCTCTGTATCTGGATGCCGCTGCCCTTCAGAGCGCCGGAAGCACCTTTTCAGCCGTGATGTACGCGCTGCAGCTCGTGGGCGCCGGTTTGATGGCATTGCCGGGCCTGGCCTTGCTTGCGCGGGTCCCACAGGGCCCCGAAGACGCGGATTCGCCTGAAGAAGCCCCGTAAGCGGGAGCGTTGCCACCCGTTGCTGCGAACGGTGGGTCGCGGGTATGCTCCGCCGACGTTCCGCCGCTTGCGCATTCGTCGCAAGACTCTCGGAGAGGTTCCATGCTCGGTTTTCACGCTCTGACCACTCGACTGGCCGACACGCGCTTCGGCATCGTTGCCCTCGCGCTCACCCTCGCCGCGGCCCCCGCTTGCGGCAAGAAATCCAAGGGCACCGACGCTCCCGATTCGGGCGGCGCCGCTGCAGGCTCTTCGGACAGCGGTGCGGCGGGTGACCTCGTCGCCAAGGCTCGCACCAACGAGCTGCTGCGTCTCGCCAACGAAGACCTCGCCAAAGGGCGCTACGTCTCCGCCGCGAAGCGTGCCGAAGAGGCGCTCGAAAAGGACGCCAACAACGCCGACGCGTACGCGATCCTCGGCACATCGAGCTGGCGCGCTGGTGACTTCGTCGCCTCCACCGCGGCCTACGAAAAATCCGTCGAACTCGACGCGAAGAACTTCGGCGGGGTGCTCGGCCTGGGCCGCAACCTGCAGGCTGCCGGCGCACACCAGCGTGCCATCGAGTTGCTCGACGTTCTGGTCGAAGACGACAAGGAGCAGATCGCTCCGCGTCTCACCAAGCTGTGGAGCTACTACACACTGGTCGATGCTGACGCGGGCGTGAAGGAACTCGACGAGATCTTCAAGTTCCTCCCCGCTGAGGACCCGCAACTCGCCCTGGTGCAGTCCTACGCCGCGTTCCTTCGCCCGCTGGAGGGCAAGGGTCCGTTCTTCGTCATCGACGGGGACACCGGATCGATGGACGCGGGCATCAACCACGACATCGGCGTCAAGTACACCAGCGGCATCATCGGCGGGGAGTTCTCCCGCGTGATCTTCTTCGAGAGCGTCGAAGAGACGGTCATCGATGCCGGCCTCGTGGCGACGCTCGGCCTGAAGTCGATCGGCAAGATGACCCCGCTGGGTCAAGAGGCTGAGACCGACATCGTGCTCGTACCGGAGGTGAAGTTCGGCGAGCTCACCATGAAAAACGTGCCCGCGATCGTGCGGCCGCTCGACCCCTACGAGCCCGCCCTCGGCGAGAAGCCCGGCCTGATTCTCGGCCGACAGGCGATGCAAGCGATGGGGTCGTTCACGTTCGACTTCCCCGGGAACTCGCTCACGATCACCAAGGAGGCGCCCTCGGCCGCCCCTGACGGCGCGGTCGAGCTTCCGTTCTTGCTCGTCAGCATGCACGTGCAGAGCGCTCCGGTTGTCCCGGTGACGATCGACGGCGCGGAGCACAGCTTCTACGTCTACTTCGGCGGCACGTACGGCTCGGGCGTCGCGGTCACGCGAAAGCACTACCTCAAGAGCGGTCACCTCCCCCGCGAACTCGACAACCCCGAAGACGAGACCAACGGTCTGAAGATGGTCTACGTCAACGAGTTCGGCATCGGTGAAAAGGCCCTCGGCGGCATGGGCGGCCTGGTGCTGCTCAACGCTCGGCCCGACCCCAACCTCGCGATCTATCTCGACGGTACGGCGTTTGAGATGGGTGGCTACGTCAACACCCGCCTGATGGCTGGGTGGTCGGTCACCTACGCACCCGCCTCGGGCAAGGTCTACGTCAAGACCCCGTAACGCCCCGGCCTTCTCGGCGACTTCGAGCCGCAGCGACATCCGTTCGCTGTGGCTCGTTTCGCGTCTGGCCCTGGACTCTCCGAAGATCGCGCGCTCGCATGCCTCGTTGGTTGGATCGATTGCTTGGCCGCGTCCCAAAGGTCGTGGACTGGGACCAGCTCGAGCTGGGGGTGTTCGAGGTCGAGGGGGTGGTCCGGGCTCTCGAGCTGATCGTGGACCCGGTCGGCGGGGCTCGGTGCGTTGCGCTCGACTACCGCGCCTGGCCGCCCAGCACGACGGCAGGAGTCGATGGCGCGGCGGTCGTGGGGGACCGGGCCTTTCAAGTCTCGGCGGCCCAGACCGTGGAGTTTCTGCTCGAGGCGTTTGGACGGTCGGTGCTGATTCGTCCCCAGCCTGGCGAGGACGTGGCGGCGATCCACGAGGCTCTCGAAGCCCAGTACGGCTTCAATCTCCGCACAGAGGTGCAATGCGTCTCCCCCGGCGATGAAGTCGTCGTACGGGGCAAAGTGGTGCACGTGACTCCGCCCGGTGGGAGTCCGCATCGCTCGGAGCCGCACCGGGCCGTGATCGAGGCCCAGCAGATTCGGCTTCGCTGATTCGACGTCTCAAGCTGCCGCCGCCGCTGTCGATGGGCAGGCATGGGCGAGCCGCTGAGAATCGATTCCGCCTCCCCCAACCCCTGGGTGCCCCTCGAGGCGAGGCGGGTACTGCTGTTGTGCGCCGAGCCGGATCGTTCGATCGTCGAGCTCGCGAGACCCCAGCTTGAGCTCCAAAGCTTGCAGGTCGATGTGGTGAGCGATGCGTTCGATCCCCACACGGTGTGCGACGCGTTGCGAGCGGACCCCAGTCCCACAGTGGTCGCCGTGGTCGTGAGCCGAGCGCGGGTACGCCGCGCGGCCCGGCCCTTGATCGACGCGTTCTCAGAGGTTGCCGGCCCGCTTCACCGGCTCTTCGTTCTCGACTTGAGACGGCGCCCGAGCGTGCTTCAGCAAGTGCGCGTGCTGTCGGAGGCCATCGAGGGCCTCGAGCTGACGCTGCAGATTGGCCGCGAGAGCCAAGCGTCGCTGACGGTCTCGGCGACGACGAATCCGCGGGCATCCGGAGAGCGGAGGCTCTCGCCTTGCGGTCTGGGAACGCGGCGGCTACGTGTCGTCCAGCCTCCGGTTCTGCTGAGCGCAGCGGTCCACGAGGGCGCGCACACCATTCCCGCCAAGACGCGGTTTCGGGTGAGTCGAGCAGAGAGGACGATGTCCGCCACGCGTCCTGACTTGCCGCTGGTCGACTGACGCCCCCGGTGGCCGCACGCTAGACGCAAGAAAGCCGGCTACGCATGCGCAGCCGGCCTTGAAGCAAGACCCGGCCCTCGAACAGAGGCCCGGGAGAAGAGAGGGATCAGCCCTTCTTCTTCTTCTTGCCCTTCTTCTTCTTCTTCTTGCCCTTCTTCTTCTTGCCCTTCTTCTTGCCGCCAGCATCGGGCGTGGGCTTGGGCACCGGGTCTTCTCCACCCTCATCGCCGCCGCCCTCATCGCCGCCGCCTTCGTCGCCGCCGCCTTCGTCGCCACCTTCGGGCTTCTTGTCGTCGGCTGGCTTCTCGTCGCCGTCAGGCTTCTCGTCGCCGTCAGGCTTCTTGTCGTCGGCGGGTTTTTCGTCGCCTTCGTCGCCCCCGGCTTTGCCGGAGTTCTTGGGCTTGTCCTTGCCGTTGCAGTCGCCGTCTTTGACCGTGTCCTTCTTGAGGCAGTAGCTGCCCAGACCGGTCATCTCTTCGTCCTTGCTCGAGTAGCGCGGACCACCGTTGAAGGTGACGGAGCACTTCTTGGGGGACTCCGGGAGTGCCTCGGACAGGAACACAGAGCCGGTGACACGCGTGGTCTCGCCGGGCTCGAGGTAGTAGAGGTCCGTTCCGAACAGGTACGCGGTCTCCACGCGCTCGGCCTTGCCGACCGTGCAGGTGACCTTGGCTTTGACGCCCGACTTTTGGTCGACGGTCTTGAGCGCTTGGACATCGGCCACGAGCTTGACGTGGAACTTGTCACCCTTGCCGCCATAAGGCTCCTCGGCCTTGATGGAGACGTTGGCGACAGCCAAGGACTCTTCGTCGATCGGTGCCGGATCGCCAGCGGCCGGAGCATCGGGGTCACAGCGTCCATCGGACGTCTTGTCACCGTCGTAGCAGACCTCTTTGAGCACGGTCTCTTCGTACTCGCCGAAGCTGCCCTCCTTCTGCTTCCAGACCGCCACTTTCATGTCGCACTTGCTGGGCGCATCTGCGAATCCGAAGGCGGGGTTGAAGAACAGCCGTGCCTCGCGGGCAACGGTCTCACCCGACTCGAACTTGAACGGCGCGGCCATCAAGTGGGCTTGCTGAAGGTCGACGAACTTGGTGTCGCCGACGTCGCAGGCCGCCTTGAAGGTGATGCGGTCGTGGTTGTCCTGCGGCTCGTGCACGAGGATGCGGTAGGGAACCTTGAACGAGTTGGTTCCCCCGAATCCGGAGTGCTTCTCGACCGCGAGCGCGGTGACCTCGAGAGGCTTGTCGCTGCCCGACATGGGCGTCGCAAGAATCTCGGGCTCACATTTGCCCTGGGTGGTCTTGGTTCCGTCGTAGCAAGCGTGACGCAACTCGATGGCCGTGGTGCTCGAGCCGCCGCCTGAGATGCGGAAGTCGAACTGGCAAGGCGACATGGGCTTCTTCAAGCCCTGCGTGAAGATGGAGCCCTTGAGCTCGGCTTCTTCGCCCTCTTTGTAGGCCTGCAGCTGCTTGCTGTAGTCGGTGTTGATGTAGCCGATGTCCGAGACGAACGCGTCGCCGTCCTTGCACGTGCCCTTCGCACGAATGTAGGTGCCGGAGTCGATGGCTTTTTGAAGCTTGCCTTTGGCTTTGATCTCGAGGGACGCGGGGCTGAACGAGTTGCCCTGCGACTTCACCTCGATGTCCGAGAGCACGATGGGCATGTGGCTTTCGTCCACTTCCTCGACTTTCGTGATCTCGACGAGCGCGGCCTCTTTGGCTTCGAGCTCGGCTTCTGCCTTGGCTTCTTCAGCGGCTTTGGCTTCAGCTTCGGCTTTCGCCTTGGCTGCCGCCTCATCCTCTTCTTTCTTTTTCTTGGCCTCTTCCTCTTCCTTCTCCTTGGCTTCCTTGTCCTCTTCGGACTTGTCAGCCTCCTTCGTCTCTTCTTCCCCGCCGGTCAGCTTGTCGCATCCCGTAGCGAGGGGGGCGAGGGAGAGGAGAAGAACGAGGCCGTAGTGCAGACGGTGGCTCTCTCGTATTGCGGCCATAGCGGGACTTTCACCGATACGACGCACCGCGTCCATGTCGGTTGCCGAAAGCTTGCGCATTTATCTCCAACCATGGTCGAACCAGGACATCTGTCTGCGGGGAGCAGGGTGGAATGGCAGCTTTTCGGCCCGGGGGCCTTGGGTTATTCGCCCCGGAGATCTTCCAAAGCGCCCAACGTGACCGCGTCAGGCAGTCCGCTGGTGTAGGTGCCAACGACCCAAGCCTCGGACCGGACGCCGCGGGAGATCCGGAACTCGTCCATCAGCCCCTCGTAGAACCGCACCGAGGGCGCTTCTCCGGGAATGGAACCGATGGAACCGGGCTGGTCTGCGTCCGAGAGCACCATGCCACGGACGGGTGTTTGGCTGGACGTGAGCGCCTCCCCGTTGACCCAAAACCCGACCGTGTCGTCGTCCGCGATGGTCACGGCGAGGTGGACCCATTCGCTGATGTCGAACTCCCCGCTCATCGCCCGACCTTCCGCGAGCTCGTAGCCCATGTCGACCTGGATCTGTCCCAGCGGCATCGTGTGACTAAGAAGGATGGCCCAGCCCATGGTCGCTTGGAGGGCGTCGCTCTTGTCGAAGATGCGCTTGTAGGTGGTGCCCTCGCCAAGCTCGGGGCGCAGCCACACGTCGGCGGTCAGCCCGGTCGCCCGGAGATCGGCGAGCGATTCGGTGGCGGGGACATCGAACTGATCGTCGACGCCGTCAAACCGGGTCGCGGCGTCGAACCATCCGTCCTCGGGAAGGACACCATTGGGGACGGCGTCGTTGTTCAAGTCGCTCGCGTCCGAACCATCGGCGAGGTGCCAGATGGCCACGAAACTCTCGTCCCAGACGCTCCCAACGATTTCCGCGGGGGGCCCGGAAGGGTTCCCGCCATACGCCCACACTCGGGTGTCGGCGCCGGGGTCCACATCGACCCGCAGCCACGCAAGTGCGCCGTCCTGCTCCCAGGGGACAAGCGCGCCGGCTTCGTCGACAAACACCAGGCTCTCGTCTTGGAGGAGGCTGGCGTCAACGCGGGCGGAGAAGGGGAGCGCGGCAACGGGGGACTTCAGCGGGATGCCGTGCAGGGTGATCGACTGGCGAACGGTCCACGCGCAGTCCCACCAACCCTCCGCGCACACTCCGGCAGTGGACGACCCCGCGGTGGTGGGAGAGCCAGTCGTACCGGCGTCGTCTGAACTCGCGGTGTCGGCCTCGCCGGCCGTTCTCGTCGACGTGCCCAAGTTCGTGGTGAGGCTGGTGGACGTGGTGGGTCCCGCCTGCGACGTGGCGCCGGTGCTGGTGCTGTCCGAGGGGTCGACGCACAGGCCGCCGAGGCCCTGTCCCGAGTACTCCCCGTAGCGGCGGCCCGATGCGCATTCCTCGTCTGGGAAGCTGCAGAAGCCCGAGGGTTCGCAGGAACCGCCGACTTGGGCGCCCGCACAGCCCGAGTCGTCCTCACACCCGAACACGCTGGGCGAACAGGCGCAGCAGGATACGAATGCCATGAGCATCCGTACGCGCAATCCTCGGCCTCCCCAGACCGCTCGAACCTCGTCCCCCCGCACGTTCCATCCGAGTGTATCGGATGGTCTCGCTCAGTAGCCCCGAATCTTGCGGAGGTCGCGAAGGTCGCGTTTGCTGGGGCGGCCCGTGCCGCGGTCCCGGTAGACCATCGGGTCCACGAGCTCGCGGGGTGGAGGGGGCGGTGTGTTGTCCACGTACAACTTCTGCGCCTCCGAGGCCGGCCCACGGCGTTCCCCGAGGGCAGCAATCTCCAGGATGCTCAGACCCCCGGGCGTTTGCACTTCGACCTTAGCCCCCACGCGCACGACCTTGGATGCCTTGACCGAGTGGCCGTCCACCTTCACGTGCCCGCCCGTGCAGGCCTTGCCGGCCATCGAGCGGGTCTTGAAACAACGTGCGGCCCAGAGCCACTTGTCGATGCGGACTTCGCTGAGTTCGGTCATGAGCGCTTCCCGAAGGCGTGCCTCCAAGCCCGACCGGCGGACTTCGAGAACCCTTCGAGAAGTGTATACGACGCGGGCAAGAAGACCAGCGTCATCACGGTGCTGGTGAGCAAGCCGCCGGCGATGACGATCGCAATCGCGTGATAGTAGACGCCCGCCAGCGTGGGGTGGTGGATCAGCATGGGCAGCAGGCCCAGCACGGTGGTCGTCATCGTCATGAGGATCGGTCGGAGCCGGTCCTCGCCCGCCGCGCGCAGTGCTTGATCGCGCGGCATGCCCTGCGCGCGTAGCTGCGTGACGCGGTCGACCAACATGATTCCGTTGTTCACGACCACCCCGATCAAGATGAAAAAACCGACGATGGCGGTGGTGTCGAGGGTGGTGTCGGTGAGCCAAAGGGCCCAGGGCGCCCCGAAGCAACCCAGCAAGCAGGTCAACAAGATGCCGAGCGGCTGCAGGTAGCTCTCGAACAGTGACGCCATCACGGCGTAGACCAACAGCAGGCACAGCCCGAGGTTGATCAACATCTCGTTGCCGACTTCTTGCTCAGCTCGCCACGACGTGCCGCGCCCCCAGCTGTAGCCAGGGGGGAACTGGTAGTCCTCGAGCGCGGCCGAAATCGCCTTGAAGTTCGCCTCCTGGTCCGCCTTCATGAAGCGGACCTTGACCTTGGCCTCGGTCTGCCGGTCGACACGCTGAATCCAGTACGGACGCCGGGCGATGTCGATGTCCGCGACCGACGACAGCGTGATCTCCTCGCCGGTCGCGGTCTGAAGCTTGAGGTCGCGGAGCATGGCCACGCCGGCGCTGCCTTCCTCTGGAATGTCCGCGCTCAGGCGCAGCTCGAGGTCGCCACGTTCGCCGCGGGTCGTGCCCAACGGCAGCCCCTGAAATGCCAATGAAACGCGCTGTGCGACCTCGGCGGGGGTGAGTCCCACCCGGCGCAAACGGTCGTCGCGCAGCTGCACGTGAAGCTCACGGGCACCCTCGTCGAACGGGGTGATGATGTTGTCGAAGCCGCCCTCGTCGGGACGCGCGCGGTCACCCTTGGGGAGTCGCTGCGAGAGGTGCTCCGCCACATCCTCGCTCAGCGCGATCAGGGCGCCCATATCCTCGCCCTTGAGCGCGAACTCGACGACGTGTTTGTCTCGGTTTCGGCGCCAATCGAAGTCGCGTTCAGCCACGCGGTACGTGACACCGACCTGCGGTGGCAGGGCGCGACTCAGCTTGGCCTTGAACGCGTTGGTTTCTGCCTCACTTTGGAACGTGACCGCCGGGTAGACGCGGCAGTTGCCCCAATGGTCCGAGAAGCTACAGGAGACCGCCTCGATTCCGAGCTCGCCTTTCTTCTCCAGGATCACATCCTCGAGCACCTTCACGTGGCCCTCGATCATCTCGTATCCTTTGCTGCCCGCGAACTGCAGCCGGATGGGGAGGTTGTCGGACTCGAACTCCGCCTCGCCCAGTTCCAGCTCCATCGCTGACAGGGGGATGTAGGCGGAGCTCGCGACGGCGAGGCCCAGCAGCAGGGTGAGCCGCGGGACCTTGAGCGTGAGGGTGACGAAGGCTGCGTAGGCGGCCGAGAGTCGACTGAGAATCGGATGGTTGAGTTTCTTGGCTCGCGGTTTGAGGACCCGCCCCATCAGAAGGGGAATCGCCGTTTGCGAAACGACGAGGCTGGCGATGAGACCGATGGCGAACGTGATGCCCAGCGGTCGCAGGTAGATCAGCATGTCGTCGTGGCTCTCGGTCGCCACGAGCGGGATGAAGACGATGATCGTCGAGAGCGTGGAGGCGATGGTCGCGAACCCGACCTCCCGCGCGCCCAGACGGGCGGCCTCCAGAGGTGCGTGGCCGCGCTGTGCCTGCAGGGTGATGGCCTCCACGATGACCACCGCGTTGTCTACGAGCATGCCCACCCCCAGGACGAGGCCGAGCAGCACGATGCAGTTGAGCTCGTCCCCCCGTAGGAACAAGATGCCGCCGGCCACCACCACGCTCATGGGGATCGAGATGGAAGCGGCGAGGGTGGTGGTTCCCCGGTGAAGGAACAAGAACAGGATGACCAGACCGAGCAGGCCTCCGTACACGCCGGTGTCGCGGAGGTCTCCGAGGGTCTTGAGGATCGTCTCGCCTTGATCCTCGATGACCAGCAGGTCGATACCGTCCAGCGCGGGATCCTGGTCGAGCTGGACCATCACGGCCCGAATGCGTTCGCTGACCTCGACCGCGGATGCACCGGCCTGGGCGAAGACCTCGACGTTGATCGCACGCCGTCCGTTGAGCCTCCGGGCTCGGCGTTCCTGCTTGGCGTGGGCCGAGATGGTGGCGACCTCGCCGAGCGGAGCGAACCTGTCGGCACGGTCGGCGGGGGTGGAGACGCCGTCGGCGGAGACGTCTCTGGGCTCCGCAGCTCTCCTGGGTAGCGGGATTCTTGCGAGTCGCTCTGGTCTTGCGGCGGTGCTCGGTGATCGAAGTCCTGCGACCTGTCGGGCGTCGCGCAGCATGCCGAGACTTCGGCCCGTTCGGGCGTCGCGGACCGCCGCGGAGAGATCGGCGAGTTCGACCCCGCTACTCTCGACGGATTCGAGGTTCACCTTCACCTCGAGCTCGTGTGGTGAGACGCCATCGAGTTCTACGCGAGCCACGCCGGGCACGCGTTCGAGCTTTCGGACGATGCGCTCTTCGATGAGGTAGTAGTCCTCGGAGAGGTCGGTGCCGCTGGACACCTGCATCTCCATCATCGGATCGTCGAAGTTCGTGTAGGCGCCGATGTAGATGTTGTTCACGAACGACGGCAGATCGCCGCGGATGCGTTCGATGCGGTCGCGAAGCTCGAGCTTTCGCGCGTCGATGTCGGTGCCCGGTTCGAAGTCGAGATTGACCTTGCCCCCCCACGAGCCACTCCCGACTTGAATGCGTTCGAGGTCGCGGACCGTTGCGACCTGTTCCTCGATCGGCCGGATGACCTCTCGCTCCAGGACCTCGGGGCTGGTGCGTTCGATCTGAACGCGGACGTACAGCCGGGGCTTGGTGTCGGAGGGCAGGAACGACAGCGGCATCGACAGCAGCCCGATGACCCCCAGCAGGAGGACGGCGCACAGAGCCATCCCAACCGTGACGGGTCGGTCGAGGGCGAGGTCGGAGAGGGCCCAGCGCCGCATGGCCGGAGCATAACGCCTGCGGTGGGGCGAGTCGGGCGCCGAGCGGCAGCGTTCCGTTCGTCGGCGTACGGGGGCCGTCCGCCCCGGGCGAGCGCCGCTCGTCGGCCCGTCCAAGCGGGGGGGGAGGGCGTCCTCCATGGTGCTCACATGAAGTTCGCCTCGTTCCTCGCCGCCGCTGCCTCGCTCACCGTCGGTTGTGCCAGTGACCCAGCCCCGATCGCGCAGGGGTCGACTTCGGGTGAAACCAGCGGTTCGGCGGCAAGCAGCTCGGGAGGCAGCAGCTCGGGAAGTGTGGGCTCGACATCCGGAGGCGAGAGCACCGGGGAGGGGGCCGAAGCCTCATCCAGCTCCGGGAGCGGTGCTCTGCAGCCGCTCGAGCTCGACCGAGCCTGGGTCACCGGGCTGGAGGGCGCCTGGCTGGGACCGGTCGTCGGGACCCCGTTGGGCGACCTCCGTCAGTTCTACTGGGAGTTCGCATGGACGGACGCCGACGCGTTGCTCGGGGTGGCGGACAACGGCATGGGCTTTCGATTCGAGTTCGAGTTTGCGCAGCGTGAGGGCCAGTGGATGCTGGTCGAGACCGGCACGCTGCCCGGCGACATGACCCAGTCCTACGCGTTGCACCCGGTGAGCCGGGACGGCGACCTCGTGCGGTTCGAGGTCCTGGACCAGCCGGGGTACCTCCAGGTCGACATCCTCCCCAGTGAGGGCAGCTTCGAGATGGCCGTGTTCGTCCGCGGCGAGGCACATGGGACCTTCGACCTCGCGCACCCCAGCTGAACTCAGCGCGCCTCGAAGGGGACACCGAGGTCTTGGGCGAGCTTGCGGCCGAGTGCCTCGATCCCCAGCGGAGGACGGAAGCCGCTGGGCTCGTGCACCGCGCCCTCGGTATCGATGACGAACAGCCCGCTCTTGCGCAGGATGCCGTTCCCCCCTTCACCGCCGGCGGTGAACGTCGGCAGGCTCATCACGTAGATGCTGCGAACCCGCCCGCGCAGTGCCTCGCGGATTTGAGGCTCGTTCTCCAGTCGATCGAGCGAGGGCACTGTGAGGAGTGCGACCCGGCCCGAGGGTCCGAGCGTGGGCAGGCTCGTGGACGCGCGATCCGCCCGGTGCTGGAACCAGGCCACGGCGGTGAGGCAGAGCGCGATGGGCAGCCCAACACCGAGGGCGATCCAGAGCTCTGTCATCATGCCCGTGCTCATGTTCGGGAGACCGTCCCGCGTGGCTGCGTATTCCCTGGGGAGCCGCAGGCGACCTCCTTTCGGCTATTCTTCCGGCCGATGGCGGAGATTCTCAGTCCGATCGATCACACCGTCGCGTTCACCTATCCCGAGCTGGTCCGCGCCGAGGCGTTTGCTCGGCTCGAAGCCGCACAGACCGCCCAGCGGGCCTGGATGCAGGTCTCGTTGGAGGATCGGATCGGGTTGTGTCTCCGCGTCCTCGATGCCTACCGCTCGCAGCTCGACGCGCACGCGATCGCCATCACCAAAATGATGGGCAAACCCGTCGATCAGGCGAGGGGCGAGTTCGAAGGCGGCATGGTCGAGCGCACGAAGAGCTTGTGCGCCCAGGCGGCGGAGGCTCTGGCGGACGATGTGCTCCCAGCGCAGGAGGGGTTTCGCCGGTACGTGCGGCACGAGCCCGTCGGCGTCGTGCTGAACATCGCGGCGTGGAACTACCCACTGCTGGTTCCCATCAACGTCATCGTGCCCGCCGTGCTCGCGGGCAACGCCGTCCTGCTCAAGCACGCCCCGCAGACCGCGCTCGTCGCAACCCAGCTTCAACAGGCGTTCGCGATGGCCGGAGCTCCGGCCGGGCTGGTCCAGGCGTTCATGGCGTCTCACGAGACCGTGGCCGAGGTGATTCACAGCCGCCGGTTGGGCGCGGTTGCGTTCACGGGGTCGGTCCGGGGCGGGCACGAGGTCATGCGCACCGTCGCGCGAGACAACTTCATCCCGACCGGGTTCGAGCTGGGCGGCAAGGACCCCGCGTTCGTGCTCGACGACGCAGACCTCGACTTCACGGTGGGCAACCTCGTCGACGGCGCGTTCTACAATGCGGGGCAGTCGTGCTGTGGCATCGAGCGCATCTACGTGCACGCCGCGGTCTACGACGATTTTATCGAAGCCTATGCCGCGGGCGTTCGCGCGTACCGACTCGGCAACCCGCTCGACGATGGGGTCACCCTCGGCCCGGTCGTCAACGCTGCGGCGGCGCAGCGCATCAAGGCCCACAACGCGCAGGCGGAGGCTCGGGGTGCACGTGCGCTGGTGCCTGCCGACGCGTTCGACGTCCCGGACTTGTCCCCGTGTTACCTCGCGCCACAGGCCTTCGATCAGGTCACACACGAGATGGATCTGATGCGTGAGGAGAGCTTCGGCCCGACGGTGGGCATCATGAAGGTCTCGTCGATCGACGAGGGCGTCGCCCTGATGAACGATTCCGCGTTCGGACTGACCGCCTCGCTGTGGAGCACCGATGATGCCCGGGCCGAAGCGATCGCGCGCCGCGTTCAGGCCGGCACCGTGTACCTCAACCGCTGTGACTACCTCGACCCGCAGATGCCGTGGACAGGCGTGAAGGACTCCGGTGTGGGGTGTTCGCTTGGCCGCTACGGCTTCGGCCAGGTCACTCGTCTCAAGAGCTACCACCTGCGAACCACGATCCCGAAGTGACCTGATGACCCCCACCGACGTTCCCTCGCTCGTTGCCTTCCTCGACCAACACGGGATCACCCGTCACAAGATCGGCGTCTTCGACATCGATGGTGTCCTGCGTGGCAAGTACATGAGCCGCGAGAAGTTCCTCTCCGCGGCGGAGAAGGGCCTGGGGTTCTGTGACGTCGTACTGGGATGGGACGTCGCCGATCAGCTCTATGACAACGCCACCGTCTCGGGGTGGCACACCGGGTATCGCGATGCGCCGGTGTCGCTCGATCTGTCGACGACCCGCATGCTTCCGTTCGAGCCGAATACGGTCTTCGTCCTCGGTGGGTTCACGGGGTCGTACGAGCCGGTCTGTCCTCGGGCAGTGCTCCGGCGAACGTTGGAGCGGGCCGCCGCCATGGGCTTTGGGGTGAAGGCCGCGTGCGAGTACGAGTTCTTCGTGTTCGACGAGACGCCCGATAGCGCTCGCGAGAAGGGCTTCCGAAACCTCAAGCCGTTCACACCCGGCATGTTCGGGTACTCGACGATCCGCAACAGCGTGCACTTCGAGCTGTATCACCAGCTGCTCGATGAGATGGAGGCGCTCGGCATCACCATCGAGGGACTCCACACCGAGACCGGCCCTGGCGTGCTCGAGGCTGCCATCACCGTGGACGAGGCCAGTCTGGCCGCCGACCAGGCCGCGCTGTTCAAGACCTTCACGAAGGTGTTCCTTCAGCGTCGCGGGCTGATGGGCACGTTTATGGCCAAGTGGAGCAACGACTACCCCGGACAGTCGGGGCACATGCACGTGTCGCTCGAGCGCGCCGGAACCAACATCTTCCACGACCCCAGCGACCCGGAGGGGCTCAGCACCACGATGCGGCAGTTCCTGGCCGGGCAGGTCAAGTACATGCCGCAAGTGCTCCCGATGGTGTGCTCCACGATCAATGCGTTTCGGCGGCTGGTGCCGGGGATGTGGGCGCCCATCTCTGCCAGCTGGGGGATCGAGAACCGCACCACGGCGATTCGGGCGATCCCGTCCGGGGTGAAGGGAACGCGTAGCGAGTACCGACTGGGGCCCGCCGATGCCAACCCGTACCTTGGGCTCGCCGCGGCGATCGCAACCGGCCTTCGGGGGATCGAAGAGGAACTCGTACCGAGCGATCCCGTTCGCGGCAACGCGTACGAGGATCCCGGTGAGGCCGAACCCCTGCCGCGCTCGCTCGCCGCCGCGACCGAAGCCTTTTCACGCAGCGTAGCGGCACGGGAGCTGTTTGGTGACACGTTCGTGGAGCACTACGCGGCGACCCGGAACTGGGAAGTTCGCGAGCACCAAAAGCACGTCGCGGACTGGGACCTCCAGCGCTACTTCGAGATCATCTGAACCAAAAGGGCGGGAACGCGCGGCCGCCCCAAACGGGTGCGGCCAGAGCGGACCACCTGGGTTGTGCGGCGTTCGAGAGTCGCCCAAGATCGGTAGGATGAAGCGCGCCGCCGCATGCGTCGCCGCGACGATGTTGTGGGGATGCCTGATTCCCAACCCGGAGTATCAGGGGCAGACCTCCACCGATTCCGGTGGGGCGGACGGGACGGGCATCGGGGCGACAAGCACGGGCGCTCCGAGTTCGACTTCGGAGGCCGGAGCGACCCTCGTCGACTCGGCGAGTGGAGAGGTTGGCGATGGGACCGGTCCGTCCGCGGACGGAACCAGTACCTCCTCGGCCGTGGAAACGACATCTTCGAGCGCGACCGGGGGCCCGGTCGTGGCCTGCCCGGTTGGAGATGCACTCCGCTTGTGCCTGCAGTTTGATGTCGACGGACCGGCAGAGGTGTCGGACGAGTCGCCCAACGACTATCCCGTGACTGCGCTGGGAGGAGGGATCGCGGAAGGCCCCTGGCTGGGCGCGTTCGAATTCAACCCACGCGCGAGCCTCGAGGTCGACTGTGGTGGCGAGTGCGCGGGAGGGGCGACGGTGACGTACCAGGCGTGGATCCGACTCGATGAGACTCCCAGCGCCGGCGGGCGAGCCGGCGTCGTCGACAACAATGGGATCCTTGGCATGTTCATCACCGATGCCGCAGAGCTCCGCTGTGTCTCGAACAATGGCACGACCGAGGGGGGCTCAGTGGAGCTGGGAGAGTGGTCTCACCTGGCTTGCGTGGCCGATGGCGGCCTACTGCTGGCGTACGTCGATGGGCAGAGCGTCTCCGAGTTATCGATCCGGCCGCTCTCTCCGGCGAGTAACTCCGTCCCGCTGGCGATCGGCAACAATGCGCCGCAGCTCGACGATCCGTTCGTCGGGCTCGTGGACAAGGTTCGTGTGTGGGACGAGGCGCGCACCCCCCAGCAGCTGAGTGCCTCCGCAACCCCGTAGCGCCGGCGGCGGTTGTTGGGCGACCATGGGGAGCCTATGAACGCAGTCTCCGGCAACTTCAACTACCCCACGGCCTATCGCATCGGGGCCGGTCGCCTCAATGAGTTGCCCGGTGCCTGCGCCGAGTTGGGCATGGCGCGGCCTCTGATCGTCACCGACCCCGGCGTGGCGGCGCTACCGTGGTTCGAAGTCGCGTTGAAGAGCCTCGACGATGCCGGCCTCGGGCGTGCCGTGTTCTCCGAGGTGCATCCGAACCCAACCGGATCCGATGTCGCGGCGGGCGTGTCCGCGTTCCTTGCCGGGGAGCATGACGGCATCGTGTTGATCGGTGGTGGCTCGGCAATGGATGTGGGCAAGTCGATCGCGTTGGTCGCCCGCAACCCCGGTGATGTGTTTGCCTATGAGGACGTCGGGGATAACTGGACTCGAGCCGATCCGGCGAAGGTCGCACCGATGATCGCCGTGCCGACGACCGCTGGGACCGGGTCCGAGGTGGGGCGCGCCGGGGTGATCGTCGACGAGCGCGATCACGGCAAGAAGATCATCTTCCACCCCAAGATGCAGCCCGCGCTGGTCATCGCGGATCCCGAGGTGACGCTGGGCCTTCCCGCCGGCCTCACCGCGGCGACCGGGATGGATGCACTCGCCCATTGCTTCGAGGCGTTGTGTGCCCCCGGCTACCACCCGATGGCCGACGGAATCGCGCTCGAGGGGATGCGGCTGGTCGCGGAGTTCCTCCCGCGTGCATTCGCGAACGGGGCTGACCTGGAGGCACGGACCCACATGATGATGGCGGCTTCGATGGGCGCGACCGCGTTCCAAAAAGGGTTGGGCCTCGTTCATGCGCTCAGCCATCCGGTGGGGGGCGCGACGGGTCTTCACCACGGCACTGCGAACGCGATCTTCTTGCCCTACGTCATGGTGTTCAACCGGGACGCGATCGAAGCCCGCATGGAACGTTTGGCCCGCTTTCTCGAACTCCCCGAGCCCGGCTTCGATGGGGTCATGAAGTGGATGTTGGCGCTGCGGTCGGAGTTGGGGATGCCGCACACCCTTGCAGCGGTGGACGGGTTTGACGCTGCGATGGCTGCGCGACTCGCCCCCGCAGCAGTTGCGGACCCTTCGATGGGGACGAACGCAAAGCCTGCGGATGCCTCGCAGTGCGAGGCGGTCTTCCTCGCAGCGCTCGCCGGCACGCTCTAACGTGGGGCGGCTCGCCTCATTGGCACCGAGGCGCGTTGGGCCTACGCAAGTTCGACTCGCGGGTCTATATTGTCGGCCTAGTGCGCCAGGGAGAGCGTCGAAATATGTTGCGGGCACTGTCGGGCCCGCTCGCAGGAGCTACGTTTGAGGTTGGGCCACGCGTGCTCATCGGGCGCGTTGCGGCTTGCGACGTTCATCTTGTCGACGTCGAGGTGTCTCGCGAGCACGCGATGATCGTGACGCACGATCGGCAGCCAACATTGGTCGACCTGGACAGCCGCAACGGCACATTCGTCAGCGGCAAGCGGGTGCGCCGGGTTCCGCTTCATCCGGGAGACACCTTCTCGATCGCGGGCTCCGAGTTCATTTACGACCGAGCCGCGCCGATCAGCACCACGCCCGTTCTCTCGACCCAGTTCGGGGTGACCAACTCCGCGCCGCGGCCAGTGGATGATGCCGGGGCGGCGCACCCCACTCGCGAGACAGTGTCCGCCAAGCCTACGAAGGCCGAGGTGGCGGCGGTCGACGACGATCGGGAGACGCAGCGTGCGATGGCCGCGGTCACGGATGCTCCTGCGGTCCCGGTGGCGCCTGCGGTGGTCGCTCCCGATGCGGCGGAGCCTCGACCCACGGTTCGACTCGAAGCTGCCACGGATCGCGTTCCCGAGGAAAAGGCGACGGTGCAGGTCCGTGCGGCGCAGGGACCGACGGCACCCGCCGTCGAGAAAGCGACGGTGCAGATTCAGGCGGCGCAGGGACCCTCGGCACAAACGGTCGAGAGGGCCGCTCGCGCGACGGCATCGCTGGCTGCTGTTCGTCCGCCGCCCGAGCCCGCCTTTCCAGAGGCTCCCCCTTCGTTCGAACCACCTCCTGTCCCCCCGCAGCCTACCGCGAAGCCGCGTGAATCTGCGTCGAAGAAGGGCAATCTGGAAGCCTACGACGGGGACTTGTTCGCCGACATCACGGCGTATCGCTCGTTCCGGATGCGGCTGCAGCATGGCGAAATGCCCTCCGGCGAGGAGGTGGCGGCGATGATCGATCTCGAAGCCGAGCTTCGCGAGCCCGTCGAAACCGACCCGCGGCGCGACGTGGTCACCAAGCGATTCTTCCGCCGGTTCCCGTTCTCGGGCTCGCTCCAAGCCAGGTTCACGAACTCGGGACGTATGGTGAGCGCCGAGGGCAAGATGACCAACCTCTCCGCCGACGGCCTGCAGTGCTCGCTGGAGCTCGGCAAGTTTTCGCCCAAGCCCGAGCAGCTCGCGATGCTGGTCATCGAGGGCATCCGCGACGGTGTCGAGGTGCGCTACTCGGTGACCGCACGGGTCGTGTGGTCTAAGAAGCGGGTGGCTGGTTTTGTGTTCGCGGGCGTTCCGAGTTGGAGCGAACGGCGGTCCGACTTCGACGACGTCGACACTGCGGTCCGGGCTCGTCCGACGGCTTGAGGCTGCGCGCAGCCGCGCCACAAGCTCTATTGCTGACGGAGGGCAGCCGCGTGCGCGACGAACGAGCCCACCGCGGCGGGGTCGTGGCTGAGCTCGAGACTGACTGGGGTGTCTTCGTACAGCGCGTCGACGACCGCATCGCAGACCTCGGGCGTGGCGCAGCGGGCTCGGGTCTGTCCCACGAGCTCGAAGGTGGAGGAGTCGACGCGCTCGACAAACTCTGGGGGCAGGTCGATCTCGAACCGCGCGGTTGCGTCGACCAAGTCTTCGGTGACGACCTCCACCAGGTCGAAACTCGGGATCTCTCCAGCGGCCGGCGCGACGAGGGCGCGCAGCTCGTATTCGGTGCCCCACTGATGCTCGAACCCGGCGATGTCGCGGGCGTGTGTGATGCCCGGCGGATCGCTGTCCACCACCCGAAGGCAGTAGCCGGGCTGCCCATCGGGGCAGGGCTCGCGAAAGTGATCGACGCGCAGGGTGACCTCCTGGGGTGGCTCCAGATCACAGGCGGTCAGTCCGAGTGTGGTCAGCATGCCAAAGGTGAGGACGAGTCTGCGCATGACGAGGTACCCACTACCTGTGCAACGCGTGTGCCACGGTACGGCGGTGCCAGCGAATGGACTCGAACGGGGGCCCCTGTATCGCTCAGCGGCGATTCGAGGCGCATCGCCCCGGGCTGCCGTTTGCCTCGGATCCGGACAGCCATGTCGCGACGCGAGACGAGATGTGGCGGCGCTGTCATGGCCGGCCGGGCCCGACGCCGGCCGCGTCGACGAATCGACGCCTATCGACGCGTGAACGCGAACGCGGCGTTCTTGGACCGCAAGACCATGCCGCGCGCATCTTTGGACTCATCGAGGTTGAACATGACCCGGTTGCCGGAGTGGTCCTTGAAGAAGAACTGCCCACGCCCCATCGGGTGCATCCACGTGAGTCCGTGTCCGGGTACGTCGAAGTACAGACGGTCTCCAAACGCGCGCACGTGCACGGTCTGAAGCATCGCGAAGCGCTCGGGATCGGTCAGCTCGGCGTAGCGCGACCACGTGTCTTCCGTGAGCCGATACGTCCCCACATAGCGCTCGTACGTGCTGGGCGCGATCTTGACCTCGTGGGCTTCGCGACGGCGCTCGGGTTCGTCGCCGTAGACCAGCATCGCGACGTCTTGGGCGATGCGGCTGGCAGGGACGACCTCGGTGTTGCACAGGACCAACACGGTGGTCTTGTCTTCTTCGAAGTAGATCAGTGAACCGTTGAAGCCGTCGATCGCGGCAGGGAAGCTCAGCACCGACTGGCCGTACCCGTGGTCGACTGCCAGGCCGTAGCCATAGCCATGCTCCGAGGCGCTCACCATCTCTTTGAGACTGGACGCTTCCAGAATCTTGCCGCCATGAAGCGCGGCGTTCCATTTGACGAGATCGGTCGGGGAGGAGACCAAGCCTCCCGCGCCCCCGAACACCGACATGTGAATCGGATCGGGAGGATCGAGCAGCTCTTCGTCGTTCCACACCCGGCCATGCGCCTGCTCGCCCGAGTCGTACGCGTCCCCGTAGGTGGACTGCGTCATGCCGGCGGGTTCGAAGAGGTTGCGCTCGACGTACTCCCCGAAGGACATGCCCGATGCCTTCTCGACGACGGCGCCAAGCAGATAGTAGTTGGCGTTGGAGGGGCTGAAGTCCGTGCCGGGCTGGAACTCGAGCGGAAGCGAGGAGAACCGCGCGACGAGCTGCTCGGTGGTGTGGGCTTCGTTCTTCCAGGTGTGGAAGTAGGGGAGCGCGGTGTAGTTGGGGATGCCCGAGGTGTGCTGCAGGAGTTGCCCGACGGTGATCTCTTCGCCGCGGGGGTAGTTGGCGACGAAGCGTGAGACCGGTTGGTCGAGCGACAGGTCGCCGCGGTCGCGCAGCTGCAGCACGGCGGCTGCCGTGAACTGTTCGGTCAGCAAGCCCAGTCGGTACCGGGTGCCCACCGTGTTCGGCACCGTGTCCTCGGCATCTGCCCATCCGAAACCCTGGCCCGAGATGATCTCATCGCCGCGCGCGACGACGATGGACCCATGGAACTTGAAGGCTGGGCCCCAGTCCGCGCCGTAGTCGGAGACGATGCTCGCGACGGAGGTGGCGAGGTCGTCGGGGATCGGTGCACCGGGGGTACCGCTCTCGCGGAACTGTGGGCGGCCGAGTGAGTCGGGCTCGGCATAGAGGGACTCCTCCGCGTTCGGGGTGTCTGCCCCGCCCGTGGCGATCGCTGCGAGGGTGTCGGGGTACGGACCCGGGTCCAGAGCATAGGCTCCGGCTCCGGCCAAACCGACGCCAAGCACCAGCCCTGCCGCGATGCGGCCCCAGGGGCGTCGCCGCTGAACGGGCATCCCGTCCGCGTGCGTCGCATCTGCGGGCAGTGGCTCGGTCCCAGGGTCGCTGTCTCTTATACACATCTGACGCTGCCGACGAGCGATCTAGTGTAGATC
>CAJXVA010000050.1 GCA_913061055.1 uncultured Pseudomonadota bacterium
GCATACGAGATGTAGAGAGGTCTCGTGGGCTCGGAGATGTGTATAAGAGCCAGGCATATCTGCGAGCCTTGGTCGATGGTGATGTCGACACTCTGGATGCGATGTTGGATGTCTGTGCGGCGGCCTGCCTCGCGAAACCATCCGAGCTCCACGCCGCCGCGAGAGCCCTCGAGCCGCTTGGAGACGTCGCGACGGCACTCACGTGGATCCAGGCCATGCTCGTCGGGCGCTGGCGGGCCCGCCGGAAGGAGGCCTGCTGATGTTTGGCACGCTCAAGCCGCCGCGCTGCGGGAGGTTGCCGGTGGTGCAGCAATCGTATCGTCGCTTCTACTGCGGCACGTGCCAGGGACTGGGTGCGCACTTCGGGCTCGCGCGCAGAGCGTTGCTCAGTCACGACGCCGTGTTCATGGCGATTGTTGTCGACGCGGTTCAGGCCCACGCGGCGGCGCCGAGTCGTTGTCGATGCCCCATGATGCCGACCGTCTTCCGGGCCACGCTCGCGCCGGACAGCGTCGCCATGCGATACGCCGCGGCGCTCCAGATGTTGTTGGCTGACCAGTGGCTTGCTGACCGTGGTGCCGATGGGCAGTGGGCTGCACGGGTGGTGCGGCCCTGGTTCAGCGACGGACCGGCGCGGCGGGCTTCGGCGCACCTGGCCGATCTCGGGGTGGACCTCCCGGCGCTCAGCGGGTTCGAGGCGCGTCAGATCGCGGTTGAGCGAGGGGGCTCGGTGCCGCGACCGGAGGTGGCTGCCACGCCCACGGCCGCTGTTCTCGCCATGGCATTCGAGGCTGCGGCCAGTGTGCCCGGGACAGCGCGACCGTTTCTGACGCCGCATGCTCAGGCAGGGTTGGCCGAGTTCGGAGCCTCGATGGGGACGGCGATCTACCTCCTCGATGCGCTCGAAGACCTTGAGGCAGACGCGAGGACCCGGGACTTCAACCCGTGTCTGGATTCCGATGGGGACCCCTGCCCGGGACGCACGCAGCAGGCGATCTCGGCGCTTCGGGGTGCTTGTGTTGCCGCCATCGATGCGTGTGCGCACCTGCCCTGGGCGCGCCACCAGGCCGTGCTGACCGCCGTGGTGCGTCGCTTCGGGGCACGGTGCGAGGCCGCGGTCTCGAAGGCCGAGGCCGTTCTGGTCACCAAGTCGAACGCGCTGGTGCTCGCTCGGCTTCGAACCCCGAGCCAAAGAATGTGGGCTCGAGCCTCGGCTGCGGTCAGCATGACCTGGGCGTGGGGCGTGTCGTGGGTCGTCTACGCCGCACCTGCCGGGCCGGATACGCCCGAGCCCGACGTTGGCTCCGAGGGCGGAGGCGACTTCGGTGCGGACCTGGGCCTCGATGTGGGGAGCGACCCCGGGTCCACCGGCGAAGCGGAGCTGGCAGAACCTCAAGCCGGATGCAGCGCCTGCGACGATTGCGGGCCGCAGTGCGAGACGGGGTGTGGTGGCTGCTTCACGGGATGCGGCTCGGCCTTCGCCGATTGCATGGGCTCGTGCGGAGAATGTGCCGCGTGCCCCGGAGCGTGTGGGCGCGGCACCGAAGACTGTTGTGGCGGCTGTGGTCAGGGCTGCGGCGACTGTGCACAGTGCACCCACGGATGCGACGCATGCGGTGACAGCTGCAATGGCTGCGGACAGGGGTGCGATGGGTGCGGCCAGGGCTGCAGTGGTTGTGGCCAAGGCTGCGGGGATTGCGGCCAGGGCTGCAACGGGTGCGGCCAGGGCGGCTGTCAGGGCTGCTGAGCCCCCCGGGACGTGCAGCGCGGGTCGACTCGGCTACGTCCCGCTGCACTCGTGACACAGGACGTCGCGGATCTGGTGCAGGTGCTCCGGGTCGGACGCGACCAAGTGTTCGAGCAGACGATCGAACCGCTGCACGCCCCCGCACGTGGCGGACTCGTCGGGCCGATACAACGGCAGCGGGCGGTCGACGCCTTTGAGCGCGTAGCGGTCGAGGAAGGTGAGGCACAACTCGCGGTTGATCTCGTTCATCCGCTTTTGCAGCGCGATCCGGTCGGCGTCGTTCGTGGCTGTCCGCTCCTGGGCACGCAAGCTCTCGAACGTCTGCCCGTGAAACGCTTCGGCGCACAACTCGACTGTCGAGTCGCCGACGAGCACCCGAGCGCTCGCGAGCAGTTTCGTCAGAGCCTCGATCCGAGCCGCGATGTTGACGCAGTGACCGATGACCGTATCGACGCCCGCAACGGATGTGCCGGCCCGGATGCGTGACACCTCGCCCGACTCCACACCCACACCGAACGAGACACTCGGGAGCTGGGGGTTGGCTTCGTTGTGCCGATCGCACGTCTCGACCAAGCCCGCCTCGAGCAAGAACGCCGCGAGCAATCCGTGCGCGAAGTGGCGTGGGCCCATGAACACGACGAGGAGACCGTCGCCGGTGCTGCTGACCGAGATCTGTGGGTTGGCGCGCTCAGCCGGTGCCATGGCCAGCATGCAGTGGTCGAGGGTTGCCGCGTAGAAGTCGGCGAGCGTGTAGCAGAACCGGTTCGTGCCGCGTTCGTCCACGCCCGCCGCGTTGAGGTTCGGCGTGAAGTTGCGCAGGTCGACGATGACGCCCGTGGCCGGCACCGGGGGGTCGACTTGGGAGCCGGGGTCGGTTGCGGCGATCGTCACGCCGCATCATACCCGCTTCGGGCAAACGGGGATCGCACGACCGAGGAGCCGCTCCCGCTCGGAGCGACCCCCCCTGTGGGCCCGCGAACGTTGGCTCAGCAGGCCAGGCCTTCGTCGCGCCGTGCAGCCCGGCGATAGGCGTACGCGCCCAAGATGAGGATGCCGCCGACCGCGATGAAGCTGAGGCCTCGCACCGGAAGTGCTGCGCTGGCCGTGTCGAGCAGCGCTAGCTTCGCCGCCCCAACGCAGATCGCGGTGAGTCCGACGTGGCGCCACAGCTTGTGCTCGAGTCGAAGGCCCGCGACGACGAGCCCCAGGCCGACCGCAGCCAACACCACCGTCATGACCACCCAAGTGTGGCCAGGGACCGCGAACCCGAGTCCGCGGAACATGAGCAGGCCCGTATACCCGGCGACGAGCAACCCCGTCCCTTCATAGGCGTCGGTCCTGCCGTGCACCGCTCGGCCGCGGACCAGCAGCACGGTGCCCGCGATTGTGAGTGCGAGCATGCCGGCGAGCTCCGGACCCGCCACCGCGGTGTCCCCAAACATCAGGACGCTGGCCCCCAGGGTCACGAACAGAGCCCTCGTCGCCAGGGGGAAGCCGGTCGCGGGGGCGAACGCACCCCGAGCCATGATGAGCGCGAAGGGCAGCAGGCCGAGCATGTAGCGGCCGTGCATGGTCTGAGGACCGGCGATGTAGACCATGGCGACGTGTAGGAGCACGCCGACCCACACGAAGGGCGATCGCACCGCGCCCTGACGCGAGGGCCACAGACCCGCGGCCACCAGGAGCAGCGCGGTCACCGAGCCCGCGCCGAACGCCCACGGAAGCGTCGCGAACGCCATCGCATAGCCTCCCGCAAACATCGCGGGCAGCAGGGCCCACGACAGGTACCGATCGCGGCCCGACCACGCCAGACCGATGGCGAGCACCATCATCGTCCACCAGCCGAGCATCGCCGCCATGCCTCCGACCATCAACCCGCCGGCACAAGCCATCACCCAGCCCAGACCCAGCGTGGCCCGATGCAGCGCTTCGTTGCGCCGCGCCATGAACACGCCGAACGCAAGGTGCCAGGCTGCGAGAAGGAGCGTCGCCATCCGCAGCGAGGGCAGGTGTTCACCAAACGCCCAAGCCGCAGCCGCCCAGGCGGTCAAGCCTCCCGCGAGCACCCGCGCGACCGCCAGTCCGGTGTCGCGGGTGCTCGCGGCTTGCAGCGCGACGCGCCACGTGGATGCTGCACCGGCGAGGACCAGGAGGGCGACGCTCATCATGAATCCCAGCGAGGTCGTCGCGTCGAGATGACTCGCGCCCCAGCCCATCAGGAGCGCCCAGGTTCCCAGCAGACCCAACGTCGGAAGCTCGGGCCAGCCGCGCCGCACATCCAGCACGGCGAATGCCGCCAGGACGCAGGTTTGATAGAGCATCAGTTCGCCCAGCTGTCCCTCGCCCGTCGAGGTGAGCACCGGCGTTGCACAAGCAGCGATCCCCGCCAGCCCGGCCATCCAGCGCAGCCGGAGGTGATCGGCGAGCAGCAAACACGCGAGCACAGCAACCACGAGGGCTGCGAACGCAACCCCCGCCGACGCGAGGCCGTAGACGTGACGCGCGACAAGCCACGTCGAGAACCACGCGCCCAGGCCTGCGCCACCCAGGGCACCCGCCACCTCCGGCTGACCCCGCTTCGCGAGGGGCCACGCAGCCGCTGTCAGCAAGACCGAGGCCGCGCCGCCGAGCAGCAGTTTGTGGCTGGTGTCGATCCAGCCTTGCTCCAACACGTGCCACGCGAAGAAGACCAAGCCCAGCAGCAGCGCAACGCCGCCAGCAATCGCCAGCGGCCACACGGGTGACTCCCGCGGTGGCGTGGGATCGGGCAACACCTCCGAGGAGGGGTCCGAGTCGGGCGGAGGCGCCGGGGGATTCGCGTTAGACCAATCTTCGACCATGCCCGCTCAACGCGATGGAGCACGGTCCTCTTTCCTGCGCAGGAGGGTGCACACGGGTGAACGCCCCTGCCCATGGCTGTGAACAGCGATGGGACCCCCCGGTTGCATGGGGCCTGTGACCTGGTTGTCCCCGATCACAGGGGGTCGATGCGCAGCGAGTTGCGCTGCGACGAGGTGCGCCCCGGCCCTACTCCGGCTTTCGATACAGGTGGAAGAAGTTCTCTTCCAGGAGCTCCGGAGCGCGCTCGAACACAAACCCGGCGGCCTCAAACTCGGCTCGGAACTCGGTCGGGCTGGCCCGCACATGCTCGAGCACCCACTTCTTCGACGTGCCTTCCTCGGCGATGAAGTCGATCACCGCCAGCCGACCGCCGGGCTTGAGCGCCGCGTAGAGGCTGGCGAGATAGGTGCGCGGGTACTCGACGTGGTGGAAGACGTCGCACATGAAGATGATGTCGACGGTGCTCTCGTCGAGGTTCGCGGAGCGCTGCTCGGCCTTGACGAAGGTGACGTTGTCCACGCCGGCCTTCTTCGCCTTGTTGCGGACGTGATCGAGGAAGTAGTCCTGCACGTCGACTCCGAACACGGTGCCGGTCTTCCCGACGGCGCCTGCGAAGGCGAGGGTGTACAGGCCACTGCCCACGCCGACGTCGGCCACCGAAGAGCCGGGCTCGATCTGAAGGGCTTCGAGCACGGCGGCTTGGCGATCGTGCACCTCCCGGCCTTTTCGCTCGAACCGCTTCTCCCAATCGGTGGCGTCCGCACCCTCGTACTTCTTGTTGATTCGGACCGCGACGGGGTTGGGCGTCTCCGGTTCGGCCGCGGGCTTGGGCTGCGTTGGTGCTCGGGCGGGCTCGGGTTCGGGCTCGGACGGAGTCTCGAGGGCCGCGACCGGTGCCGGCTGCGATGCCGGGGGCTCCGACTCCGTTGCGGGCGCCGACGTGCAGCTGGAGAGAACGAGGAGGACTGCGGCAGCTCTCATCACCGCGATCATAGAGGGGGGTTACAGATCGGGTCATGGACCCCTTCCCAATCTGGGGAGCTCGGGGGACATGTCGTCGTTGCGCGCATTCGCGCATAGTCCTAGATCTATGAAATCGAAGGTTAAAACGCAGTCCTGTACAGCTTGCGCAGGTCGGTACGAACCTTGGAGTAGGCCCGGGTGTGCGACGGGTAAAACAGGCCGCGATGCTGCTGACGATGGCCACCGCAATGGGCTGGTCGGCGCCCTCGACAGATGCCCGTGCATCGCGCGTCGTCGAGGTCGAGGCGGTCGAGACCGCGCCGATCGCCCTGCCGACCGTGGCCGTGCTCAACGCTGACGACACCCACGTCACGGGCGGTGAGTGGCGCTACATCCCATCCCGTCGTTGAGAAGCTGTCGTCCGCCGGGCTGACTTCAAGCTCACGAAGGTTCGTCCCCCGGAGGGTTGTCGCCCGAACCCACGCTCGGTACTTCGGCTCCGCGAAGGTTCCCCCCTTCTTCGCTTCCGCCGATGAAACACCTCAAGCTCCTCCTCTGCTTGCCCGCACTGCTTGCCCTCTCCGCCTGCGACGAGGCGCCGCTGGACGAAACCCGTCTCGCCGCTGCCGCTGCCAATGAAGACCGCGCAGCCGGCTCGTGTTCGCCCGACGCCTGCGGCGACTACATTCCGGCCAACAGCTGTCAGTGCGACGCCGCATGCGTCGACTACGGGGACTGCTGTGACGACGTCGATGCGGTCTGCAACGACGCCCCGGCGGACGAGTGCCAGAGCAACGAGGATTGCCCGGAGTTCTGCGGGTGGAATGACGACAACCTTCGCGTGTGCAAGCCATGGGCGCAGGTCGGCGAGAGCTGTGAGGGCTTCGTGTTGCCAGCGTTTCGCGCCACGTGTGCACCGGGTCTCGAGTGCGAGTTCTCCGAGCCCACGTTCGACGTCCCCGGCGTCTGCGTCGACCCCGACGACGGCGGTGAGGAGCCGGCGTTCTGCGGCGGCATCGCAGCGATTCAGTGCCCCCTGGGTGAGCACTGTGAGCTCGACGGCAACTACCCGGACGCTGGCGGCACGTGCAACCCGGGCTCCGCTCAGGGCGGCGTCTGTGGAGGCATCGCAGGCTTCACGTGTCTCGACGGCCTCGAGTGCGTCATCGACAGCCCCTTCCCGGATGCCGACGGTCTGTGCATGGAGCCGTGTATCCCCGCGGGCTGCAGCGGACAGGTCTGTGCCCTCGAGAGTGAAGCGCCCGGCGTGATCACGACCTGCGAGGTGCTGCCCGAGTACATCTGCTTTGGTGAGACCACGTGCGGGCACCACGGCGCGGACGGTGCCTGCGGGTGGGACCAGACCGATGCGTATCTCGAGTGCTTGTCCGGCTTTGAGGAACCGGTCGAGCCGGCCGCGGACTCTTGCGAAGGTCACTGCGACGACCAGGCCGAAGCGGGCTGCTACTGCGACGCCGTTTGCGAGTTCTGGGGCGACTGCTGCGACGACAAGGTCGCCGTCTGCGGCTGAAGGGGGCCTTCGGGTGATGGGGCTCCGTCGATGCGCAGGATTGCGCCCTCGACGGAGAACACGACACTGCGACCTCGCCGGCCTGGTCTGCGTCAACCCGGTGAGAACTTCAGGGTCTGCTTGATGACGACCATGCCGCCGCCCTCGGGACTTGGGAAGCCCCAGTGCTTGGCTTCGTCGAGCAGGCACTGGCGAAGCAGTCGGTTGCCGAGCTTGTCTTGGCGGCTCGTCACGGACTTGACCACGCCGCGCGGAGAAACCGTCAGGACCAGCTGGATTGACCCGCCCAGCGTCGGGTCGTCCGCGAGTTGGCTCGTGTAGCAGGCGAGGGTTTTCCTGCGGTGGAGCTTGAGGACCTTTGCCACGGCCTTGCGGTCGAGGGGCCCGGTGATCTGAGCTTTGAACGCGCTGACCGATGGCTTCCCGGTCGAGGGCTTCGGTTCGGGTTCGGGCTCGGGCACGGGCTCGGGCTCGGGTTCAGGCTCGGGCTCGGGTTCAGGCGAAGTGTCCGTCGGGATTGGAATCGGTTCAGGCTCAGGCTCAGGCTCAGGCGAGGTGTCCGTTGGGATTGGAATCGGCTCAGGCTCGGGCTCTGGTTCCGGCGTATTGACGCGGGAGAGGTCGTCGGCGCGAACACAAATCCGCGACCACCCGGCTTCAAACTCGAAGCAGCGCTTGTCGCTCTTGCTGGTCGGCTCGCCGGAGAAGACGTGGTGGGCTCGGACCGTGCCGGCGGCTTCCATGTCCGGCCAGAACACCTCGGCGTCGGCTTTGACCTGCCATGCACCCTCGGCGTGGGCAGGGCTCTCGGGTTTCGCCGGCCCTTCGGGGGGCGGCGCGGGGTCGGCGAGCCACGCTTTGGAGCCTGTCTCCGGCAGGCGGAGTTCGGCACACGGCGTCCCGATGCCGACCAACGTCTTCCCTTCCTCGTCCTTGCGTACGTGCACTGGGAGCCGAGGAGGCGACTGGGTCGTGAGGACGAACGCCGACACGTCGACGGGGTCGTCGTTGAATCGGAGGGCTGCTTGGTCGAGAGGTCGCGCTGCGATCGCGTCGGGCAGCGGAAAGAGCGGGCCTTCCTCGTAGGCGCGACCGATCGCATCGGCCGGGATGTCGGCTCGAATGCCGAGTTGAGGGATGCGGGCGAGTTCGCCCTCGCCGGACGCGATGCCGATGGGAATACCGGCGGAGAGCATGGCGGAGCCGCCAGCATCATCACGGACGAGTGTGCCGGACTGCAGCGTGGGGACCAGGTCGGTGCGTTGCACCCAAAGTGCAACGTCGAAGTCGTGGAGCGGCGCCCAGCTTCCGGCGCAGTGCTTCGCACCGGCCTGTGCGGTCAGGGGCCGAACACGAACCCAACCTCCTCGCGTTTCGGCCAACTCGAACGCAGCGAACCGGCGCCCTCGCTTGGACTCCGTGTCGAAGCTCAGGGTGAGCGCGGGGGCCTCGGTGGACGGGCGGCGGTGCATCGCGGCGTCGTGCTCGAGCACCACGAACCCGTGCAGGCCATCGCCGACCTCGGCCGCCGCATCCGTCGCTGCGCCGTCTTCGGCCGGGTTCGACTCGGCTTCGTCGAGCCATCCCTGCACGGTGTCGCAACCCGGCACGCAGCTGAGCGCAGCGAGGAGGACGACGATACGAACGCTCACGCCCCGAGTATCCATTGCGGGGTTAGGAACGTGCAAATGGTCGCGGCGGTTTGACCCCAGGCGGTGGTGAACGCATCGACCGCACGTCCCTCGATCGTCAGGGGCTGACGTTTTCGAGGGCGTCACGCACCCGAGCCGTCAAATCGTCCACCTCGAAGGGCTTGTGAATGAGCTGTCCCTGCGACTTGAGGACACCGCGTTCGTTCAGGGCACGGTCTGCGTGCCCAGACATGTACAGGGCGGGCACGTCTGGAAACAGCTCGCGCACGCGCCGGACGACCTCAGGGCCAAGCATGCCGGGCATCATGACGTCCGCGAGCACGAGGTCGATGTGCTGCTCGCCCTCGAGCAATGTGAGGGCAGCCTCTCCGCCTTCCGCCCCAAGCACGCGGTATCCCTCTCGGGCAAGAATCCGTCCAACAACCCGACGTACGGCCGGCTCATCCTCGACGACGAGGACCACCGGGACCGCTCCCTGCGAGGGCGGCTTTTCGTCGGGTCCCTCGGTGTCTGCGGGCGGCGAGGGCAGGGCCCGCGGGAGTCGAACCTCGAACGTGCTCCCCTCTCCGGACCGGCTTTGTGCGGTGATCGTTCCGCCGGCCTGGGCGACGATGCCGTAACACGTCGCGAGACCCAAACCCACGCCCTCGCTGGTGTCCTTCGTCGTGAAGAACGGCTCGAAGACATGCTCGAGCGCGACCGGGTCGATTCCTGGACCGGTGTCACGAACTCGCAACACGACCTCGTCCTTGTCGGCTCCAGGGGAGTTCTCGGTCTCGATCGTGATTACGCCTTCGCCGACGATCGCATCGCGAGCGTTGAGAACCAGGTTGATGATCACCTGCTCGAACTGGTGGCTATCGACGAAGACCCGCCACAGATTCGGTGCGTTGCGGACGCGCAGCACGATGGCGTTGCCCACGGCACGCTTGAGGAGCGTTCCGAGCTTGGAGGTCAGTTCTTCGAGTGCCGTGGATGACGGAGCAATGACCTGCCGGCGAGCGAAGGACAGGAGCTGAGAAGTGAGTCGCGATGCGGCGCGCGTCGCTTCAATGACGTGGCCGAGATCGGCTGCGTGAGGATCCTGGGCTGAAAGGGCGCTTTGGACTTCGGTCGCGTTGGCGAGAACGACCGTGAGCAGGTTGTTGAAGTCGTGGGCGATCCCGCCAGCAAGCCGGCCGATCGCCTGCATCTTCTCCGCCTCGCGCAGCCGATCCTCGAGCCGTTTGCGAGCGGTGATGTCGAGGAAGGTGACGACCGCTCCTTGAAGGGTCCCGTCTTCCTCTTTGATGGGTACGGCCGTGAAGATCGCCCAGGCCGTGCGGCCGTCGGCCCGCTGTACGCCGATCGTTTGGGCTGGCTGGGCTTCGCCGGTCGCGAGCGCGAGGGAGACCGGGTACTCCTCGACGGGGCAGGGGCGGCCGTCTTCGAAGATCGTCTGTGTCTCGAAGTCGGTCGTGTACCGGTTGGAGATCTCGTCGTAGGACAGGCCCAGGATTCGAAGCGCCTCGGCGTTCGCGGTTTGAATCGCACCGACAGCGCTGACGTGTACGACGCCTCCGGGCATTGCTTCGATCAGGCGACGGGTGAGTTCCTCGCTGCGCCGCAACTCGGCGGCGGTGGCAGCCGCCTGTTCGGCGCGCTCCCGAAGCATCTCGATCTCGGCGCGATCGTGCTCGATCCTCTTGTCGTCGGTCGAGTTCCCCATCCGGCTCGCCAGGGTAGCCGGTCGGGGGACCGGCTCCAAGGTGTGGGGCAGTGGTGTGACCGTCCGGTGGCGGTCGAAAGAGTTGGGGCGGCGAGGCGTCCCGGAGCGGGCCACTCGGCAGGAGTGAGGAGCGTACCCGCGAAGACACAAAGAACTCTCCGTGGACGAGTCTCGCGCGAGTCCGGTGCGCCGCGCAGCGTCCGGTCCGTCGCCACCGGGCTGCTACGCTGTCCTCGTTGACCGACCCGGCACTGCTGATCGATCGCAAGGCCCCGCGAGAGCGGTTGCAGCTCGACGACACGTCTTGGGTCGATGTGGTGCGTCGGTTCGCACCCGATACGGATGCGCTCTTTCACCACTTGCACGACACGATGGCTTGGACCCAGGGCAGCAGCATTCGTGAAGGCCGCAAGGTTCCCGACCCCCGAATGGGGGCTGGTCTCTCCAACGACCAGCTGTCCGCCGTGCCCATCCTGCATCGCGCGCGGTTGGTGCTCGAGGCCCGCTATCGCATCCGGCTGCGGGGGGCCGCGATGGTGCTGTATCGCGACGGTCGCGACAGCGTCGGGTTCCACCGCGACGACGAGATGCTCTACCTCGACAAGACGGTCATCGCCGGATTGAGCCTGGGCGCCGAGCGTCCGGTGTCCTTCATGTCGAAAGCGCACGATGAGCGGCACGACGTGCCGCTGGGCGCGGGCGACCTCTACGTGATGGGTGGGCGATGCCAAGCCGACTGGCTGCACGCGGTCCACAAGGTGGAGAGCGCGGGGCCGCGGATCTCGGTGGTGTGGCGGTGGACCTCACGGCTGGGCCCGCCTTCGTCCAGCCCCACGCGGGTGGTCCCAGACGCACCTCGCAAGCGACGCTGGCGCTGAACCTCAGGCGGTCGGTTGCGCGGGTGTGCCCTCGAGGACCTCGACGACCAGGGTGCCAGCCGCGGCTTGGGCGACCCCGAACAACAACGGGCCTACCAGTGGGATGCTCATCGCCAGCGAGAATGGAAGGGCGAAGCCCACCAGTGCCCCGCGGTGCTGTTTGACGAACTCGTGCTGGGCGTCGAAGCGAACCTCGAGTTTCTCGAAGTAGGGATCGAGCAGCTCCCAGCCCAGCGCGCGCGAGGTGAAGTAGCCCTGCAGCACGGGGCCGAGCACGACGCCCGCCACCGGGATCAGCGAGACGGCGAACGCAAAGAGCGTGAGGCCGATGAACAGCGCCATGCGGATGAGGTTTTGCGGGACGGAGACCCGCAGAGGCAATCCCTCGAGTGCGGCGAGCTGGTCCGCGCGTTGCGGGTTGACGGCTCGGACACCGGCCAGGAAGACCCGCTCGCCGAGGACGGGGAACAAGGTGTTGGCGGTGAACAGCGCGAGGATTGGGCAGACGAGCGCGACGATGATCATGCCGGCGATGCGTGCGATCCACATCCCGACGAGAAGCCACCACGACTCCGTCCCGTCGATCGGCGTGAAGTGCAAGACCGCCCAGAACCCGCCTGCACTCAGGATGCCTGCGAGCACGAACAACACTGCGACGAGCTGGAAGTAGGTCTTGCCGACCTCGGGCGTCTCGAAGGCGCGACGGACACCGCGGCCCGCGGCGCGAAGTCCTGCTCCGAGACCGGGCTTGTCTGCTTCGGGCGCCATCGTCGTCGAAGCTTGGCGCTGAGATCGCCCGGGCGCAAGCGCCTCAGGCCGCGGGAAGAAATGCCAACAGCCGCTTGTTGACCTCGGCCGCCGCGTCGACCTGCACCCAGTGGCTGTACCCCTCGAGCTTCTCCACCCGCACGTCCCAAACCCAACGCGTGGGCGGGGTGGCGTACTCGAGGCCCAAGTAGCGATCCGCGGTTCCCCACAGCACCTGGGTGGGGTGATCGATGGGTCGCAGTGCGTGCTGAAGTTCGCTGCCGCGGCGCATGTACGCGCGGTAGTAGTTGAGGGCGGCCGTGGTCGACGCCGGGTCGAGCGCATCGGCGTACTGCTGCAGATCCTCGTCGGTGAACGCCCCGGGGGTGGTCGGGTCGGCGCGCAGCATGGCGCGGATGTACGCGTGGTCGTTGCGGCGAATCCGTCGCTCCGGGATCCGGGGCAGCTGGAAGAAGAGCATGTACGCGCTGCGTCGCAGCTGCGCGGGGTCGGACATCATCCGGGATTGGAGCCCGGGATGCGGACAGTTGAGGATGGACAGCGTTCGGACTTGCTCCGGATGGCGCATCGAATGCCACCACGCAACCATCCCGCCCCAATCGTGCCCGACCACGGAGGCTTGTTCGGCACCCAGCGCCCGAATCAGCCCGGCGACATCGTCGGCCAGCGCCTCGATCTGGTAGGCGTCGATGCCCTTGGGTTTGTCGGTGCGTCCGAAGCCTCGAAGGTCTGGGGCGACGACTCGATATCCCGCATCTGCCAGCGCGACCAGCTGATGCCGCCACGAGTACCAGAACTCCGGGAAGCCATGCAGGAGCACGACCAGCGGCGCGCCCTGTGGGGAGTCGGCCGCCTCGGCGTAGTGCATGCGAATGCCATCGAGCTGCGCGAAGCGGTGGTGGACATGGTCCCGGTCGCTGAAGTCGGTCATCAGTCTTGCTCTCGGAGCGCGGCTTCGTAGTCGGCTGGGGTGTTGCAGTCTCGAAGGACGTCCGGGTCGGGAAGCGTCGACACGGGGACCTCGTTGCACCGAAGCCGCTCGAACGTGAGTCGAAGTGCGCGCTCGTCCTCTCGCAACAGCTGCGAGATGGCGCTCCTGGCTGCCCCAACGCGGAGGACGCCGGCAAGCGGATGCATGTGGTGTCGCCGCTGCGAGTCCGGCGGCTCCACGGGGACTGCCGCATCGGCGTCGCCGAGGCGCTCGAACATCCAGTCCACGTGCCGGGCCGTGAGGTGCGGCTTGTCGGTGGCGGCCAGGTACACCGCATCGTTTGCGTCCAGCGCAAAAAGTCCGGCGTGCACCCCGACCAGCGGACCCTGATCGTCGAGCTCGGGCGGGTCGTCGACCCGGACGACTTCGGCGGGCAGCGTAGGCAGGATTTGGCCGGGGTGTGCGACGACAACCACGACCTCACAACACACCCGCAGCGGCTCTAGAACCGCCTCGAGCATCGTCTTGCCCTGCCAGGGCAACGTCGCCTTGGGCCGACCCATGCGAACGGATCGACCTCCTGCGAGCACCAAGGCTGTGCGACGTGGCGGCACGATTGCCACGAGGATGGACCGGTCGGCCGAAGCCGGCAACCGCTGTCGCGCAGGTGGGTGCGGCATCGTTCTCGCCAGCACGGCGGGCTGCTACGCTCTGCCCCGATGAAGCTGCGCATCCTCGGAGATTCACTGCGCCTTCGGCTCTCGCAGAGCGAGGTCAAGCAATTCGGCGAGACCGCCCGGGTGGAGCAGTCGATCCGGTTTGGGCCGGGGTCGGCGATGACCTACGCGATCGAACACGACGCTTCGGTGCAGGAAGTGCGGGCGAGCTTCGAGGGCTCGGCGGTCACCGTGCGGATGCCGAGTTCGGTTGCTCAGGCCTGGGTCGGAACGGACGAGGTCACGATTCGCGGAGAGCAGCCGCTGGATGGAGACGCGCCGCTGTCGTTGTTGATCGAAAAGGACTTCAAGTGTGCGATCCCTCGGCCGGGCGAAGAGGACTACGACGGCTTCGAGCATCCAACCGGTGGATGCTGAGGCCGCACGCGCGTCACTGACAACAGAGCGTCACGGGGTCGACTTCGGTCGGCTCCTGGTCAATCTCCAACGGCACCGGCGTGTTTCGGCTACCCACGTCCTCGCACTGGGCGGCCGCGACCTGAAGATAGATGTTCTCCGTCAGCAGGCCCGGATCGATCATCGTGCACTCGGGAGCCTGGGCCACTGGGAATTCGAACGGGGCGCCCGAGCAGGCGGGGTCGACGAAGACCAGCAGGGTGTCGCACGAGGACCAGCAGGGTGTCGCACGAGGATGGCGCGCCGCACTGGCAGCCACAGTCGTAGCCCCCGCTCGCGTCTCGGTACAACACCGTGCGCTGGTCCTCGGGGCTGGGGCAGTCGTGAATGCCGTCCCGCCAGTTGCACACGGCACCGTCGGGAGACTCCTCAATGCACGGCGTTCCGTCTTCGCACGTACCCAGCGCGGTCGGCTCGCAGGCGGCAAAGACCTGGTCCAGGGCCGCGTCCAGTGGCGGTGGGGGCGAACAGGAGCCGCCCTCGTTCGCGTGGGACGCGACCGACTCGATGTTGAGCGGCGGCAGCTCCGTACATTCGCCCGATGAGGTCGTGATCGGAAGCTCGAGTCCACCGCACCCGCTGTTGCCGTACACAGAAAACTCGCACTGCGCCTCCGCCTCACCCTCGCAGGCACACTCGCACGCGCTCTGAGGCACCAAACCGGTACCGGCTGTCCATTGGGGCGGTGCACCTCCGCATGGTTCGTCGCCACCGGGCTCGAGGACGATGGGCCCGCTCCAGCCGGGTAGGGGGCTCTCGCTGCAGACACCCGAGGGCGTACACGAGAATCCCCCGGTTGTTTCGGCCGTTCCGGACGAGGCCGACGCGTCCATCGTCGTGGCCGGAACTTCGCCGCTGCTCCCGCCGTCCGTCGAACTCACGGCGCCGGTGCTCCCGGGATTCTCTTGCACGCAGACGCCAGCCAGGCCGCCCCCTGCGAGGTCGCCGTATCGCCGACCCGAGGCGCACGTGTCGTCCAGAAAGCTGCAGTAGCCGTTGACCTCACACGTCCCGGTGATGCCCGCGCTCTCGCACTGGCCATCCTCGCCACACCCGAAGCTATCGGTGGAGCGGCAACCGACCAGGAGCGTGAGAACCGCAAGCCAACCGATCCGCATTCGAACCGCAGGCTATCACGGGCCCGGATTCACTCTTGGATGCGGTGAGGCGCCGAATACACGCACATTCGCGCGTCCCTCAGGAAGGCGACCAGCGTCATCCCCGATTCGCCGGCGAGGCCAACGGCGAGGGAGCTTGGAGCAGAGACCGCGGCCACCAGTTCGACTCCGCACGCCAGTGCCTTCTGCACGATCTCAAACGACACCCGCCCGGACACCATCAGTGCCGTTCCTACGCGCTGCTCCGCCGAGGCCACACCAAGGACCTTGTCCACGGCGTTGTGTCGGCCGATGTCTTCCCGAATCGCGATCGTCTCCAGCGAAGCATCGAACAGCGCCGCGGCATGCACCCCGCCAGTGGCGGCGAAACCAGCCTGCTGCGCCTCGAGGCGACCGGGGAGCCCGTAGAGGTCGGCCGGGGTGAGCCGGATCGTGTCCGCGACCTTCCCGGTGTGGTGCATGGCTTGCTCGATCGACGCCTTGCCACAGATCCCGCAGCTGCTGCTTGCAAAGAGGTTGCGCCTCAGCGAGGCGAGGTCCACCGCATGGCCCAGAACCACTTGCATGACGTTGTCCTCCGCGTCGGGGTGGTCGACCTCGGCGCAGTGACGCACGCTGACAATCGATGCGCTAGATCGGGCGATTCGCTCCGAGAGCAGGAATCCCCGGACCAGGTCTTCGTCGTGCCCTGGCGTTCGCATCACGACCGCGATCGGAACACCGCCGATCCGAATCTCCAGCGGGGCTTCGGCGGCGACGTGGTCGTCTGCAGACCGGGACGAGGCGCCGTTCCATTCGACGCGCCGAAGGGCGAGCGTGCTCTCGTCGTCGGGAACGCTCATACGTCGTTGCCGAACGAGTCGATGCAGGCCTCGACGACGTGCCGGGCCGCTTCTCGTCGCGGCATGCCCTTCAAGGAGGGGAGCTCGGCCCGCAGCGCGTGGGCACTGCATGCGGCGATCTCGAGGCTTTGCTGCATGCACTTGCTGCGGCGCTGGCCGAGCTTCTTTCGGTGCCCGTCCCACCACTGCAGGACGTCTTTCTCGGAGCCGGCGAGCATGAAGGCGTCGAACGACTCGACCAGCTCCTCGCAGGCGGTTTCGAGCTTCGCCGGGAGCTCGGCCGGAAGCTTGGCGGCCGCTGTGATCTCTGCGATCCGCGTCTGCTCGAGTCGCTTCGCCGCGTCCTTGTCCGCTTGCACCTTGGCGTGTTTTCGGTCAGCGACGGCGGCCGCGGCCACCTGCATCTCGCTCTTCGTCTCCATCGCCTTGGCAATGGTCGGGTCGGCCCCAGCGCTATCGCAGGCGGTCAGTGACAAGGCCGCGACGAGAACACCCACAGCACCTCGGATCACCTGGCCGGTCATGCTCTGAGCCTACAACGTTCATGTAGGACCTGCGCGCGGGTGGCCCGCCGTTCACCTACCTGTGCGATCTGTAGGCAGACCCACTGCGTTTTCGACCGAACCCCTTTGTGGGGGCTGGAACACAAAAAAAATGAAAAAAAAATGGCGGGGGGTTTTGAGGAGACAGGGACCCCGGCGGGTCTTGGGGCCTGGAGTCCACGCCCCCGAATTCGCCGTACCCTACTGGGGGCTGCAGACCCAAACTGATTGGGGCTCGTGATGCCCGAATCTCCCGCAACCGGGCGTACCAGCCCGGGATCCGGCACTTCGGCCTGAATGGACGATGCCGCACGGGCTGGGCGGGATCATGTGGAGTCGGGGCCCCAGGGGGCCCTCCACGGAGTTGGGGCCTGCACCCCCTAAACAGCGTCTAAACCGCCTTTTCGATCCCGAATTCGGCGTTTGCCGACTTCTGCCTACCTTGAAGAAATCGACACGAACCGATTAGGTTGATTCCACGTCGAGCACCGGGAGGCACGGCGTCAACTCGCGAATCACTGATTCGCCACGGCAGGGGGAAGCACGATGAACCGCGCACGTTTCAAACGACATCTAGGATTGGGGCTGACAGCACTGCTCGGCCTCACGGTCACGGCCTGTTACGACGGAAGCGACGACGACTCCGGGGACTGCGTCTCCGACGAGGAGTTCTTCCGGGAGACGGTCTACGCGCCGATTCTCGCGGACAACTGCTCGAGCTGTCACAACAGCTCCGGAGCGGCGAAAGACACCTCTTTCGTGTTGCGCACGCCCGAGTCGGGTCCGGACTACCTCGAGTCCAACCTCGAAGCGTTCTCCCAGATGTCGAAGCTGCAGTTCGAGGGCCAGAGCTGGCTCCTCCTCAAGCCGACCCTGGGCATCGAGCACGAGGGTGGCGAGCGCTTCAAAGAAGGTTCTGACGAGTACAACGCGTTCGTCGAGATGATGAACCGGCTCGACAGCCCCTCCGCTTGCGAAGAGGGAGACCTCACCGAGGAGTTCTTCGATGGTGTCGAGCTTCTCGATGAGCGCGCCACCCTGCGCAAGGCCACCTTGGCCCTCGCCGGTCGTCTTCCCACCATCGAGGAAGACATGCGGGTCCAAGAGGGCAGCTGGGAAGCGCTCGATGCGATCCTCGACGAGGTCATGACGGACCCGGTCTTCTACGACCGTCTCCGCGAGATCTACAACGACAAGTTCCTGACCGACCGCTACTACGGCGGCACGCAGGCCCTCGACCTTCTCGACTACGAGGAAGACGACAACGGCAACCCCGGCGGCGACTTCCCCAACACGTACTGGTTCGACGGTCTCCCCGACGGCGAACGAGAGCAGATGGCGGAGTACTCGAACAACGGCGTCGCTCGCCAACCCCTCGAGTTGCTCATCCACATCGTCAAGAACAATCTCCCGTACACCGAGCTGCTCACCGCCGACTACACGATGGTGAACCCGTTCTCGGCCCAGTCGTTGGGTGTCGATGCCGACTTCGCCAACCCCGACGACTACAACGAGTACGTCCCGGCCCGCATCCCCGGCCTGCCGCACGCCGGCGCGCTGACCTCGGCCGTGTTCCTCAACCGGTTCCCGACCACCGACACCAACCGCAACCGTCACCGGTCCCGGATGCTCTATGAGTTCTTCCTGGCCACCGACGTGCAGGCGCTCGGCAACCGCCCCGTGGACGCCACGGCCATCAACGGTCACAACGCCACGCTCAACAACCCCGAGTGCACGATCTGTCACGAGGTCATCGACCCCGTCGCCGGTGCGTTCAAGAACTGGGACGACCAAGGGCGCTACCGTCCGCCAGAGCAAGGCTGGTTCCCGGACATGCTGCCTCCCGGATTCGGTGAGTCGCAGATGCCCGACGACAACGACCAGGCCGCGCTCCAGTGGGGCGTCCGCGAAATCGTTCAAGACCCGCGGTTCGCACTCTCCGCCGTCTACATCATGTTCGAAGGCCTCAGCGGTCAGAAGCCGCTCACCGAGCCCGACAACCCCGACGACGAGAACTACCTCGGCGGCATCGAAGCTGCCAAGACCCAGCGCGCGGTCTTCAACGACATCGCGCAGCAGTTCACCGACGCGAACTACGAGCTCAAGTTGGTGGTCAAAGAGATCATCAAGTCGCCCTACTACCGCGCCTACAACTACGAGGCGATCGGTCTCGACGAGGACGCCGCACAAGCACGGCGCTTTGAGCTCGAGAACGTCGGCATGGGCCGTCTGCTCACTCCCGAGCAGCTTCACCGCAAGATCAAGGCGGTCGCTGGCTTCGAGTGGCGCTCCAACCCCACCGACGGCACCAACTACCTGCTGTCCGAGGACCAGTACATGACGCTGTACGGCGGCATCAACTCCAACGACATCGTCGGCCGGGTCACCGAGCCCAACGGCATCATGGCGAACGTCGCCAAGCGCATGGCCAACCAGATGGCCTGCGACGCCACGCCCTGGGACTTCAGCAAGCCAGCCGCCGAGCGGATTCTCTTCCCGCTCGTCGAGCCCACCATGCAGCCCGAGGACCTCAACGGGTTCGAAATCCCCTCGGCATCCTCGGCCATCCGCAACAACATCCAGTACCTGGTCTCACGCCTCTGGGGCGAGTACCTCGACGCGGGTGACCCCGAGATCGAGCGCATCTACCAGCTGTTCCTGGACGTCTGGAGAGATGGTCAGCTCGGCCTGCAGCGCGCCGAGGACGACCCGGAGCGCTACGGCACCGGCCTTGGAAACTGCGGACTGGGCACCAACCCTGTCACCGGCGAAGAACTCTCTGAAGAGCAACGCCTCGACGACGACTCTGGCTACACAATCCGCGCTTGGATGGCCGTCACCAACTACATGTTGTCGGACTTCCGGTTCCTCCACGAATAAGCCCACACACAAGGAAACAAAGGAGCATCAAAATGGATCGCAGAGATTTTCTCAAGCTCACCTCGTGTGCAGGCATGTCCCTCATGGCCCCGGCAGCCTTCGCCGGCCGGGACCTCAGCGCCGGGCGCGTCGGCATGCACGCCGAAGCCCACACCGGACAGTTCTTCATGCTGTTCAACGCCGGCGGCGGCTGGGACCCCACCTCGTTTTGTGACCCCAAGGGGTCCAATGGTCCGAATGACCCGGACCCGATGAACCACTACGAGAAGTCCATGATCGGGCAAGCGGGCAACCTCCGCTTCCCCATGGAGTTCCCCGACCCCAACAACCCCGACGTGGGCGTGGGCACCGGTGTCATCCCGGCGTTCTTCGAGGAGCACTACCAGGACCTTCTTGTCATCAACGGGATCGACATGGAGACCAACGGCCACGACCAAGGCTCGCGGAACCTGTGGAGCGGCCGTCTGTCCGAAGGGCACCCGACGATGGGGGCGTACCTTGCGGGTACGTACAACTCGGCGCTGCCGATGTCGTTCCTGGCCTTTGGCGGCTTCTCGTACACCGCGGGCGTGGCTCCGCAGTCGCGGGCGTCCAACATCGATGCCCTTGAGACGCTCGCATACCCGACGCGGGCCAGTGCTGGAGACGAGAACTCGACGTATCTCAGCTCGAGAGCCCTCGAGTTGGTCGAGGAGGCGCAGTGGCATCGCGACCAGGCGCTGATGGCTGGCCAAGGCCTGCCGAAGATCAATCACTCGATGAGCACCCTTTTTGAGTCGCGTTCGGGCTCGAGCGAACTCAAGCGTCTCACCGAGTACCTTCCGCCTCGCGAGGAGCGTTCCGGAGGCCTGCGCGGCCAGGTTGAGGTTGCCATCGCTGCTTACCGCGCGGGTATTTCCGTTGCGGCGAACATCAGCGCGGGTGGCTTCGACACCCACGGTGATCACGACGCTCGCCAAATCCCCTCGCTCGAGAACCTTCTCGACGCGATGAGCTACGCGCGGCAGCTGTCGCAGGAGTTCGGCATCGGCGACAAGGTCACTCTGATGGCCGGCTCCGACTTCGGACGGACGCCCGGCTACAACGACGGCAACGGCAAGGACCACTGGTCCATAAGCTCGATGATCATGATGGGCGGCGACATCCAGGGCAACCGGGTGATCGGCAAGACGACCGAAGGCCACCGCGCCTACGGCATCAACACCGACCTCTCGGTCGACGAGCGCGAGGATGCGCCCCTGAAGATCAAGCCCTCGCACATCCACTCGGCGATTCGCAACCGCTACGCCCTGGGTGCGGATAACGAGCTGGCGCAGATGTTCCCGCTCGACAACACCGAAGAGCTTCCCATCTTCGGCTAGCAGTCACGCTGTAGCCAGAACAACCGGGGGGAAGCTCCGGCTACGGTTCGGCCGGTTTCGCGATGAGCGAGGCCGGCCGCTTTTTTTGTGCGGTATAGTTCCGGCCCTCGCGAGGCGTGTACGTTCTCTTCTCGCTCCTGGTCGTCGTGTTTGGCGTTCTCTTCCTCCTGGTCGCTGCGTTTTCGGCGTACGGCATCTACGCGATGCTCCGCGCCAATCAGCGGAACCAAGCGTACCTGCGTGACGCCAAGGTCGAAGAGCCGCTCGCACTCGAGCACCTCAGCGGGCCACTACGGCGGCTGGCTGAGGACGCGCGGATGCTCCGGGTGAGTCTCGAGGGACCCATTCGCGACGTGAAGGCGATGCGGACCGGCGAGTTCTCGCAGACGGCCGGCGCGGACCTCGAGTCATTCGACACGATGCTGATGAACCTGACCCGGGAGGTCGCGGAGTGGCTGGAAGAGGCGGCCCGGTTGCCCGAGGCCGACCGCGCTCGCCTCGAAGACCTTGGCGACGCCCCGGTCCGGGTCCGCGAGATGCTGGACCGCGAAGGTGGTTCGTTCGAGCGTCGGCACCTCAAGCGGGCTGGACAGCCGCCCCTGGACGACAGACTCGCCGCCCTCGGCGCGGAACTGAACAGGTTGGAGCTGGCCCTCCAGGCCAACCGCAGCGTCTACCGTTAGCGGGCAAACACCCTTTGCAGAGTGCACCAGTAGGGCATCGTACCGTTGCGTCCTACGACGTCGGTCTTTGTCCCAGAAACTCCCATCTGCGGGAAATCCAGTGTAGGTTCCGGGAATCGCGAGGTTGGCATGAACCTCGCTTTCCCATTGGGTTGAAGCAACGCGCTTCGATCCCCGTCCGAAAGAAGACCCGGCATGCTGACGCCCATCTCACTGACTCTCGCGCTCCTCCTGTGCAGCCTCGTCGTCGCCGCGGCCTACATGGCTGCCGACGAGCGCGCATAGAGTCTCGCTAGGTCCAAAGTCGCGCCCCCGATTCGGCGCGGCCGCTTCGCGCGGAACAACAGATCAGCAAGGCCGCCAACCCTCCGATGGGTGGCGGCCTTTCGCAATTCGCTCGGATGACCCGGTGTCTACTTCACCACGCCCAGCTCTTTGCCGATCTTCGTGAAGCCGGCGATGGCCTTGTCGATGTGCTCGTCGGTGTGGCCCGCGGAGAGCTGGACACGAATCCGCGCCTGTCCCTTGGGAACGACGGGGTAGCTGAACCCCACCACGTAGATGCCCTCGTCCAGCAGCTTCGCCGCGAAGTCGATCGCGAGTCTCGCCTCGCCCAGCATGATCGGAACGATCGGGTGCACGCCGGGGGTGATGTCGAAGCCGGCGGCGGTCATGCCTTCGCGGAATCGGGTCGTGTTGACCTCGAGCCGGTCGCGCAGCTCCGTGGTCCCCGAGAGCATCTCGAGCACCGCGAGCGAGCCCGCAACGATGGTCGGCGCGAGGGTGTTGCTGAACAGATAGGGGCGGCTGCGGTTGCGCAGCAGCTCCACCACTTCTTTGGGTGCGGCGGTGAAGCCTCCCGATGCGCCGCCGAGCGCCTTGCCGAGCGTGGAGGTGATGATGTCGACCCGGCCCATCACGCCGCAGTGCTCAGTGGTGCCGCGCCCGGTCTTGCCGACGAAGCCGGTCGAGTGGCAGTCGTCGACCATCACCATGGCGCCGTACTTCTCTGCGAGGTCGCAGATCTCACCGAGCTTGGCGATGTCGCCGTCCATGCTGAACACGCCGTCGGTTGCGATCATCTTGAGCCGGCAACCCTCGGCAGCCTTGAGCTGCTCTTCGAGGTCGCTCATGTCGGCGTGCTTGAATCGCATGCGCTTGGCTTTGCACAGGCGGATGCCGTCGATGATCGAGGCGTGGTTGAGCGCGTCGGAGATGATGGCGTCCTCGGGCCCGAGCAGCGGCTCGAACAGGCCTCCGTTGGCGTCGAACGCAGCGGCGTAGAGGATCGAGTCTTCGGTCCCGACGAACTCGGAGATCTTCTGCTCGAGCTCTCGGTGTTTGTCTTGGGTGCCGCAGATGAAGCGCACGCTGCTCAGGCCGTAGCCACGGTGATCGAGCGAGGCGCGGGCGGCCTCGAGGACGCGGGGGTCGCTGGAGAGGCCGAGGTAGTTGTTGGCGCAAAAGTTGAGCACCGTCTTGCCGCCGACGGAGATCTCGGCGCCCTGGACCGACTCGATGACGCGCTCCTCCTTGGCGAGTCCGGCCTCGCGGATCTCTTGGAGGGCGGCGGCGTAGTGGGCTTTGGCCTGCTCGTACATCGCCGGCGATGGTAGCAACGCCGGCCGAGGTACCCTCGTGAGGATGCTACGGCGCTGTGGTTTCCTCATGGTTGTTGCCCTGACCGGCTGTGGACCGCACAGCAAGCCGATCTCGGCTCCACAGACGCCACCGACATTGCAGCCCACCCCGAAGATCGTGGAGACCCCGGCTCAGGCTGCGACCCCGCCGGAGCCGAGTCCAGACGCCCAAGCGCCGCAGCAGCCCGCGGACCCGAACGACTGCAACCCGTTCATCGCGCCGCTCTCTCGGACCGGCGGCAGCCTCACGGTCCACGCGCCTCCGCGCAAGAGCGAGCGTTCGTTTGGGAGCCGGATGCGGAGCCACGTGGATGGGAGTCTCAGCGCGGGCTCGCCTCGGGTTTGGGTTGGCCCGCAGGTTCCCGGCTTCGTTCCCCTGCTCGAGGGGACGGCCGAGCTGTTCCTGCTGCGCCACGAATCGGACGGCTCGTTCGTGGCGTTCTATCGCGATCCTTACGGGGCCAGCTCGTGTGACCTCAGCGGCAACGACAACTGCAAGTATGTGGCGACGCTGTTCGCCCACTGCGGTGAGGTGATGTGGTCGATCGGGCTGGGCGGCTTGCTATCGCGCCCGGACCAGCTCGAGATTCAGGACATCCAGCTCGAGGGCGACACGCTCTACTTCAACGAGGCGTGTCAGAGCTACTCCAAGGATGCCAAGGGCAAGTGCTCCGCGTTGGTCGCGGTCGACCCGGTGGCCAACAAGGTCCTGTGGCGGTCGAAGCCGCTGGTGTCCAACGGGGTGTTCTTCATCTCGGGGGACTACATCGTTGCCGGCTACGGATTCACGGCGGAGCGAGACACCCTGAGCATCGTGCGACGCTCGGACGGGCGGGTGATGGGACGGCAGCGGCTTCCCAAAGCGCCGCAGGACATTCGGTTGCTGGAGCCTGGCGTCGTGGAGGTCGAGGTCTATCCCGGCGACACGACCTACTTGTTCCGGATGGTGGGCTGGGAGACGAAGTCCCCGAAACTCGTGAAGCCGGAATAGTGGCGGTCTCCCAACCCACCGGGGTCTTTTACGGTTCAGAGTGTCGTAGAGCCGCGACCGCACTGTCGCTCGCCAGCACGCCACTGGGGAACTCCCCGAGAGCGTCCACCGCCGCACAGTCCACACTGACCGGGTCATCTTCCGGATCGATGACGTACGCATGGAACGTCACCGCCAAGTCATCGGCAGGGGGGGTCCCGGTTGCCTGAACGAAGGCGAGTCCGGTCGGGGTGAGCGTCGGCGCGAAGCCGACCTGGTCCTCACCCGTCGCGGATGCGACCCCGAAGGCGGCTGTATCGATGAACTCCGTGCACTCGGACGTGGTGCCATCGCCATCGGCATCGCAGCAGGAGAGGAACCGGACCTCAGTTCCCAATGACACCCGTCCTTGACCCTGCGGACGCCGAAAGAACGCGTCGGCGTCCAACTGGGTGAGGCCGGTCTGAAACACGGAGGGGCTAAGGGTGAGGGTGAGGTCGGTCGGCGGGGAATAGAGCAGCTCGAAAGCCTCGTCCACTGTGCTTGAGTTCGCCACTGTTGCAGTGACGAGGGCCGTCCCGGACTCGCGTGAAGCCCGAAGCGAAAGCACGCGCGACTCACCATCGGCGAGGGTGAACACTCGCCGGCGCATGCTCGCATCGTCGGCGCCGGCGGGGTTGAGGATCCCGGTCGAACTCACGACCGTCACCTCTCGATCGGTTCGGGCATTTGACTCAAGCGATACCTCGATCGGAATGAGCTGTTCGGCATCGGCGAAATAGTCGACTTCGGCGGGGAGGTCGACCGTCAAGCTGTCGGTGGGCGCTGCGACGGTGAAGCTGGCCTGGGTCCTCTCGCCGGAGGCGAGTGTCGCGGTGAGGGTGCCCTCACCGGGGGTTGCCGATGCGTACAAGAGGATGCTGGACTCGGACGAGGGGCTGATGAGGACGGTGCGCTTGAAGCGGTCGACGCCCGGGGCAGCGGAAGGGTTGAGGGGGGCGAGGGTGGATTCCAGCTCAAGCTGTTGTGGTTCTTCAGTGTCAGATGTAAGGGTGAGATCGACGACGTGCGCGCTTTGACCGTCGGCGACGATCGGTCCGGTTAGGCCTATCGCGAGGACCTCTTCGGGTCGCTGGAGCTGGAAGGAGAAGGTTGTTTCCGTGCCGCCTTGAACTCGTGCGATCATTTCGGCTGGGCCCGGAGTGCGACCAGCGAAGAAGGTCACCTCGGTACCAGAGTCGTCGTTTGGCAGCACCTGGATCGTGCGCTTCGAGCTGGCTGGCGGGGCGAGGTGCGGCGAGAGCTCCCCCCGTGTGACCTCAAGCTCGACGGAGACCGGTTCCGCACTTAGCGAGCTCACGTCCGCAACAGCCGCGAGCTCCGTCGACAGCGTGTCCACGGTGACGACGAACACGTACTCATTGTAGCCGTCCGCAACGAGCTCCGTGTCCGGGCCGTCGATAGTTGGCTCCTGCTGGATATCGACGACGCGAAACTCGGCCGCGGCACTGGCTCCATCTCCGCTGTCGACGGTGACGATTCCGTTGCCAGGTGTGCTGCCGACGAAGAGGCTGAATGTGACGTCGCGGTCTCCCAGCGTGTAGCGGGTGGCCGAGGCCTGGCCGGCGGCATCGTTGGCGGCGGGGCTGAGTTGCCCGAGGCTTGTGGTGAGGGTCAGTGTTTCGCCCGTTGTTGTGTCGCACGGGACATCGACGACGAGCGTTCGCACGACCTGCCCGGTGCCGAGGAACACTGGGACGGGACCCGTCGGGGGCGTGGGGTCGCCGCACGCAATCTGCGAAACATCACCGTCGGCAAGGAAGCGGAGGCTGATCGGGAACTGCGCGGGTTCTTCCAGGCAGGCCGTCGCCGTGATTGTCCACAAGACGCTGCAGAGCACCGCGGGAAGGTTCCTGAGCTTCATGGCACGCGCTCCGGCTCGGACCACGTGAGGGGAGGCCCTTCCTCGCTCACGACAATGAACTTTCCGGCCGCCGTGGCTGAGGCCGTGCCCACGCCCTTGACGTTCTCCGACGCTGGCGAGGACCAGTCTCCGACGTGATGGTCGTCTAGGTTGGCGTGGGCTTCGGCCTGCTCCTCCGTGGGATAGGCGAAGATCTTCCCCTTAGCGACCTGTGCCACGTTGTCTTTCTGGACCGCAATCACGATCGGCGAGACGGTCGGATCGATGCTGACGATTGTTGGCATGAATGGCTCGTTCGTTCACAGGGTGTTCGTCCGGGCGTCGTTGAACCATCCTCGAACGGTCCCGATAACATCGACGTCCAGTGAGATCGAAAAGTACGGCGCCGCGCGGACTGACGCCTTTGTAGACAGGGGGTTGGGAGAGATCTGTTTGTATATGAACGCGCCGGAGCCAACGCGGACGTGGTCGACGATCCTGAACCCTGCGCCAAATAGGAGGACTTGGTTCCCGAGCACGCCGACCACGCCGAGGTCTCGATTGAGACTTGGTCGGTAGAGGCTCATCCCGGCGACGAGGCCGAATCGGCGCAAAGTGTTGCGTCCACGTGTCTCCTGTCCGCGGCCGACGCTTCCAGACAACGGCTCATCCTTGTCGATCGCGGTGAAGTAGAGGTTGACTCCGAAGTACGGGACGACCTCGAATCGATCTCGCTGTCCTGGGCCGGTACCACGCACGGGGAGGATCGCTCCGGCTAGTCCCACGTCGGCGCTTGCGTACAAAGGGAACCGCTCTTCGTATGTAGCTTCCCACACGAAACGGTCGATTGCCTGGGTACGCTTGACGCTCTTGAACTTGGTCAGGAAAGCATCGAAGCCCGCGGGCAGCTTCCCGTCGGCGCCGGGTCGAATGAGGTCCTCCAGTGCCTTCTCGGCTCTAGAGATCTCTTGTGCAGACAACTGCAGCACGCTTGCCGCAGAGAGGAATGCCTCGATGTCAGTTGTTGCGGGGCCGGACGTGCTCCACCGAGGCCATGTTCGCAGGGTCGCGATCGGCCGATAGCTGCCCGTTGCCTTCTTCACCGCGGCGAGCGCCGCCTTCGCGGTGGATCCCGGCCAAGCTTCGCTGCCCGTGAGCACGGGAGCGGATGCTAGCAATTCGTTGCGCATACTCGGCGTGATCGAGATCGCCTTGGGCTCTTCTGTGCGGAGCTTTCCCTGGTATTCGAGAAACGCTCGCAACTCGCCCCGCTTCTGCGGTGACAGCCGGCTCCAGTTGGCTTGCTCGCGATAGAATGCCTTCCGGTCACTCCACAACGTGGCCCGGATTTCTGCCCGCGTTGCAATGTCCCTCGCGTGTGCTCGGTACGTGGCGCGTAGGGCCGGCGGTGCCGCCCTCTGTAAGTCGGCGCTCGTCAGGCTCGGGAGGGGGTCGTAAGCATACGTACCGGCTGGGAGCGTGCCGAGCTCGGTCCGGGCGCCTCCGTAGCTTTTGTAGGAGGGAGAGACCCCGACGAGACGGGCGATCGTATCCATAAGAGCCTCCGAGAACGCGACCTGGTCTTGAAGTGCCTGCTCGAACGCGAGGTGAGGGACGACGGGTTTCCCGCCATCGTAGCTGACCTCGAAGTTGAGAGCCGCTGGCTTGGCCTCCTTGAACGCAGCGACGACCTCGCATTGGGTCAGTGGCGGTGCCTCTGCTTCTTCCACGGCACACGCCGTCGTGGGTGGGTCTGCGTGGCGGGTTGACTGCGCCGCAGCCCGAATCGCCCCCACCACGGCCTGGGAAAAGCGACGCTTCTGCCCCTCCTTTAGCGGGAGTGTCTCCTCGCCCACTAAGCGAAAGCAGTAGTGCACGTTCAGACGCAGGGGTCCGATGTGGGCGATGTATCTTTGCTTTCCATCGGGTTCGTCCTGGGCAGGAAGCGCCGACCGATCGACTTGGCCTGGCCACCGAACCTTCTCCAGTGCGGACTTCTCGGCGTCTGTGAGGGTGGCCTGGTCGGCACCGGGTTTGCCCAGGTACGGATGGGCCTCCGATGGGCATTCTTCTTCCGTTTGAGGCCAATACTCGAATCGAGCGGTGCTCGCCTTCGGCAGGATTGTAAAAACCTCGAGCTCTCGATCTGCGCCGCCTCGTAGCGGTGCGTTGAACCTGCCCTCCGTTCGGTCGAAGAAGATCTTCGTCTTCTTTGGGGGGTCGGCGGCCTTGGCTGTCGAACTCGAAATCAACAATCCGATGAGTCCCAACACGCTGGCGAGACGTGTGAGCACCTCTGCCATGCGGGTCCGGATCGTCACCGGAGCTAGCATCTCACGCGTTGCCAAAGTCGACAGCCAACAGCGCGGCGCGGAGCGGTTCATCCTCGCGGTAGTGCGGGAAGGGGACCAATCCGTCACACGAAAACAAGGTGGAGCCGCCGCCGGCGAAGGACCGAGTCTTCCACGGGCCCAGCCTGCCATTCGACCGGGCCGCTGCGCCTTGCCCGGGCGAGCCACCGGACCGAGGTACCGGGGTTGGGAGTCCGACGGCAACCCCGAGTCATCGAAGACTGCTGGCCCGCGACGACCGAACTGACGGGGCCTCAACCGTGTTTCTCGATTGGAGTTGACGATCGATTCATGTTGCCTACATTGTGGGTCCGAGACCTGCACCATGCGCGCCGTCTGCTCGATTCCGCTCTCCCTTCTCCTTCTCGCTGCAGCACCCGCATGTGATTCGGGCGAGCCGGATGCGCCTTCGGGCGCGGTGGATTTTGGCGGGCAAGGCAAGGCCGACGGTGACGGACCGCTCGCCGTACTGGGCGAGTTCTCCACCCAGTTGGACACGCTGCCGACCGCAGCCGAGGTGGAGCAGCCGATGCGCGACAGCGACAACCTGCCCGACCTGACCCGGGCCGCTGATCTCTACGACGCAACCTTCGAGACCGGCGGTGAGGTTCGGGCTTGGCTCGATGCCGCGGAGGTCACCGAAGACGATGTGTACAGCGCTGCCATGTTTGCCAGCGCGCACGAGCACGAGTTCCGCGACGACGAGGCCACCGTGCAGGGGGTGCAGTGGAGTGCGGACGATCTGCGGGCGGCCTACGCGTTGGCGTGGCTGCGCGCCGATGATGGTCTTCGGCTCGCGCTCGGGGACGGCACCGAGGACATCAACCCCGCGATGTTCCACGTCGCGTTCACTCAGCTGCTGGATGCGGGCTACACGGTCGTCTCCGGGCGGGTTGATACGGCCGGCGCGGTCTACGATGGCTTTGAGCTGGAACCTGAAGTCATCGACCGTGAGCGGGCCGAGGCCATCTTGCGCCACGACGTGGACGATGCGGCGGCGTACCACCTCATCTTCGCGTCGATCACGACGACCCGTGGGTTTGCGAGCGAGCGCTACATCCTCGCCACCGACGACAGTGGTGAGATCGTCGCGGGGTATTGGACGCCGAGCAACGACGCGCTACCCAACCTGCACCCAACGCGGCTGTGGATCGCGCCCGAGCGTCCCAGCGAAGCCGCGGGGCCCGTGTCGTTCGACAAACTCGACGAGGTGCGTGGCGCGTTCGGGGCGGACGTTCCCCCGTCGCCGGGCGACACCTGGATGTACACCGGCGAGCCCGTGCCGTTCTTCGAGAACGAGTTCTACTGCGCCAAGGTCAAGATGGAGGTCCCCGAACGCTTCGCCGTCGGCGACATCACCGTTCGGGCGAACTTCTCACCCGTTGGCGATGACCGTTGGGATCACGAGCTTGCGGTGAGCCTGTACCACGCACCTCCCGGCAACGGGCCGAGCCTGGCGTACCTCGCCGGCGGCGACTCCGACGAGCGTGCCTGGGAAGAGCAGGCGGGGCAGTGGCGCACATCGGTGTTCAACTTCGAGGGAAGCGACAGCACCTCCTGGGCGTGGGAGCTTCGGGTCTGCGATGTGGGCTCCTGGGGCGATGACCGCGAAGAGGTGACCGGTTTCGTCGACGCGTTTGAGATCGAGTTTCACGCCCCGTGAGCTGATTCCTATTCGGCCGGCTGTTGGGCGGCCTGGGTGGCGGCGCGTACGAGCTCGCGCCGAACCGTGCGCGTGGCCTCGTCATCGCTGTGCATCAGCAGCTGCTCGGCGAGTCGGAGAGCGTCGTCGATGTCGTCGCTTCGGCCACGTTGCAGCAGCAGCCGGACGCGAAGCTCTCCAAGTCGGTCGCGGTCGCGCGGCGAGAGAACGTCGGTCGGCGCGTCGTCGAGGATCCGCAGAGCCCGGGTGACGTCGTGGTGCGTCGCGGTGGCTCGGGCGACGGCGAGGTGTGTCGCGCCGGAGGTGGGGTCGGTCGCACGGGCGAGCAAGGCGAAGTGCAGCGAGAGTGCGGGGTTGTGGCGCTCGGCGGCGATCTGACCCCGTACCAGCAGCGGCGTGGGATCGGTGGGGTGCGTCACTGCGCGAGCCTGAGCCATGGCGTCGGCGTGGTCGATGGCCCCCGCATCTCGCAACGCCCGGACCACCAGCGAGAACGGGCGTGCACGCTGCGGCGTGATGCTTGCGGCGGAGGCGGGCGTTGGGGAGTGCGCCAGCACGTATTCGATCAGTTCGGCCGGGACGGGAGGGCGCAGCCGGTCGAGCGCCTCGGTGAGGGCCTGGTCGCTTCGGACTTGGTCCCCCTGGCGGGCGTAGACCTGGGCAAGAATGAGGCGCGCATCGAGGGAAGCGCCACGCGTGCGGGCGCCGAAGGTGGCGTGGTGCTCGGCTGACCGGACATCGCCGCTTGCGAGGGCTTGCCGGGCCGCGAGGATGTGGAGTTCGCCGGACAGCGGGCGCCACCCTAGGCTGCGCTGCCGTGCGGTGTCGTCGGTGACGGCGGCGTGGTCGGTGGCCGACTGGTCGATCCAGGTCTGGGGGGACAAGAGCACGATGCTCACCGCTCCGAGGGTAGCCATCGTGCTGGCCAGGATCGCGATGCGGCGCTTGGGCAACGCGGGCCCCGTATGTCGAGACAACGCACCGACGAGCGCGGCGAGGGGCGCCCCAACGCCAATGAACTCGAGCGAGAAGTCCCCGAGACTCTGCAAACCCAAGGCTGCAATGCCGAGCAGAAGCAGGGTTCGGGGACGTCGCTCGCGGGGTGTTGTTTGGGCCCGAAGCGCCCGGACCCACCACCCGAGGGTCGCCGCGATCACGAGACTGCCGACGAGGACACCCCATTCGACCAGGACGGTCATCGGTGCGGACTCCAGGTGGGTGTAGAGCCGCTCAGATCCAGGTGCGTGGAGGGGAAAGAGGTCGATGAAGGTGCCGCGTCCGGTCCCCAGGACCGGGCTGCGCCCGATGAGGCCCGCCGCATCCATCGCAGGCCCAAGCTTCTCTCCCCACGTGGCGGCGGGGTCGTCGAACAGCGTGAGCAGCTCGGCCAAGGCGCCGTGGCGGCCGACGGTGATCGTCACGGCCGCGATCACGGCCGCGCCGATCAGCAGCGGTGCTTTGCGAGCCGGTGTCGAGGAGGAGCTCCGGCTGGCAGGGCGACCGCGCAGCGCGACGACAAGACCGATGGGGCCAGTGAGCGCGAACGCAAGCAGGGCTCCGCGCGAGAGCGACAGCAGGAGTGCGGAAAGGAGCAGGGCCACGGCGCCGAGTAAGGCCAGACCGCGGTCGCGCCGTTGGTCGACCTTGCTGGCGTCGCGTGCCGTCCGTGATCCGTGGAACTGGTCCACGGCCAGCGCCGCCGCGGCGAACAGGGCCAAGAGCAGGAGTCCGGACTGATGGTTCGGGTTGACGAAGGTGGTGACGAGGGCGGTCCGGGCGCTGAGGTTGGCGTGGATCGGGGTGTAGAGGCCGAAGATTTTCGTGGCCCCGGTCAGCGCGTGCACGAACCCGACCCCGGCGACGAGGACTCCCGAGGCCGTGACCGCCAGCGCGGAGAGTCGCCACGTCAGCTGGCCGGCCGCGAGCGCGA
>CAJXVA010000051.1 GCA_913061055.1 uncultured Pseudomonadota bacterium
GAGCGGTGGGCGGGGCTGTGTTGGGGGTGGCGGTTCTGAGCGCACGCGCCCGCAAGACCCTCGTCCCCATCGTCGCGGTGAGCGTCATCGGGATGGTTGGGCTTGGGCTCACCTTTCTGACCCTGGGTCGATCTGCAGACGAGTCGATGGGTGCGGCACCGACCAGCGCGGTGGACTTCAGTGAGGTCGGCGCAAAGCAGGAGCAACTTGCCGCGGCCCCCGAACCCGAATCTGAGAAAGAAGAAGAAGAGTCCGACGAGGGGCGGTACGCCATGCGTCTGGACGACGGCGTCGCTTCCAACGTCGACGAGGACGTCTGGGGCGGGCTCACCGGAGCTGAAGTTGGCGAAGCCTATGGTGTCGGCGGACTCGGGTTGGTCGGTACGGGTCGTGGCGGTGGCGGTACGGGGGAAGGCACCATCGGCCTGGGCAACACGGGGCTGATCGGCAAGGGCGGTGGCGGCGGAACCGGCAGCGGCTACGGGCGGGGCGCAGGTGCCGGGTTCGGCGGCAAGGGCAAGCGCGTGCCCAGGGTGCGACAAGGCAAGGCCCAAGTCAGCGCTGGCCTCGACAAGGACATCGTGCGCCGGATTGTGCGCGCGCATATCAACGAGGTGCGCCACTGCTACAACCAGGGGCTAGACCGCGCCCCGGGAATCGGCGGGCGGGTCAGCATCGCGTTCTCGATTACCCCCACCGGAAAAGTCAACTCCGCGGTCGTGCAGGAGTCCACGCTTCCCGACAACGCCGTGGGTGCCTGCATCAGCAAGGCGGTCAAGCGCTGGAAGTTCCCCAAGCCAACCGGGGGCGAGACGGTCGCCGTGACGTATCCGTTCGTTCTCAGCGATGGCGGGGGGCCAGGAGCAGCCGGAGCCGCCGCCGAGGACCGCTTTGTGGCGAAGGACGTCGACCTTCCCGAAATCGAGCCGCCTGCGGTCCCGCAGACCGGCGACGGCGTCCCCGAATGGTCGGGCCCCAGTTGGACGATGACCATCGATCGCACCGTGAAGAGCGACGAGTCGATCACGCTGTGGATGGTCTCGCCCACGGCTTCTCGCGTCGTGTCGGTCGTCCGCGCTTTGGCGTTGATGCTCATGACGTTCCTGCTCCTTCGCGCGGGTTGGTTTGTTGTTCCGACCTCGGCTTCGGTCGCATCGACGGCAGCCGCACGGGCTGCCTCGGTCGGGGCGGCCGTGCTCTTGTTCTTGGTCGCACGACCGGTGTTCGCGGCTCCTCCTGCCGATCTCCTCGAGCAGCTGGCGGAGCGCGTCAACGCCGAGCGACCGCTCGCACCGTCGCCCGATTGCGGGGTGGACTGCGCCTTGGTCAACAAGCTCGAGGTCGGCATCTCCGGCGCCGAGCTGTCCCTGCGCGCCGAGGTCCACATGGCGGGTCCCGGAGTGTGGGCACTGCCTGGTCCCGTCGAGACCTGGACACCGCGGACCGTCAAGGTCGACGGAAAGCCCGCGCGGGCCATCGCCGTGTTCGACGGACAGCTGCTGCTGCACCTGAGTGATGGCCTTCATGCGGTCGAACTCGAGGGGCCCGTCGGGGCCGACACTCTGGATCTCGACCTGGCCGGGGCACCCAAGCATGTGGTGGTAACGGCCGAGGGATGGACCGCGGACGGCGTGGACGAGGACGACCTGGCGCAGAGCCTGCACTTCGAGCGTGAAGTCGGCGACGAGCCTGCGGCTGCGGAGCCCGACGAAGGCACCGACACACCGGAACTCGAAGATCCCGCTGCCACGGACTCCGAGCGTCAATCTCGCGACATGGAGCCCTGGTTCGCGCTCGAACGCCGCATCAAGATCGGCCCGCGGTGGACCGCGGAGACGACGGTCACGCGCCTGAGCCACGGTCCTTCGCCCACGAAGCTTCGGGTGCCATTGCTTCCTGGGGAGAGCATGCTCGAAGCGACCGGCAAGGTCGATGATCCCAAGGCCACGGTCACGTTGCGCGAACCCGGAGAGAGCATCAGTTGGACCTCGGTCCTCGAACCTCGCGCCGCCATGGAGCTCACTGCACCGCGGGACGCCACGTGGACCGAGACTTGGGTCATCTCCTGCGCTGGCGCCTGGCAGTGCAGCGACGAGGGCACCCCGGCGACCAGCGATAGCGGAGGCGAGCGCGTGTTCCACCCGTGGCGCGGCGAGAGCTTGCGGCTGTCGTTCTTTGAGCCCAGTCCCGCGGAAGGCGAGCTCTTGGCTGTGGATGTGGCCAACCTCGAGCTCGATATCAGCGAGACCGGAACCGACGCTCGGTTGACGATGACCGTGCGTACGGCGACGGTTGGCGAGCGCACCGTGACCGTCCCGGCTGGAGCCCACGTTGGCTCCGTGAAGATGGACGGCAACGACGTGCCGATGGCCAAGGACGCCACGGAGCTACGCCTGACGTTCCAGCCCGGGCTGCATCAGGTCGAGGTCGAGTTCCAACTCGATGAAGGGACGGCGTCTGTCGTTCGTGCTCCGGTCATCGGTCTGGGCGGGCGAGCCGTGAACGCACAGGTGAGCTTCAACGATTCGGGCGCGAATGATCGCGTGGTGGTGTGGACCTCTGGCGAGGGCACCGGTCCGATGGTCTGGCTGTGGCCCTACCTGGGTGTCCTGGCGTTGCTTTCCATCGTGCTCGCGCGGTTCACCAAGCCGCCTCTGAACGCGCTCCAGTGGTTCCTGCTGAGCCTCGGTTTCTCGGTGCTTGCGTTGCCCATCGTGTGGTCGTGGTTTGTGCTGGTGCAGTGGCGAGAAGACCATGGTGGCCGGCTGCACGACCCGGTCCGCCACAACCTCGCGCAGATCGGTCTCGGTCTCGTCACGCTCGTCGTGGTCGGCGTTGTCGTGATGACGGGGATCGATCTGCTGAGCGCGCCGGCTTCGACGATCGTGCACAACTGGTCCGACGGAGCGCAGCTCTCTTGGTACCAAGACCGCGTCACAACCAGCACTCCAGCGGCGATGGTGGTGACCATGCCAAACAGTCTCTGGCGTGCCGTGTGGGCCGCGTGGGTCGTGTGGCTCGCGTGGAGTTCGATTGCGTGGAGCAAGTGGGCGTTTGGCATCGCATCGGCGGGGGGATGGCTGCACAGTCAGCCCGACCCGGTCGACGACGAGCAGGAGGCAAATGGGGAAGGCCCCGGGACACAGGACGCTGAGGCCGAAGCTCCCGTGGTCCAAACCCCTCCAACGCAAACCCCACCAGCGGAAGAGTCTGAAGACGATTAGGCCTTCCGGCCGCGCCTTCGTTTCTTCGTGTGTCGCCTCTTCTTGCGTCGCCGTTTCTTCTTGCGCTGAACGGCGCCGCTGCATCGTAGGTCGGCTTCTGTGCACGCAAAGCGCACGTGCATGTGGTCATCGTGGCCGCGCCATGCCCGGATGACCGTCTTCTTCTTGGCTCGTGCATCTGGCTCGAGCGTGGAGAAGAGCGAACGTTGCTCGGACTCGCTCATCGTCAGCGCGGCGAAGGGGATCAGCTGCTCCTGGACCGACTTCGCCATGAAGATCGACTCCACCGCGCCGCCTGCAACGAGTCTCTGCACCAGCCCCCACGTCGCTGCGGCATCGAGATTGCTGTCGGTCACGGTCACAAACCGGTGGCCCTCATCGGGCTCGTTCATGACGTAGCCGATGTCCACATCGCGACCGGTGCGGTGCGACTTGTGGGGACGGACGCGCCCGCCCCCGCGGCGCGAGAACTCGCCGAGCTTGACCGGATTCGCCTCGGGGTGTCGCTCCCGCCACTCGGCAAGCGACGTCGCGAGCTCCTTCACCGTCTGTCGCGTTGCGTAGCTTCGGGGACGGTACCCGCGGAGCGTCCACCCGTCACCGACCGGGAAGGGAGCGGAGTTTTCGATGCGGCCGCGATTGGGTGCACCGACCGACCGCGAGACGGTTCCCGGCTCGAATCGATAGATGACCACACGCTGGCCCCGCTGCGCACCATCGTCGGCGAGGTCCGGGTTGAGCTCGAGCAACTCGTCTTCGTCCGCGCCCCAACGATCGGCGAGCCGCTTCAACGACTCGTCCCGCGGGGCGCTCCACCACACCGCGTCCAAGTTCAGACGCGGCCGCGCCGAGAATGGAATCGTCGCGCCCATGCTGTGCTGCAAGAGGGGGTCGGCGACCTCGAGGTGGAAGCCGAGGGGGTCGGGCGCTTGTGCATGTGCAGCACTGCACGAGCTGGCAGCCATCCCCAGGGCCGCCAGCGAAAACGCGCGTAGTGCCGATCCAAGCACCTCATCAGGGTAGGCCATGAACGTGGACGCACCGCCCGAATCCAGCGGCGGAAACGCCCGCGTGGGCGATCAAATGGCGAGCCCGTGTACGCCCCATGCACCCAACCCCGATCGAAGTTCCGCAAGCGGCGCTGACTGATCCGGCCCGCGGTCTCACCGGATCAGCCCGGAGTCCTTCGATGACGTGGAGGTCACCTCCACCGGTCCGCCGTTGCCCTGGCCCGTTTAGGACCTCCGCGTCCGCCGTCGAGCGCACAGAAAGCGGATGGCCCCGTCGCTAGAATCACAACCCAGCGTGCCATCGCGTTCGAACCAAACCGGGTTGGCCACATTGGCGACCGTCACTGCCGAGGAGGCGGTCGAGCACGACCACTTGGTGGATGCGTGGAGGGTCGCGGCGCTGTACGAGCACGCGCCGAAGGTCTTGGCGGCAAACGTCGTCAACGCTGCGGTGGTGACCGCCGTGCTGTGGAACCGGGTCGACTTGGTCACGCTCGTGTCGTGGTTTGGCGCGATGGTGGTGATGGTCGCCACACGGGCGGCGCAGGGGCGTCACTTTCGCAAGGGGAGCCCGGCATCCAACACGGCCCAGTGGGCACGTCGTTTCACCATGGGCTCACTGGCCTCGGGCGTTCTGTGGGGCGGTGGCGCATTGCTGCTGTTCACACCCGGAGATCCGGCACCGCAGGTCTTGCTGGCGTTCGTACTCGGGGGAATGGGTGCCGGGGCGTCGAGCAGTGTTGCGAGCCATCTGCCTGCCTTCTACGCGTTTCTCATGCCGGCATTGCTGCCGCTGAGTTTCCGCTTCGCGACGCAGGGGGGTGCGTTTCACTGGGGCATGGCCGTGATGCTCGGCCTGTTCGCGCTGCTGGTGACGATGATCGGGCGCACGACGAATGGCCGGCTCGTGGAGAGCTACCGGCTGAGCCTCGTGAACGAGCTGTTGGTGCGGCGCCTCGGTGATGCTCATCGTGAGCTGGAGACCACCAACGTTGCCCTCGAGGATCGGGTGGAAACGCGGACACGGGAGCTGTTGGAGCAGCGGCGTGGTCGGGAGGAGGCCGAGAAGCGTCTGCACCAGGCGCAGCGTCTGCAGGCTGTCGGGCGCCTCTCCGGTGGCATCGCGCACGAGTTCAACAACCTCCTCACCGTTGTCGTCAACAGCCTGGAGGTCATCGATGCTCAGACCGACCCCGACGGCTTGCCAGAGCTCGTCCGGCAAGCCAGGGATGCTGCACTTCGCGGCGGCGATCTGACTCGGAGTCTGCTGGCGTTCTCCCGACGCGAGCCGATGCGAAGTGAAATTGTCGTCGTGGGCGATGCGATCGAGCGCCTGACCTCGACCATCGTCGGGTCGACGCTGCCTCAGAGCATTGTGCTCGAACTCTCCGGTCTCGAGTCGCGTTCTTGTGCCGCGGTAGACCCCGCGCTGCTCGAGGCCGCCGTGCTCAACCTCGTACTCAACGCCCGCGATTCGATGCCTGAGGGCGGCACGCTCACACTGACGCTCGGGCATCAGACCCTCGAGGGACAGCCTCCGCTTGCCGATGGCCGGTACATCGAGATCGCGGTCTGTGACACCGGGGTGGGCATCGACTCGGAGACGCTAGAACGGGTGCTCGAGCCGTTCTTCACGACGAAGGGCGATGGCGGAACCGGACTTGGCCTCAGCATGGTGTACGGGTTTGCGGAGCAGTCCGGCGGCGGGATCCGGCTCGAGTCAACGCCGGGTGTTGGCACCCAGGCTCGCCTGCTGTTGCCGCGGGTGGACGCGCCGCCGCAATCGACGGGCGACGCCGTGGAAGGGACGTTGGAGGGCCACGGAGAGATGGTCCTGTTGGTTGAAGACGACCCCTTCGTTCGTGAACTCACTCTTCGATCCCTCGAGAGCCTCGGGTACGAGACGTTGGAAGCGGACTCCGCCGACAAAGCCCTCGAGCTGCTGGCGGAGAACGAAGAGGTCGCCTTGGTGATGACCGACGTCGTGATGCCCGGAGCGATGGACGGCATCGGGCTCGCCCGGGAAGTCGGGACACGCTACCCACATCTGCCCGTCGTTCTCGCGTCTGGCTACTCCGATGCTCCGACGGACCCCGGCCCGCATCGTCGTCTCGCCAAGCCGTACCGGCGGGACGAACTCGCGAAGACGCTGGCCTCAGCGCTCTCGCGCGGCTAGTAGCCAGCCAAGCGGCCACGCAGCGCTGACCGAAGAGGTCGCTGGTACGCAGAGCAGAGGCGGCGCGTGGGCAGCCGAAGCCAACGCCCCACCAGGCATCATCGGAGCGGGAGACGGGCCGCTGTGGGGCGCCGCGAGGTCGGCCATGTCCACGCTGGTGAATCGTCCGGTGCTGATCGGCGTGCCGTCGACCACCACCCAGCCCTCGTACTCTGGTACGTGGCACCGTGACGATCGGATCGGCGGTTTGGGGGACCGGCCTCCTTCGGATTCGCTATCCACCGCGCCGGGTTTCACCACGGGCTGCTAGGCCCGTGCTCGCAGCACCCAGACCGCCGCGTCTAGCTTTGGCACGCCGTCTCGGTACTCGTTGTCGAGAAACTCTGTGGCGCGTTCGTTGAGCTGAACCCGCTGAGCGTCGCTCTCGGCCTCCGCAAGCATCCGCGAGAAGCCCCCAACCTCGGTCATGGCCTCCAGCGCCTGCGCGGCCGTGTCTCCTAGCGAGACCTTCGTCTCGAACGCCTCGACCACCACATCGTTGAAGCCGGAGGTGGTCAGGAGTTCGCGGGTGCTGTCTGGGTCGGAGAGGCTGAAGGGGCCGGGCCCGGCGTCGGGGTCGGGCATCGAGGGAGCTGCCTCCGGGAACGCTCGCATGATGTAGCTGATCCAGGGGTTGCGCTGAATCGGCTGCCAGCAGATGAACGCGGTTCGGCCACCCGGCGCGAGCGCGGTGCGGAGGTTCGCGAACGCGGCGGGCGGGTCGGGGAAGAACATCACGCCGAAGCGAGACGCGAGCAGGTGTGCGTCGGGGGTGAAGCTGTGACTGCCGGCGTCGGCGAGGGCCACGTCGAGCTGGGGGAGGTCGGTACCCGCATCGCGCGTCACCTCGAGCATGGGGTCCGAGACATCGACGCCCAACACATGGCCCTGCGGGCCGACCTGGTTCGCGAAGGCCACAGTGGTCGTTCCGCATCCGCATCCGATGTCGATCACGCGCTCGCCCGGCTGGGCGTCGGCGACGGCGAGGAGGTGTTCGGTGATCGGCGAGACGATGTGGTCGACAGCGTGACGCGCTCGCACCCACTTGGGCCCGGCATGTTCGCGCCAGTAAGCTTCCGGTTCCTCATTCATCTTGACCATCGCGCGGGAGGTTAGCGGGAGATCTGGCCGAACTGACCCGGGTTGACGGACGAAGGGCGTAGCATGCGTTGTGGACGCATTTCGCACCCCCGACGAGCGCTTCTCGAACCTGCCGGGCTTCGCGTGGCAGCCGAACTATCTCGAGGGGCTTGCCGTTGCACCGACGCTGCGGCTTCACTACTTGGACGAGGGTCCCGCGGACGCGGAGCACACGTTCTTGTGCCTGCACGGCGAGCCGAGCTGGTCGTACCTGTATCGGAAGATGCTGCCGGTGTTCCTGGAGACCGGCGCGCGAGTCATCGCACCGGACTTCTTTGGGTTTGGGCGCTCCGACAAGCCGATCGACGACGCGATCTACACGTTCGACTTTCACCGAGACACGCTGCTGCAAACGATCGAGCGGCTCGATCTTCGCAATATCACGCTCGTCTGCCAGGACTGGGGCGGTCTGGTCGGGTTGACGGTCCCGATGGACATGTCCGATCGCTTTGCGCGACTCATCGTGATGAACACGACCCTTGCGGTGGGTGCGGAGCCAGGCCCGGGGTTCATGGCGTGGCGGGACTTCGTGGCGTCGACGCCGGACTTCGACGTCGGGGGCCTGATGAAGCGTGCGGCACCGGGCCTGACGGACGATGAGGTCGCCGCCTACAACGCTCCGTTCGTCGGGGCGCAAAGCAAGGCGGGTGTTCGCACGTTCCCAGCGCTCGTACCGATCACCGGGGACATGGACGGCGCTGCGCGGTCAAAAGCAGCGGTTGGGTTCTTTGCCGAGAAGTGGCGGGGCAAGAGCTTCATGGCGATCGGCATGCAGGACCCGGTGTTGGGCGCTCCGGTCATGCACTGGCTACGCTCGAAGATTGTTGGCTGTCCCGAGCCGATGGAACTCCCGCAGGCCGGTCACTTCGTTCAAGAGCACGGTGAGGTCGTCGCGCGCGCGGCATTGGCCTCGTTCGCGGACACGCCGTAGCGCTGCTACAGGTGCAGCGTCCAGCCGACGGCGACCTCGGCGACCTGGTCCGCGGGCAGGTGCTTGGCCGCTTCACGAACGGCTGCCTTGCCGGTGCAGTGGGCACCGTAGAAGCTCTCCAGCCCGAGCGCTCGGAGCTGCTCCATCGTCCACGCGAGGTGCTCAGAGTCGGCGCGGTGCAGGTGAAACCCACCCAAGGCGTGGATCGGTGCCTCGCGAATGGTGTTCCGGGCGTGCGTGGCGATGTTCACGATCCCAGCGTGTCCACAACCGGAGACGACGAGCAGGCCCGCCTCGGTATCGATGACCAGCGCCTGGCTCTCGTGCAGCTGGTCTTCGACCCATCCGGTGGGACCGCGGACTTGCCGACCACCGCCCCAGTTGTGCTCGGGGTGAAGGCGCGGGACGGGCCCCGTGACCCAGACTCCGGGGGCGATCTGGCTTGGCTCGTCGTGCACGAGGACCACACCACCGGAGGCCTCGAACGTCTGGCGAAGCTCCAGCATCTCGTTGACCTCCCGACGCTTCCCGCCGACGTGCCGGGACTCGAACATGCCGCGCGCCACGTGGACGGTCTTCAGCGCGTCTGGGGCGGTGCTCGCCACGGAGTTTCGCAGGCGCATCAGTCCCCCCACATGATCGTCGTGGTGGTGGCTCAACACCACGCTCGAGACCCCGCCGAGGTCGACCCCCGCGGCCTTCGCATTGCGTAGGACAGTCTCGCGCTTTGCCCCGGTGTCGAACAGGATGCGCATCCCGTCAACCTCCACGAGGGCGGAGAACCCCCATTCGCCCTCGCCGATGCCCGCCTTCGACGTGGACAAGATGGTGACGTCGACGGAATTCGCCAGCGCCTGGACGGGGCGGGCAACGTCGTCGGCAGGCGTCGCGCGGGCCTGTGGTTGGGCTGCTTCGACCGGGACTCGTGAGCGTGATGTCTCGACGAGAGCCGGCGATTCTGCGGCGCAGGCCAGACTCCAGAGTGCGGCGCACAGCAAGCCGCGCACACCTCCGAGCGGAGTTCTCTTCGTCAGCACTACAGCAGCCGTTCCAGCGCTAGCTGTACCTCACGCCCGGCCTCCGGTGTGTTGAACCGCGCGACGCCGCTCGCGAGCGGCTCGATGAGTCGTGCCAACGCGGTCCGGCCGAGCGCGGCTGGGTCGGCACCGACTCGCTTCGCCTGGGTTTGCAGCAGCGGCCAGGGGAAGGCGGTGAACTCCTTGAGGATGTCGAACACGCTCTCGGAGAGGGCGTTGAGCTCAACGCCGGCGGGGCGCCGGCTTAGGAAGTCGTCCATGTCGCGCGGACCCGCGTCTCCTGCTCGTCGAGCCGTTCGGAAGGGCACATGATGAACTCGCAGTGGTCGTCGCCTTTGGCGAGACACCGCAGTTCGCGACCGTGGAGCTCCAGGCCGAAGGCCTCGGTGCACCAACCGGAGGAGTACCCGGCGCTAAACAGACACGCGCACTTCGTTCGCGTCTCTCCCCGTTTGGCCAGGACTTCCGACTCGAACGTGTTGGGGTGGTTGTAGTGCAGGAAGAAGTCGTCGCCCGGCGCAGGGTTGGCATCGGGGAGGATCTCAACGAACGCCCAGCCCGCGTGTGCGAAGTGCACGGGGCCAGAGGCGAGGCGCGACAGAGGATCTTCCACGCCCTGCCGTTCGGTGAACGAAACCGAGTCGCTGCGGCCGATCTCTCGGGCGGTGTTGTAGATGAAGCGGCTCGCGGCTTCATCACCGAACGTTTCGGACAGCGCGGAGAACCATGCGGCGAACAAGCTCTCGCAGCGCATGAACACGTAGCGCTCGCCCCCAACGTGCACCGTGCCCTGCTCGGGTCTTCGGTCGACCTGGGAGAACAGACGCTCGACGAACGCTTCACCTTGGGCGAATGGTTCCTCGAACGCCGCGGGCACGCGCACGGACTTCAGCGGCATGCGGCGAGGGTATCGCTAGAGCGTCTGCAGGAACCGAATCAAATCGGTCTTCTGTTCGGCACTGAAGCGCTCTTTGCCGCCGTCCATGAAGATGCCCTCGTCATGCCCCATGGCTGACAGGCCGGGGAGCCTGGTGTCGAACACCTGGTCGAAATGAGGCGGCGCGGCCAGCGGGTAGCCATTGCAGCCGCTGTCGAAGTCGGCCGCTTGATTGTTGATGGCTCCGAACTGATAGACCTCCGGACGCTGGGCCGCAGGCGTCAGCACCGCACATAGGTTCGGCGCGGAGTTGTTGTGGAAGTACGGCCACCGGGCCCAGATGCCCACGAGCGGGGGCGGCACGTAGCCGTCCTGCGGCGTCAGCACCAGGTCGTACTTCTCGGACAGCTGCAGGTCGTTGATGTCCTGGATGTACTCGACGCTCTGGCGACGATGCGGGTCCGTACCCACGTCGTGGATCGGTGTGTCCTCAAAGTACACGACGCGCGAGGTCTCGAGTTGTTCGCGGACCGACAGCGCCTCGGCGTCGGGCTCGCTCCAACCCTTGTCGTAGGTGCCGTGGCACTTCGAGCAGTTTTGGGCGAACAGCTGCTCTCCCCGCTTGGCGGCGGCCATGTCGAAGGCGCTGGGCTCGAAGTGATCGAAGAAACTGGGGGCTTCGGTTGCGAACACGCCGGTCGTGAACTCTTCGATGATGTTCCAGTTCTCGATGATCCAGGCATCGAGCGCAACCAGGTCGGACCCTCGCCCGAACTCGTTGACCAGCAGCGCACCCAAGACCGGGTTGCCGCTGACCAGCGAGCCGTCGGAGAAGAACTTGTTCTTGTACTTCGTCAGCCACCACGTGGCGGGTTTGACGTCGCTGGGGAAGTTCTCGAGCTCGTTGTCGCGGGGGTTCTGCCAGGAGTCTTCGGTGCGCGTGGCCCAGGGGTCGAGCTCGCGGGTGCCCAAAGAGAGGATGGTATGGGCCAGCGCGGTGTCGAGACCGAGCACGCGGGGCTCGACGCTCCGCACGTAGCGGATGTTCTCTCGGGACATGCGCCACAGGTCGGTCTCGCCCGAATCGGCTCCGGTGCCCAACGCGAACGCGGTGGGTCCTACGGCTTCGAACAGCGGCTTGTACACCACGAACATGTTGTTCGCGGTGGACTGCCGGTTGAACAGGCCCATCGTTGGCGTATCGAAGACGCGGCCGGAGTGGCAGGTGGCACAGCTGAAGGTGAGGCCGGCACCGCGTTCGGTGTTCATCACCGTGACTCCCCAGTAGTCGCCCTCTGGCGAGCGGACCAAGCCGAGTTGCTCGTAGATCTCCTCCATCGAGGACAGGCCCGTGAACGCCGGGAGCAGCTCGGACATGAGCTGCCGCAGTGGGTCGTTGGGGTTGCCTTCGATCAGCAGTCGGAGCGGACGCTCGGGGATCAGAATGCCGGTGGTCTCGACCGGGTACTGCTGTGCGTGTCCGTGACCCGCTTGGGCGTAGGCGGCGACCTGGTCTTCGGGCAGGCCCAGTGGGTTGATCCGACCGCACGGGGAGATGAGCTCGCCCTCGGTCCATTGCGCGGGGACGCCTTGCTGGGTGCAGACGTCGAGGGTGCCGCCCGAGCCGCTGCTGTCGCTGCCCGAGTTGGAGTCGGAGTCGGAGTCGGCCGTGGTCGCGCCTGCGGTGCTGGCCTCGCCGCCGGTGCTGCTCTCGAGGTCTCCGGTCGAGGCCATCTCGGTGTCTGCCTCGGTGAATCCACCGAAGCTGCAGGCCAGCAGAGGGGTCGCCAAGAGCCAACCGAGCCGTCTACCCATCATCAGTCGCTCATACCACGCCCGCAGTCCTCCTGGCCCCACTCCGGGCTTCTGCGCCGGTGCCGCCCTGCGACCGGTCAGTCGGCGATGAACAGCTGGACTTCGCCGGTGTCGGCGGTGCCGATCGCGATGTCGAGGCGGTCGTCGGCGTTGAAGTAGCCTACGACGATCCCCAGCGGCAGACCGTCGGGCTCGATCACCAGCTCCGGGGCTTCTAGGCCAGCTCCATTGCCTCGCAAGACGTAGACACCGGGGATGGACACCACCGCGACGTCGTCAAAGCCATCGCAGTCCAGGTCTCCGACGGCGATCTGCCCAAGTGTGTCCGCGACCACGATAGGGGGCTGCGGTGCGAAATCTCCGTTTCCATCGTTGAAGAAGATCTGGATGGTGTCGTCGATGCCGTCGTTCGGGGCGTCGCCTTGGCTTGCGATCACGATGTCTTCGCTGGCGTCACCGTTGAGATCGACGATGCCCATGCCCCAAGGCGTGCTCTCGGTCTGGACGTTCGCGACCTCAAAGTCGATCCCCTCACCGTTGCCGCGGTTGAGCATCACGGTGAACGCATCGGTCGAGACCTCGTGGTCTGCATCCGTCCGGGCCACCACCAGATCAATGCGTTCGTCGCCGTCGATGAACGCCGGGATCATGGCGGTGGTGCGGCGCCCGCCAGGGAAGACCGTGGGCGAGGTTTCGATGTTGGTGCCGGTACCGGGGTAGACCTCCACCGATGCCGGCTCCCCATTCGTTTGGACGGCCACGTCGCCGAAGGCCGAGCCGCCAAAGTCGGCGATGGCGACCGCCCAGACGCTGTCGTCGACCGTCGCGATGGGGCCGCCCTCGGTGAACTGCTCGCCGTCGAAGAGGTACGTCTCGATCGTTCCACGGTCGGCGATGACGAGGTCGTCGACCCCGTTGTTGTTGAGGTCTCCGACCCCAACCGAGATCTCCTCGGGAACTTCGATGGAGTAGGCGATGCTGAACATCCCCAGCAGCCGGTTGTTGGAGAGCAGGTCGACTCTCGGTTCGATGCGGTTGGCCGCCACGATGTGGGTGCCTTCGTCCCCGAACAGGTTGGTCGTGTAGAGGTTAGCCACGGTGCCGCCCACGTCGTAGCTCTGTGCGAACGAGAACGAGAGCAGTGGTGCCGGCTCCCCGCAGAATCGAGTGCCGCCTCCGGACGAGCTGTCGGCGCCTGTGTCGTCGGTGCTGGCCGAGTTGCTGTCGTTGGTCGTGGATGTCATGCCCGAGGTTGGCGAGGTCATCGTCGCGGACGACGTGGACGTGGGGTCGACGCCGGTCGGTGCGGTGGTGCTCGGCGTGTCGGTCCCGCTGGTGCTGTCGTCCTGACTATCCGGGGGAGGGTCCGAGAAGCACCCGGCAGCGGCCAGCAGCAGCAACGCGACGATTCGGGGCGACCCGCAAGACATGCCCGGATAGTAGCGGTTCTCGTGCGAGAGCGAGGGGCTAGGGGCCGTCCCCATCGAATTGGGGACGGCCCCTAGCCCCTTCGACGCGATGGAGCGCGAACCTCAGCCGGCGCAATTGGCCTCTTCGGTGCAGTCGGCGCAGTCGCAGCCCTCGTAGAAGCTCTCACACGTTCCGTCGAGGTTGCACGCCCCGGGGCACTCGGCTTTTGCGTCGGAGCAATCATCGCAGGTGCAGGAGTCGTCCAGCGTGCAGACACCGTCATCGGCGCACTGGTCCGGGACGCACAACGCGGTCGTCATGCAGTCGGCGCACGAGCAGTCCTCGGTTACGAAAGCGCACATTCCATCGTCGACGCACTCGGGCACGAGGTCGTCTACGCACGCCGAGAGCTGTGGGGAGCACTCGTCGTAGGCGCAGAAAAAGCAGTCGGCAGTGTTGCCATCGCCGCCGCAGGTGCCCGCACACTCCGTTTCACAGGCACTGTCGGCCGCGCAGGCGCATTCGGTGAACGCGTCCCACAGCGGCGCCGAATCGGGGCAGAGATTGTCGCCACCGGCGGAGTACTGGGTTGAGCAGGTGCTGCAGTCGGCTCCGGTGGTGGTGCCTTCGCTAGTCGTTTCGCCGTCGGTCGTTTCGCCGCGGGTGGTGGTGGTGCTGCTCTCACTGCTGCTGCTCTCGGAGCCGGTCTCGTCGTCGTTCCCGGTCGAGCTTTCAGCCCCACGACTGGTGATCGCCGTTCCCGTGGACCCTGGAGTGCTGCTCGTCGAACTCCCGGTGTCGGCGCTCGCTTCCGCCCCATCTCCAGAGTCCCCGCATCCGAGGAGCGTGAAACCTGCCAGGCACAGAACGAGGAGGGGACCGATCGATTTTGTGTCCATACCTGGTGAGGGTCCGCGCGGACTCGTCGCGATCACCGGTCGGGGAAACAAACAGGATAAGCTCGCGGCGCGCCGATGCAGTCCTCGGATCCCGACCTTCAACTGCTCGTTCAGTGGCGCGACGGCCAGTCCAGCGCTGGTGAGACGCTGTTCGCCAACCACTTCGACGCGCTCAAGCGCTTCTTTCGGAACAAGGTCTCCTCGGAGATCGAAGACCTCATGCAGAAAACCTTCCTGGTCTGTGTGGAGACCAAGGAGCAGGTCCGCGGGGATTCGTCCTTCCGGACTTACCTGCTCGGGGTCGCGAACAATGTGTTGCGCAACCATCTGCGAAGCAAACGGCGGAAGGATGACCCGCTCGACTTCGGCACCGTTTCTGCCGCTGCGTTGGACCCGACGCCGTCGCTCTACGTCGCGGGTAGAGAGGAGCAGCAGGCGATTCTGCTTGCGCTGCGTCAGATCCCGCTCACGTACCAGATCGTTCTCGAGCTCTACTATTGGGAGCAGATGGAGCGGAACGAGATCGCATCGGCGCTCGACATTCCGCCGGGGACCGCGGCGTCGCGTCTCCGCCGAGGCCGGGAGCTGCTCAAGGTCGAGCTGGAGCGGCTTGCAGGAACGCCCGCACTCCTACAGAAGACCCTGAGCAATCTGGATGATTGGGCCGCTGAGCTCGGGGCTGGGGTCCGCCGCGACGAACCGAATTAATCGCCCTTGTCGTGATCACGGCTGGCGGGTCCGCACACCCACCAAGCATGAGCGCTGTGCGAGCCCTGTCCGTTGTGCTGCTGCTGCTGTGCGCCTGTGCGCCGGTCGAGGGTGCAGGCGAGATCGAGCGGCACGAGTTCAGCCCGAAGGTGGGATACTGGCGCTGGGATGTGATGGGTGACTTTGTGGACAGCTGTGGCTTGTCCGAGGGGCCGATCGACTACAGCCTGACGCTGATCAGCCTTGGGCCGGACGGCATGCACCTCTCCACGCACGGAGGGAAGTCGCGCGTGTGCACCGTCGGCGGCAGTGACTTCGGGTGCGAGGACGCCGAGCGTTCCCTCCTGCCAACCCCTGCGACGACGTCCGAGGCGGTCGATGGCGCCTTCATGAGCGAGACCGAAGGATCGATGGCGTACCGCCTCGCGTGCGAGTGCGACGGCCCTGACTGTGAGGCCATCGCGGTGCAGCGCGGAATCGAGTTTCCGTGCGAGAGCACCGGGCTCGCGCGAGGCCACTACGTGCCCTTGGTCGACTCCACGGACCTGGGATGCGACGCCGAAACCGGGTCTCTCGCGACAGCCTCCACCGCGCAGGCCGTCCTACAACTCGAGAACTTGTGTGACGAGGCGCTCCAGGTCCACCGGCTGGACCCGCAAGGGCAGCGCGTGCTCGAGACCACTGTGGCGCCGGGCGAGCAGCCGCACGTGCTGTGGACCTCCGTCGGGCAAGCATGGGTCCTCACCAATCGTGCGGGCGAGTGCGTGTCGGTGCATCGTGGCACCGAGGATCCTGGGATGGTCACCGCATGCTGACTTCGGTCGCGAGGGCCCGATGAGTTCCGGCCCCAATGACAACGAGACGACGCCGGAGAGCATCGGCAGTGATGCTCTGAGAGCGTCGTTGTTCTCGAAGCTGTTCGACAAGAAGGCGGAGACGGTCTCGGTGGGGCGGTACCGGATCCTCGACGAGATCGGTGCTGGTGGGATGGGCCAAGTGTTCTCGGCCTACGACGAAGAGCTCGACCGCAAGGTCGCGATCAAGGTCGTGCACGGCGCGAGCACCAGCGCGCAGGCGAAGGGCCGGCTGCGTCGCGAGGCGCAAGCCCTGGGGAAGCTCGCGCATCCCAACGTGGTGACGGTCCACGAGATCGGCGAGCACAACGGACAGGTCTTCATCGCGATGGAGTTCGTGCGCGGGGAAACGCTCCGCCAGTGGCGCTTGGCGCAGGAGCGGAGCGTCCCGGAGATCCTCGAGGTGTATCTGCAGGCGGCGCGTGGGCTGCAGGCGGCCCACGAGGCGGGGATCCTGCATCGCGACTTCAAGCCGGACAATGCGCTCTTGGGTGACGACGCTCGCGTCCGCGTCCTGGACTTCGGACTCGCGCGTGCCGTGGAAGACGAGCGGGCCAAGACGCTGCCGGATGGACCGTCCAACGATGGACCCGGCGACGGGGCGTTGACCAAGACCGGGGCCATCCTGGGCACGCCAAGCTACATGGCGCCCGAGCAGTTCCTTGGCCAGGAAACGGATGCTCGCACCGATCAGTTCGCGCTGTGTATCTCGCTGTGGGAAGCGCTGGTTGGCGACCGGCCGTTCGCGGGGTCGTCGTACGCGGAGCTGGAGGCCAATGTCACCGCGGGAATTCGTGGTCCTGTGTCCCGTGATGTGGCGGTCCCCGGCTCGGTACGGGCGATGCTCGAGACGGGGCTCGAGACCGATCCGGCGAAGCGCCATCCCGATCTGTCATCGATCGTCACGACGCTCCAGTCGGTGTTGTCGCCACGGCGGAGTCGCTGGTGGGTTGCGGCCGCGACGGTCCCCCTGGCGGCGCTCGGCGGGTTCGTGTTTTTGCGGGAACCGCCGGCGGCGCGATCCTTGGAAGACTGCTTGCCGACGGCACAGCGGCTGGCGGGGATCTGGGACGACGAGGTCAAGGAAGGTCTCGCGGTCAACTTCGAGGCGGACCCAGCCCCCTTCGTGGCGGCATCGTGGGCGTCGATTCAGCGCCAGCAGGACGATGCCGCCTCGGCGTGGGCGGCTTCGTATGCGCAGGCGTGCGCCAACACGAGCTCGGCGGATACCGCGACCCGTCGCCTCGCTGCGCAGCGTCTCGATTGCCTCGATTGGATGCTCCCGAAGATCGACGTGCTTGCGAACCTCGACTCGGCGGCCGCGGCCCGACAGTTCGCGGCCGGCTATCAAGGAACCGTTGGGGCGAGCCCCGACTGGCTGGCCTGCACCAACGACGCAACGGTGCGACGACTACCCGCGCCGCCGGCAGACCCGGTCGTGGCGGCGGGGGTCCAGGACGTCGCCCGTGAGATCCTCGGCGCGACCGCCCTCAGGCTCGCCGGCCGTCCGCTCGACGCGTCGTCGCAGCTTGAAGGCGCCGTGGACCAAGCGCGTTCCGTCGGCCACCCACCGCTCCTGGCGGAGGCGCTCGTATACACCGCGAGCGTGGAGGCCGACTTGAATCGTCATGGGGCTCGGGCCGCCGTGGACAGGGCGCTACGCGCCGCGGAGTCCGCGGGACATGATCACTACATCGTGGAGGCACTCATGCTCCGGGCGCTACGTGGCGAAAGCGACGAGGCGCGGTTCGAAGCTCTGGATCGCGCCGAAGCGGTGCTCATTCGTTTGGGGTCCCCGCTGCCACGGAAAGTGGCAGTGGCACGAACCCGAGCCCTCGTGCTGGATCGCGCAGGCCGCAATGCTGAGGCCTACGACCTGTTGGACAAACTCACCAAGATTCACGGCCACAACCCCGCATTGGCGGTCTCCGTGCGCGCGGGTCTGTACGAATCGCTGGGGGGACTTGTCCGTAGTTCACGCGAGCCTCAGCTCCGGCTCGCTGCGGCACAGGCTGCTATCGCGATCTACGAGGCCGAACTGGGCAGTGGGCATCCAGCGTGCATCACTGCCTGGGAGTTTGCCGCGTACGCGTCGTATCGGCTCGGTCGGTACGAGGACTCCGTAGCCCAACACGAAGAGCTCCAGGCGCTGCTGCGCACCGTGTTTCCTGGCGGCCATCCCCGACTGGGTTTTGCGCTGACTCAGCTCGCTCGGGCGCAAGCTGCACTGGGCCAGGTCGCCGAATCTGAGCAGAATCTCCAGCGATCTGAGGCGATGCTGTCACGCCTGCTGGGCCCAACACACCTGGACGTCTTGCGCCTGCCGACGCTTCTTCTCGAGGGCTTGGCGCTCGTGACAGGCAACGAGCAGGAGTTTCGACGCCGAGCGCAGCTCCTGGCCCCCGCGAAGCTCGAGACGCCGGGCGCGTTGGAGGGCCCTGCCGTGATCGCGGCGCTGGATGGGGATGTTGGGCTGGCGCGCACGGAACTTGGGCGTGCTCGCAAGGTGGTCCAGGGCTCTCCTCACCTCGAGGCCGGCTTGCGCCCCCTGTGGTGCTACATCCTGTGGCTCGTCGGGGATGAAGACGCTGCCGTCGCAGAGGCACGGCGCGTGGCCGACGACCCGCCATCGCCCGAGTACGTCGGGCAAGGCGCCCCCGCGATGGCGGGCTTCGTGTTCGCGTCGACCGGGGACCATGCGCGCGCGTTGCCGTCGCTGGAGCTTGCGTTGGTGCGGGCCTCGAAGGTGGATCCCCCAACCGTCGCTTGGTTCTCGCCGATGACCCACTACGCACTTGCTCTCTCCTTGGAGGCGACGGGCGAGCATGAGCGCGCCGTTCGGATGGCACGAATCGCCGCGGCGCAAGGACTTCAGACCGGCCTGCCGCGCTTGGACATCGCCAAAAAAGCGCAAGCCTGGCTTGCCGAGCATGATGCTTGAGCGTCCTGCGTTCCGCGTCCCACAGATCCCAAACCCGTCGCTTCACTGCCGTCGATCGACGGCTTCAACCACGTTGCACAGCGAATCGAACCATGGACTCCACAAAACTTGCGATCCTCTTGCTTGGCTACGCCGCCACTGCGTGCGCGCCCACAGAACCGACCGACGCGGCCGACGAATCGGGCACGACTTCGAGCGCCAGCTCTGGTGAGACGAGCGATGCGGGGGCGGGGACGACTGGCGATGTTGCCGAGACTCAATCCGGCGACGCGTCGACCGGCGAGGGGTCGTCGACCGGCGAGCCTCCGGTCGACCCGGGCCTGACCGTCGATTGCGAGGGCGAGGGCAGCCCGGCGATCATCTTCGAAGAGGGACTGGGCGGCGGCACGCACACCAACAGCACCGCCTACATCCGGGTGTTGTTGGACGTGGAGACGACCGTGTGCCGCTACAACCGGCGGGGGATACCGCCGGGCCCCGCCCTGGGCGAAGAGACCCGAACGAATGCGGACTGGCGTGACGACCTCATCGCGTGGATGGACTACGAGGGCATCACCGAGCCGGCCATCTTCGTCGCGCACTCGGCCGGCGGTGTCACGGTGCGGATGCTGCACGACTCTCACCCCGAGCGGATCGCGGGCGCGGTGATGATCGACACCAGCCAGTCCCAGCAAGTCGCTCACGACCTGGAGAACTTCCCGCCCGAGGTGCTCGATGAGTACCGGGCCTTTGTCGAAGGCGACAACGTCGAGCAATGGGACCTCGTCACGAGTTTCGCAGAGGTCGACGCACTGGACGAAGACTTCGGCGACCTTCCGATGACCGTGCTCGTGGCTGGTGAGTGGAGGCAGCTGGACTTCTTGACCCAAGCGGAGAACGACGCTCGGTACGACGTGTGGACGTCGGCACAGACGGAACTCGCCGCACTCTCGACCGAGTCCGTGTACATGGTCGTGGAGGACGCCGACCACCAGATCCCGACCAGGCAGCCGGAGTTGGTCGCCGCGGAGATCGTGCGGGTGTTTGAGGCGGCGGGCGGGTAGAGAAGAGACGCCAGAGACTACGGCAGCTCGATATGCTCGAGATGGGTGCGACTGATGTCCTTCGGCTGAGGGCACTCCGCCTTGAAGTTGTGGACGACCATCCATTCGTCGTTGCCTGCCGGCCGGAGCGCCAAGGTTCCCCCCCCTGTGAACGGGACGGTCTCGTTCAGCTGTTCCCAGGTCGCGCCATAGCGGGCGAGGGTGATCCCGTCCATGTAAACCGACATCCTGTAGTTGTCTTCGGAGAACAGGGGATAGTGGTGGGCAACGGAGCGTCGCTGTTTCGCGTCAAGCGGTAGGTGCGACATCGCCTCCCGTTCTTTCGCGGTCTTTTTTTGAAGAGAAGTGACGACACACCGCTTCGCTCGTTTGGATCGGATCTTCGCCAGCCTCTTGCGCTCGGCTTTTTTGAGTTTGAGCGCCGCGAGTTTTTCCGGAGTCATCCCATAGGGGCCGCAGGCCTCCGCGAGCCTCGGGGCGGCGGCGGTCAGGGTGGAGGTTGCGAGGGCGAAGACGAGGAGTCTGGAAGCGATGGACATGGTTCATCCCCGGAACGCCACCACCTTCCCAGTGGCGCAGTATTTTCCCGTGCGAAGTTGTTTTCAGAGCGATTTCATCTCTGTAACCAGCCGGCGGCTAGTCAACACTTGCTGATGGGTCCGGTTCGGGCGCTGGTGATTGCGCCTCGGGAGCGGCGTGCTCGGAGAGCCACGTCGCGGCGTTCTCGGCGATGTTCAGGCCCGGAAGTCCGGTGACGCGGGCCTGCGCAACAGCGGTTCGCGCGGCCTCGACGGCGCGGTCGTGGTCGCCGCCGGTCTCCTCCAGCGAGATCGCCAGCGCGTAGTGGGCCATCGGCGAGTACCAGGCGATCGTGGGCGGGGTGACGGTCGCGGCGAGCTCCACGGCGCGAGACAGTGGGGGGAGCGCGGCCCGGTAGTCGCCCGCGGACGCGTAGATGAACCCCGCCATCGCGGTCGCTCCGTGGGTGCCGTAGTCAGGCTGCGGCGGATCTTCGACCAACTGCGCGGCCTCGAGCAGGGCCGCCGTTTCGTCACCGAGCAGCACGAGGATGTAGGCGGTCAGCGGGCGCAGCGCCCAGGTCGCTTGCGGCGGCTGTTTCCCGAGGCCGGCCTGCGCCGACGCCAGCTCGGCGCGCGCCAGCTCGGCATCGCCATCGAGGGCAGCCAGCGCCGATGACAGCAGCGACACCCCCGGATGCTCAATGGTGGTGCCGCGGTAGATCTGGACCCGCCGGCGAAGCTCGGGGTCGTCACCTTCGGCCAGGGCACGTACGGCCAGGTAGAACGCCGACAGGCGCAGCACATCGGCGTGCGTTGGGCCCACCAGGCGCGAGAGCATCGCTTCGCCTCGCTCAAAGGACCGCCTCGATTCTGCGATGCGACCCAGTGCTTCGAGCACGCGGCCGCGCTGGCCCAGCACCCAACCCAGCTTCGGATGACCCTCGGGGAACACCGCCTCAAAGATCGTGACGAGCTGGTCGTACTCGGCCAGCGACTCGTCGTAGCGCCCGAGCCGGAACAACGCCAGCGCGGCGTAGTCGCGGGCAGCGGTGGTTGCGGGGTGCTGGGCGCCGACTTCTGCGGCGACGACTTCGATGGCGGCACGGCCGGCCTCGAGGCGGAGCGTGGGCGCGTCGCGGGCCCCAGAGAGGCCGGCCAGGCGGAGATACAGGACGCGTCGCAGCGCGACGGACACACGGTCGTCGTGGCGTTGGGTATCCGCCGTCGCTTGCAGGAGCGCGACGGCCTCATCGGCACGCCCGGCGTTGTCGAGCGCTGTCGCGCGGGCGATCGCCAGCTCGGCGAGGGCGTCGGGCGGCGAGCCGAGCCGGGCGACGATCGCATCGGCCCGATCGACGAGCTCGAAGCGAGCGTCTCCCTCGCTCGCGTGGGCCTTCATCAGGAGCGTCCGGAAGATGATCCGGTCGTGCCCCGCGGCTTCGGCCGTATGCAGCGCCTCGTCGAGAGTCTCTTGCGCGTCGGCGTGCCCGAGCCGGATCCGGGCGTCGGCGAGTTTGGTGAGGGCGACGGCGAGCGCAGGCGCGTAGCCGACCGCACGCGCATCCTCGACCGCGCGCTCGATCAGAGGGAGCGCGTCGAGTGGGCGCCCGCCCATGGTCATGGCGGCGGCGGTAAGCAGCTGCGCGTCGATTTCAAGCACGCGTTCGGCCCTCTGAGCATCGGAGGCTGGCGGCGGCACTCGGCGGACGAATGCGTCGCTCCGGCACGTGGCTTCCTCGCGGATCCCACCCGCGCCCCCTGTGTACGTCGCGGCGAACCGCTGCGCGGCCTCCTTGGTGCCGAGCAGCGAGGGCAGTGACAGCTTGGGGATCGCCGCATCGAGGCAGTCGAGGCGCTGGGCCGCCAGCCGGCGTGTCGCCGCATCACTCGAACTCGTGGCCGCACACGCCTGCTCGTACGAGAGGGTCCAGTCCGCGACGAGCCCGTCCTGTTCGCGCTCGAGCGATGTCCAGGTGGGCGCGACGTACGGGCGCTCGGCGGAGGCGGCGAACCGAGACCCGAGTGCCGCCCGCACTTCGTCGTCCCAGATCCCCGCGAAGCGTTCCGCCGCGGGTGGGCAGTCCTCCAGCGACCGCGCGGCGGGGGCCTGGCGCACCAGGGCGAATCCCGATATCGCCACCACAGACGTTGCCGCGAGGCCGATCCACCAGCGGCTGCGACGCGGAGTGAGCTCGGCATCGAGCGTTGCCACAATCGCAGCCATGTCCGCGTGGCGTCGCTCGGGGCGGGTCGCGAGTCCGGTGTCGAGCGCCGCACGGATCGAAGCCGGCACGGGCGCGTCCCGGGGCGGCGGGCGTCGGGCCCCGCACGTCACGTTCGCCGCCAGCTCCGCGTAGGATGATCCCTCGAAGGGACGCTCCCCGAACAGCGCCTCCCACAGCGCAACGCAGAACGCGAATTGGTCTGTGCGTGGCTCCGTGGGGTCGCCCGCGAACTGTTCGGGTGCCATGTAGCTCGGCGTGCCGAGCACGGCGCCGGTCTCGGTCACCGGCAGCGTGTGCTCGGTGCTCGCGGGCGGCAGCGTAGGCGTCCGCACGTCCCCTTCCATCGGACTCGCGAGCCCGAAGTCGACCACCCGCACCCGGCCGTCCGTGCCGAGCAACGCGTTGTCGGGTTTGAAGTCCCGGTGCACCACCCCCGCCTCGTGCGCCGCCTGCAGGCCACGCGCAGCCTGCCGGTACACGTCGAGGATCGCCGGAACGTCGCCGCGGTGCTCGGTCTGCCAGGCGCGCAGTGTCTGCCCCTGCACAAACTCCATCGCCACGAAGAGCTGCCCGTTGTGTTCCCCGATCTCGTGGACCGCCACGACATTGGGATGGGTCAGCCGGCCGAGCGCCTGCGCCTCCCGGCGCAGCCGAGTCCCGGCGTGCTCGCTGGTGTAGGAACCGCGCACCACCTTGATGGCCACCTTGCGGTCGAGCTCCTCGTCGTAGGCGGAGAACACCTGCCCCATACCGCCAGCACCGACCTCGTCGAGGATCCGATAGCGCCCGACCGAGATCCGCCGCGGCGTCTTGGCGAACACCTTGGCGAACACCGACGCCTCAAGGCGATCGCTGTCGATGCTCACCGGTGTCGGCGGCTCGGAGTCCGCGTTCATGCTCGCCATGGTACGTCGTTTGTGACGGGCGATATCGTGCGGTCAGCCGCGAGGGCGGAGCGGAGGTATCGGGCGAGTCCACATCCGCGTGACTCGCTGGCCGCACGTCTCAGGGCACGCGAGTTTTTCCGGCCGTGCGATGATCAGCGCCCGCCGCCGCGGACACTCATCGGTGGAGTCGGTTCTGCGCCGACCCCCTCTGCTCCCATGAAGTTCACGACCCGAATCATGACCGCCATCCTTTGCGTCGCCACCGTCGCGTGCGGCACCGATGAGCCGGCCGTCGAGCCCGCGGACGATGAAGAGGCCACGACCGGCGGTTCGGGCTTCCGGCTGATGCCCGGACGTGGCGAGCCACAACCGCGTCCGCTAGAAGGGTACTGGATGAGTCGGTTCGGTCCGCCGCACGACTGAGGTCGCGCGGTCCTTCGGGAGGGCTAGCGCCGCTTCACCGTAGTCGCGATGTACGGCGTACGCTCGAGCGCAGCGAGCTTGCGCTCCAACTCGTCGGCCAGTGCTTGGACCGTCGTCTCGGGGAGCGTGCCCTCGATCGTCATCGTGACGTCTGTTCTCGCTTCGTTGAACCGAACGACGACGCCCTCGATCGAGACGCGGTGGACGTCAAACTCGTCGCTGTCCTCGTCCGCGTTGGTGACGACTTCGTGCTCGATCGACGGCCGGTAGCGAGACTCGAACAGGGCCAGATCCGGCGTGTCGCCGAGCGTCTCCCGACAGGAGGCCAGGCCATCTTGTTTGAATCGGTTGTCCTCGGTGAGCCCGGAGTAGAATGCGAACTGCCCGAGGTCGAAGAGCCGATTGGGGGCTTGGTCGGCCCGCTCGAGCCGGATGGTCGGCCACTGGCGATCGGTGAGCCGTGTCCAGACCCAGCGGTCGGTGTCGAGGCTCCACTCGTCGATGTTCTCGCGCGGCTCTTCTTCGTAGAACATGCCTCCGCGAACCACGATCGCCGAGTCCACGCGCTCAGCCGTGTGAGAGGAAATCCAGCCGGGGGCGTCGCCGGATGGGTGGAGCGTCCGCACGCGTTTGCTCTCGAGCTCGAGCGCCAGGACCTGGGTCGTGCCAACCACCCTGCCGTCGGGGTAACCGAGATTGCCGACCAGCACGATCGTAGAGCCCACAGGTGTCGCGGTGTGGAAGTCCGTTGGTGGGAAATCCGCGGTGGGGTAGCCAAAGATGTCGACGGCGCCATCTGGTTTGGCAATGACCACGTCGTTGTAGATGTAGAAGTCGGGGTCGTAGTAGTCTTCGTGCTCGCCAGCAACGTAGACCGTTCGGCCGTCGGGCAAGAGCGTCTCGGTCTGCCCCATGCGTTGGAAACACCACGCGGGTCCGGCCTCGACGGAGCTCGGACCCTCGAACCTCTTGTTTGCCTCGTACGCGCTGAGCCGTTCTTGGACAAGCCAGCTCCAGACCGGGTTGGTCAGCGTCTCAGCGTGCGAGCGGCCGCGCCGTGCGGCTCGCCATTTCGCATACAGCTGCGCGGTGATCTCGGATTCAACCATGTTGCGGACCCGAATCGTATTGGGTTTGCCTCCGACGGACCATCGAAGGCACGGACGCCGCAAGGCCTATAAGCAAAGCGCGTCGATCTCCACGTCGGTGAGCGCCCGATCCCAGATCTGGAACATCTCCATTTCGCCCTCAAACCACGTGTCGCCCGCGCCTTCGCCAATGCTCGAGTACCCGTAGTCACGCAGGCCGATGTCGGGGTTGTCGAGTTCGCCGTCGAGCTGGCAATCCAGGTAGATGCGCGCCCCACTGGCGGCGTCCACCACCAAGGTCACCTCGACCCAGGTATCGTCGGCGATCGCGGGCGTGGTGATGGGCCACAGGGAGCCTAAGGTGACCTGGTTGAAGAGGCGGACCCAGGCGCGTCCAGGGGCTCCGAGGTTGCCGATCGCCAGCGAGCTGAAGGGCCCGCACCCAAAGCAAATGGTGTTGACTGCGTCGACGTCCGCCACCCGTAGCCGCGTGCTGAGAGAGAAGGCTCCGTCTTCGCCGCCGTAGAGCTCGGGATCGCGAAGGTCGGAGAACGAGAGGTAGTCGTCGACGCCGTCGAATTGGGCGGCTTCTCCATTGGGCGAGGGGACCAAGGCACCGCCATGCAAGTAGGAGGTCCGGTTGTTGCCTGAGCGATCCAGGATGGCTTGACCCACGTGGTACTGGAAGTCCCACTTCGCCAACAGCCCAAGGTGGAAGAACGGCATGCCCTCCCCGAGGGGAGCGATGTCTTCGGGGGACAGAGCGCGGCTCCAGATGCGGAGTTCGTCGATCTCGCCTCCGAACCATCGGTTCGCGGCGGTGCTTTGGCCGATGGCAGAGAATCCGAAGTCGGCCAGTCGGGTGTTCGGCTCGACAAGCTCGCCCATCAAGACGCCGTTGATGTAGATCCGCGCACCGACGCCGCCCTCCACAACCACCGTCACCTCGAACCATTGGCCGTCGTCGAGGATGGGGTCGGTCGCGACCCGGTAGTGGTAGACGTCTCCGGCGACCGTCGCCTGGGCGTAGTTTCCGAGATCGTAGGGGTTCCCAGTGTTTTCGCTGTTGTCGCCCAACATGATGGCCTGCATGGGGCCGCAGCCGAAACACAGCGAGTTGAATCGCTGCAGATCCCAGACCCGTACTTGAGCGCTCACCGAGAAGTCGCCCATCACGCCGCCGTAGAGGTCGACGTCGCGAGGCCCCACGAAGGCGATGCGGTCGTCCACGCCGTCGAGGTTCGCGGCTTCGCCATTGGGACTCGAGACGAACGTTCCACCCACCATGGTGCCGGTCCGCCCATTGCCCGAGAGGTCTTCAATGGTGTTGCCCACCCGATCCTCGAAGGACCAGTGCAGCTCGAGATCTTGGGCCAGAGGATCGACGGGCTCGGGCTCGGGGCAGAGGTTGGCGATCTCCTCGACGGAGAGTGCGCGGCTCCAGATGCGGAGCTCGTCCATGTCGCCTTGGAACCACTGGCTGGCCGCGGCGCCTTGGCCGACGGAGGAGTAGCCGTAGTCCCGCAGGCCGACATCTGGGTTGGGCGTGTCGGTGTCGAGTGCACAGTCGAGGAACATGCGGGTGCCTACGCCGCCTTCGACCACCATCGTGACCTCGGTCCAGGTGTCTTCGAGCAGCGATGGTGTGGACCACGGCCATGTGGATCCGCCGCCTCCCTGATTGAAGAGGGCTGCCATCAAGCGGGCGCCGTAGGGGGCGGTGCCGACGAACAGCGAGCGGAAGGGGCCGCAGCCGTAGCACAGGGTGTTGTAGCGATCGATGTCGCTGACGCGGACGTGGGCGCTGAGGGTCATCGCCCCGTCGACCCCTCCGTAGATGTCGGGGCTGCGCGGCCCAGCAACGCTGATGTAGTCACTGGCGCCGTCGAGGCGCACGGCATCGCCGGACTCGCCGGCGATGAAGGATGGAGTGCCTTGGAGTGTGCCGTGCCTGTCATTGCCGGACAGGTCGAGGATCTGAGTGCCGTCGCGATCCTCGAAGGTCCAGTGCAACTCGAGGCCTTCGGCGGGCGTGGGGGCAGAAGGGCACAACTCGCCGATCTCCTCTTGGGTGAGGGCGCGGTCCCAGATGCGAAAGTCGTCGATCGCACCCTCGAACCACGTGCTGGCTTGGGAGCCCGGCCCGACCGAGGAGTAGCCGAAGTCATCCAGCTCAATTGCGGGGTCGAGCACCTCGGTATCGAGCGCGCAGTCGAGGTAGATTCGGGTGCCCACGCCGCCTTCAACGATGACGGTGGTTCGAACCCACTCGTCGTCGGCCAGGGCTTCGGAGGATTGGTGATACGCAATGCCTCCACCGTCACCGTCGCGCAGAGCGACCTGGATCCGGGGACCAAACGTCGGCGAGGCGCCGACAAACAAAGAGCGGATCGGACCGCAGCCGACGCAAAGGGTGTTGTAGAAATCAGCGTCGGTCACCCGCACGTGGGCGCTCACCGTGACGGCGCCATCGATGCCGCCGTAGAGCGCGGGATCGCGTGGGCCCGCGAAAGAGATGGCGTCGTCGAGGCCGTCCATGATGATCGCCTCGCCGCTGTCGCTGGTGACAAAGGCGGGGTCGCCCGCGAGCGTGCCGTGCCGACCGTTCCCGGATAGGTCGAGGATCTGGGTGGCGTTGCGGTCCTCGAAGCTCCAATGCAGCAACAGCCCTTCGTCTAGCGTACGCAGGTCGGTGTTGCCGACGGACGCCCGCTCGTCCCCACACCCCAGCAGACCCGTCCAAAAGAGGACCAGGACAAGCCATACCGGTTGGCGCCGTGGGGCCGTCATGTCGATCAGTAGAGCATGAGCGGGCGATCCGCTGCTCGCGCCGACCGAGCCGAAGCCGGCCGGTTAGTCCGCTTGCCCAGGATCACGTCGCAGGGGGACGACCCGGAGAGCACGGATGCGGTGTTGCTCATCCAACGCGACGACCATGGTGCGGCGTCCCGTGTCGCAATCGAGAACGAACAGCGCTCCGCTATGGCTGGCCAGGTCGACCGGCCCCACCGAACAGCTGCCGAGTTCATCGCGCAGCCCTTGTGTGAAGTCGGGCATGTTGGCACCGAGTTTGTCGCGAAAGCTGTCCGTAAACCTCTCCTCAAACGCGTCGTCGTCCCAGGCTTCGATGAGGTCCACGACGTCCTTCGCGGCAGCCGAGACCTCCGGCGGAGGGTCGACGTCTCGGACGCCCGCTCGCATGTTGGCGATGTTGTTTGCGTCGGGGTCGGACATCGCAAAGCCAGCCTCCACGACACCACGCTCGCAGACGTAGGAGAATCGGCCCTGGGAAGCGTTCCCCGAAGTCATGGGCCTCCCGGCCTCGCAGCGACCGACCTGCGCGTGCATCCACGCGAGCTTCTTCTCGAGGGGGGCGAGGTCGATGTCGCCGAACAGGTCTTCGGCAACCCCCGCGTCCCAGGCTGCGAGCAGGTCGGGGAACGCGTCGGCGGTCGCGCGGATGGTCTCGGAGGTGTGGAGTGGTTGAGCCGGTGGTGCTGGAGTTGGGAAAGAGGGGGTCGCTTTGACCGGGGGCGACTGAGGTTCGGTCTCGCTGGAGTGTAGGGAGGTCGACCGTCGGGGCTGTGGCGTCGGACGTGCGGCTGTCGATCGGGCCTGTTGCGGAAGCGCGGCAGCGCTGTGCGACGAGCCATGCATGTGGCCGACGAAGTATGCCAACCCGCACAGTCCCAGCACGCCAAGCGCGGTAGCCATGCTTCTTGCGGGCAGCGTCACGGAGTTGTTGGACCCGCAGGGGCACCCTTTGCGCAAGTGCGGAGATACCCAGCAAAAAAGCTACATTCGAGAGGACCATTCGAGAGGATGTCGACTTCCAGGCCGGTTCTCTTCTCGCCACGCCGACCACGGGGCAGGAGTTCGCGCCGAAGCTGCCTGGAGCCCGCTTCACCGCGCCGCAGCGCTTTTCTTGATTCTTCGGGAGCGCGATGGGATGCGCGGCAACAGCCAGGCTATGAACCGAATCCAACCGGTAGCCAGCCTCGCGTTGTGTCTCGCCTGCGGGAGTCCGAGCAGCGCAGCCCGTGAGGCGGCGACGGAGACGAGCACCACTTCAACGACGGCGGCCGAGGTTTCGACCGGGGACGAGGTTTCGACCACGACGGCCGGCCCGATGGACACGTCCGGTGAGGAGGCGACCTCCGACTCGACGGACACCACCAGTACAGGATCCAGCACCGCGAGCTCGGATGCGGACTCGGGATCGACGGAGTCGTCGGACTCAGGCACTGCCGAGTCGAGCGGGACGACACAGGACCAGGGCCCCACCTCCTGCGCCGACACGGCTGATGTGGTGAACGTCTGGCCGGGACGAGCGGCGCTGTCGAGCGAGCTCGACGATCCGATCCTCATTCCGGCATCGTTCCCGCCATCTTCGGTGGTCCTTGCGGTTGCCCCCTCGAGCTCCGCCTGTGCGGACATCGGCGAGTATCCGTGCGGCCAGGCCGGAGATGCGCCGCCCCACCGGAAGATCGCCATCGTCCTTCCGCCCGAGGGGCAAGAGGCTGGCACCTATGAAGTGGGGTGGCCGCCGCAAAGCGATGCGCCCGCCGTGCTCGAAGCGAATACGTACGGGTTTCCCCCGTTTTGTAGCGTGGGCGGCAGCGGTGCCGGGTGGGAGACCGGCGTGTTGGAGCTGACGTCCATCGATGACATCTCCATCGAGGGCGTGTTCTGCCGCTCCTCCGAAAACGGCGCCACAGAAGCCTGGACGTTCTCCGTCAATCGCTGCTGAGCGACAGCGCAGGAACCAACGCCGTCCCTCAGCGGCCCGTTCGGCCTCGTGCGGTGGGCTTCGTTCTTCGGACGAGCAGGCTCTCAGGCAGCGATGGCGGCGCGACCGAGCAGTCGCGCCGCGACATCCTGCCCCGAGGCGAGAGCCTGCTCGTGCAGGAAGGGTTCGCGCAGGTAGCTTCCGCAGTGCCAGGTGTTGCGCTCGCCCTGCATGCTCTCGATGCGTGTTGCGGCGCGGGTCGCCGCTGCCCCGGCCATGGGGTGCACAACCCAGCGCTGCGCGAGCACCGAGTTGGCGCGCGGTTCGACGGTGGGATTGAGGGAGACGAGCACATCCGTTGCGTCGTCCCCGGTGGGCATGATGCGGCTGGGAAAGAAGGTGATCGTGGGCCGGACCCGTGGCGCCTGCCCGCACGGCACCACGTAGTTGTAGGCTCCCCACGCTTCTCGGTTGCGTGGCAGCACGGCCGAATCCCGATGCACGACCACCCGTGCGCGTTGGAACGGGACGCCTGCGAAGCCAAGACGCTCCGTGCCCGACGCATCTTCGAGCAGATCGGCCACGAGGTTGGGCGGCGTCGCGAAGATGACGTGGTCGGCCAAGCTTCGGTCGTGCTCGGTCTTGGCGTCGCCGCGAGTGTGGAGCTCGACACCCCCCGGGTTGCGTCGGACCGCGAGCACTCGAGTCCTGCACCGGATCCGCACCCCGAGTTGGACGAGGCGGCGCTGCAGTGCGTCGCAATAGGCGTGCATGCCCCCCACGACCGCATGCCGACGCGCCGGGCCCTCCCCCACGAGCCGGTGCATCTTCCAGAACCCAACGATCGACCGAATCGCCAGGGACTCCGGGTTGTCATCCGGAGCGCTGAAACATCCGATCACGCGCGGGTAGAGGTAGTTCTTCGCAAAGGTGTCGGAGTGGTTGCGGGTGCGGACATAGTCCAACACAGACCGGCCTCTCCAGTTCTCGTCCTCCAATACGTCGACGCACTCCCGGCCAAACCGAGTGATCTCGTCGGCGACCTCAGCCGCGACGGGCCCCCGGACAACGCCCCCGCTCGTGTAGAGCGAGGCAACACCGCCCACAGGGGCGAACGAGGCGTCCTGGCAGATCGGCGCATGAGCGACGCCGAGGTCGTCGAGCAACGCGCGCAGGCGAACGAAGCTGTCGATGTTGAAGTCGCTGACGCCAGCGTCGACTCGGCAACGGCTCGTGCCTCCGGTCGACACATCGATGCCGAAACAGTTCCCGCCCAGCTCGGCTTCAGACTCGAAGATCGTGACGTCCATGCCCGCCTGGGCCAGCGATAGCGCGGCGCCCATTCCGGCGATCCCGCCGCCGACGATGGCGACCGCTGTCGAGGCGCTCGGGTGGCTGGGGCGGACGATCGCAGAACCTGCTTGGGTCATGCCCCACCAAACGACGGGAACTCCCGTTCGGATCACGGACCGGGGCGAAACGCGGCGCAGCGACAGCCGCTCAACGAAAACTCTCGCCGTCGTGATCCGAGCGCAGGGGGGTGGCGTTTCCTGAGGTGATGTTCCCGAGCTTCCGCCCCCTCAACGCACTCCCCCTCGTGCAAGGAGGACCGGACGTAAGGTCTCCGTTTCTTGAAAACTAAGGGTGGCCCAATGGCCAGAGGATCGGCCCGGACGCTGGCCGGCGACGCTTTTTCTGCAGGACTGGGGAGGACCGGAGGAGGACCGGACGTAAGGTCTCCGTTATTCGAAAACTAAGGGCAGCCCAATGGCCAGAGAATCGGCCCGGACGCTGGCCGGCGACGCTTTCTTTGCAACAACCCGGCGCGGTGGTCGACCGGTGCGGCGGTGACCGCTGCTCTCAAGGCTGCCAGCGCGAAGCGGCGCGAGGCCAATCGTGCGCGCGGCGAGGCTCGCGACTACGAGCGCGTGCGGGCGCGGGCGATCGAGACAGACGCCCGGGTCATGA
>CAJXVA010000052.1 GCA_913061055.1 uncultured Pseudomonadota bacterium
TACGAGATGTAGAGAGGTCTCGTGGGCTCGGAGATGTGTATAAGAGACAGGCTACGAATACGTCGTCCTCGAGGGCGGGAGCGTGAACGGCATCGTCAACTGGCTCGACGAAAACGGGTTCGCTCAGGATGAAGACGCGCCGCCAATTCTGCAGGAATACATCGACGACGGCTTCCTCTTCGTCGCGTTCAAACTGCGCTCCGGCCACGGTGTCGATCAGATTCACCCGATCGTCCTGCGCTATCCAGGCAACGAGGCATGTGTCCCCCTGCGGCTGACGCGGATCGCCGCCCGCGACGACATGGGTGTGCGCACCTTCTTCCTGGGCCGCGACCGAGTGACCCCGACCAACTTCCGGCACGTGCAGCTCAATCCGCTGAAGTTCGACTGGGACAACCCGGGAGCCAACTACGAGGAGGCGGTCACCCGTGCGGTCGACGAGGACGGCGCCGATGGCCACGGGTTCGTCACCGAGTATGCGGGCACCTCCAACGTTGTCTCGTCGCCGGCGTTCAACTCGGACCGGTGGCAAAGCGAACCGTTCCGGTCCGCGAGCCCCGACAACCTCACGATGCTGTTGGCGGAGCACAACCTGATGACTTGTATGTGGGACGAGTGTTACCCGACCCACCCGCTCGTTCCGTCGCTGCTGCAGGCGTACGTCCCCCCTCCGCCAGGCGTCGACCCCAAGGAGTTCTACGCGTGCACCAGCTGCTACGCCGATTGGCAGCCGGACGATGACTCGGCCGGCGACACGAGCGAGGGCGGCAGCACGAGCGGTGACTCCGGCGGCGGCAGCACCGGCGTGGGTAGCAGCACCGGCGTGGGTGGCAGCACCGGCGACACCGGGGGCGACACGGAAACCACAGGCGCCGGCAGTACCGGAGCCACGACAGACGTTGGCAGTACCGGCGCGTCGACCAACGACACGAGCGACGAGGGAAGCACGAGCGGTGAGCCGGACGGCACAGGCACCGATGGTGGCACCGGAGGAGACATCCCCACACCAGACGCATGGCCCGCCTCCTGGGACACCGAAGGCCTCGCCAACGCCCTGGAGGAACAGGTCGTCGCCCCAAGCCGGCACGCAGCGGCCTTGGTCAGTAAGTTCCCCTACCTCACCCGGATGTACACCACGCTCTCGCCGAGCGAGATGACCCGCGACCCCTTGTTCTCCGAGATGCCGGGCCTCCCCGATGTCGACAACGTCTGGTCGGCCACCCGGTTCAACCGTTGCGACGGACCGGACCGCGTGGTGCTCGACTCCGGACCGGTGATCTGGTTCACCGAAAGCGACCAGCCGCCCGAGTTCTCACAGATGCCCTACGGACGCATCGTCGAGGAGTTCTTCACCGGCGCCCCCATGACGCTTCGGAATCATGTCGAGGCCATCGGCGACGAACTCGCGGCCTGGAACGCGGAGCACCAAGGTCCCGACATCACGCCGGACGACGAGCTCGTCGATGAGAACAATGACGACGGTGGATTCTGCAGCTGCACCTCGACCAACCCCGTACGCGGCTCGGGAACGTTGTCGATACTTCTGATGTTGGGATTCTTCTCCCGGAAGCGTCGGCGTTGGCTTGGCTGAGACCTGCGGGGGTTTCAGCCCGCGGACTCGGACACAACACCACCCGCGTCGATCAGCGCCTGGAACTCCGCCTTGTCGTCCACGGCACCGATCCGATCGAGGTATCCGAGGGTCCGGCGAGCCGCATCGATCGCCCGCTGTGGCTGGCCTCGCTCCGCCTCCGCAAACGCCCGCGCCCCCTCGAGTGAGGCCAACATGGACGGGTCGGAGAGCGCCGGATCGGAGGCACACTGCTCGATCGCGCGTTCGAGATTGCGGACGGCATCATCGAGCCGCCCTTCGTCCTGGTCGACCCCGGCCATGATCATCGTGAGGTTGATCTGCGACTCACGCTCGGCAGGGGTTGCGTCGGTCAGGGTGGCGAGGGTCCGAGTCACCACGTCGCGCGCCTCTCCCGTCTTGCCCTGCATCGACAGCGCGCGCGCAAGGAGTTCGGCCCCCCACGACATCCGCGGGTCGGATGCCCCGTACAGGCTGGTGATCGTGGTCATCGCCTCACGGGCGAGCAACACGGCTTCGTCGGGCAACTCCGCCATCAACACCTGGTCGGCCAACGCAATTGCGGTGACCGCCGAGCGGATGTGCTCTTTGCCGTAGAGGGCAACGGTGCTCTCGTAGGTCTGCCGGAGCATCGCCAGGCTCTCTTCGACCTTCCCCAGTCGGGCGAGGTAGTCGGCGAGGGAGCGCTTGGTGTTGAGCGCGTACGGATCGTTGGGTCCTCCGGCAGCCTCCAGAATCCGGACCGCGTTCCGCATCATCTCGACCCCCTCGGCAACATCTCCCGCGGCCGCCGTGTAGCGCCCCTGGTCCGCGAGGATCCGGCCTACGGATGCGTGCTCCGCTCCGACCACGGTGCTCAACAGGCTCCGAGCCTCCCCTGCCACCGCCACAGCTTCGTGGACCTGCCCCAGCTCGAACGCCGTCATCGCGACGTTGGCCAGCGCCCGACCTCTCTCATAGGCCATCGTTTCCACCGGGAGCCGGTCGACCAGCTCCTGCCCAAGGCCATAGGCGTCTGCAAACCGCCCCTCGTAGATCAGCTCGAACACCTCGGCGCCGAGCAGCAACCGGCGCAGGTACGGTGGCTCCGAAAGCCTGGCCATCCGCGCTCGCGCAACGGCCTTCCATTGGTGGGCATCATCAAAACGCCCCATCGCCCCGCACACACGGACGAGCACGATCGCGGCCTCGGCTGCCACCGCATCGAGTCCCGCTCCGTCCGCGATGCTGTTCGCCTCGATCAAGGCCTGGCGAGCGTCCTCCAGCTGTTCTCGCTCCGCGTAGACCAGCCCTGCGGTGAGCTGCGCTTGGGCGAGCAGGGCGTCGTTGTCGAGCGCTCGCGCCTCGGTCACGAGCGAAGCCGCCAAAGCCAAGGCGGCGTCCCCACGGCCCGCGCGGGTCAGCGCTCGCGCGCGCACAAACCCATCGCGAAGCGGGATGTCGTCCAGCCCCGAGGCCCAGTGCGCAGCCCCGCATTGCGCCAGCGGAGGCACCGCATCGACCACACCCATCGTCTCCCCCGCAGAGACATCCTCGCCCTCGATCACCGCGATCGACGTCTCGAGATCTCGCAACCACTGGTCCAGGCACTCGACAGGTGCGCTCGGGCCCGCCGCGCAGGCCTCGTCCAGTGCCCCGCGCCACGACTGCAGGCGCGTCTCGAGGCGACCTCGGGCTGCGGTCCAAACCGCGGCTTCGCGACCTTGCGCGTTTTCCAAGACCGAGCGCTCGATCGCTTCGGCACGCCCCGAAGACCAGACCTCGTCCGCCCGCGACGCCAACGCGCGACAGGGGTCGTCTTCGGCGCCCGCCTGCTCGGCACCGGCCAGCACCGCCAAAGCCACCACGCCGGCGCCTACGATCGCCGTCCCGAGCACCCTCTTTCGGGGACGCGCCGCGGAGGCCAGCGCTTCGGACAACGCCTCCATCGATGGCCATCGGCGGGTCGCATCTGGGGCCAGGCCTCGAAGCAGCACGCGATGCACAGCCTTGGGGACCCCGCGGTCCTTCGGCAACGGCCCAAGCTTCAACTCTCGCTTGAGCGCATAGAGTTCTTCGAGGTCGTCGGAGACGAACGGCCGGACTCCGTAGAGCACCTCGTACAACGAAACACACAACGCGTATTGATCTGCGGCGGGACCCACCGCTCCCACGCCGGCCGCCATGTGCTGCTCGGGTGGCATGTACGGAGGCGTACCCATCACCGTCCCCATCGTTGTCAACGAACTCCCGCTGGACCGCATGCTGCCAGACCCCGACGCCGCCGAGCCCCGCGTGGTGTCCAGCTCGGTCGCCTCACGGGCCAGCCCGAAGTCGATCACCTTGGCGACGCCGGCCGAATCGATCATCAAGTTGCTCGGCTTGAGGTCGCGATGAACGATCTCCATCGCATGCGCCGCAGCCAACCCCTTCGCGGCCCCGCGGAACGCCTCCACAACATGCTGCCAGGCAGGGCGGGGCTCCTCTTTCACCCACGTCCGCGCGGAGTGACCACGCAGAAGCTCCATCACGATGTACACACCGCGCGAGGCGTCGTCGGTCCCCACATCGTAGACCGACACCACGTTGGGATGCTCCAGCTGCGCCAACGTCTGCGCTTCTCGGACGAGCCGGGCCTGCCACTTGGGGTTCTTTCGGCCCTTGCGCGGCAGCAACAGCTTGACAGCGACCTCGCGCTGAAGCTCGGGGTCATACGCCGAATACACGGCCCCAAACCCGCCCCGTCCCAGCTCCTCACGCATCCGATACCGACCGATCGCCACCCGCTTCTGACGACGCCCGATCATCCGCGCGGCGACACGCTCAAACGCGAGAAGCTCGGCGTGCTCCACCTGCGCGCCGGCGGGGTCCACCGCCTCCGGGTCTTGCTCGAGACTCGGCACCTGAGTGTCCCCGTCCAATGCCTGGGCATCGTACCAACGCCTGCGCGCTGATCCGCACAGCAGGGACAAGGTGGCCTGTTACGACCCCCCGGACAACACACGGGAACCTTTGCGGACGGACACGAGCCAGCCGCGGCTGATAGGATCCGTGGATGCGGATCGCAGCGGCGATGATTCTGGTCGCGGCGTTCCAGTGCGGAGCCGCTCCGAGTTCCCCGGGCTCCTCGGCGCCGGAGCCGGTGGCGACGACCACCATCGATGCTCCCGGCCGCGTCCTGGCCAAACAGCCACCGTCCGTCTGCGGAAGCTGGTCAGCGCCGCCCGAGCCGGACTTGATGGAAGCACGACAGCTCGTCGCGCGAACCGATCATGCCTGTGTCCGCATCTCGAGCGGACGCGTGCGTTGCTGGGGCTCCAACACCGTGGGCCAGTTGGGCACCTGCGAAGACTCGCCTCACAGCGCCGTGCCGCAGACGTTTCCCGGAGTCGAACAGGCTCGCGATGTTGCCGTGGGTCGGTACGGCACGTGTGTTGTCGACGAGTCGGGTTCGCTGTGGTGCTCGGACCAGATCCGCCGCCTCCTGGGAGCACAGGGTCCGGGCAAGATCGAAGGCATCGAACGCGCCACCGCGGTCGCGGTCGGAGACAGCCACGCGTGCGCGCTGCTGGGCGACGCGAAGATCCTCTGCTTTGGCCGGTGGGATGCCGCCGAAGCGCTTGGTCCAGCCGCACGAGTGATCGACAATGAGACGGAGTCAGGACGAGGGGCGGGCTACGTGGAGCTCCAGCAACCGACGCATATCGTGGCCGGGTCCACCCACAACTGCGCTCTCGAAAGCCAAGGCCGCGTCATGTGCTGGGGACAGAACACCCAAGGCCAGCTGGGCGATCCCAGCGTGGGCGCAGAGGTCGAAGCGAACCGTGGCGTACCCCGCCGCGTCGCGAGCCTTCCGTACATCGAGTCGATTCACGCGGAGCAGAACACCACCTGCGCCGTGACCGACGTCGGCGAGCTGTACTGCTGGGGCGAAGGGTTTGGCGCCCAGGCGATGGGCATTCGCGTGCCTCAAGCGCGCGCGGCTGCGATGGGTCCGGGCTTCGTCTGCTTGGCCACCCGCGCCGGTGGCCTGTGGTGTGGTGGCGAGTCGATGACCTTCGCGCCCGACGTGCAGGCCGACCTGCTCCCGGGATACGACGAGACCGTCGGTATCGCAGTGGGCGACGGCTTCGTGTGCGGACACCGCAAGGACGGCATCGTCCAGTGCCAAGGCACCAACGCGCAGGGACAGCTTGGCGGGATGCATCCCGACGAGGCGGGCCGGCTCACGCCGGCGATGGTGCTGCTCGGCGGCGTGGGGATCTAGGCGATCGATCCAGGTCTCATTCTTGCGCGCTCAACCACGCGGACATCGCTTCGGTATCCGCATCTTCAGGTCGAGCCTCGGCCCACAGAGTCTGGATCTCCCGAGCGCGACCGAGCCGAGCCGCGGAGACTCCGTCCGTCGCCATCTCGGTGACGATCACATAGAACTCGGCCCGGGCTCGCAGCAGCTCGTTAGCGGTGTCATCCATGCGCGCGAAGTCGGCTGCCGCGAGCGTCCGAGCATCCTCGGGTCGTTTGGCTTCGAGCAGGGTGCGTACACGAGCCAGCCGACCTCCGATGGCCTCGACGTCCGCCGGCCCTCCGGAAGCCTCGTAGACAACGATCGCTTTCCCGTACAGCGCCAACGCATCCTCGTACCGACGCTCACCACGGACCCACCCGGCAAGTTGGCTGTAGTGCTCGCCCACGGATCGGTGCGTCTCGCCGAGATGCACCACGCTCCGCTCGATGATGTCGCGCCGCATCGCCTTCGCGTCCTTGCGGCGCCCTGCCGCCCACAGAACTTCCGCAAGCTGCCCGGCTGCCGTCAGGGTCCGCGGATGGTTTTCGCCGTGCACCTCGGACACGACACGAACCGACTCCTCGATCGGCTCGATCGCGGCTTCCGCGTTGCCCGCCTCGACGTCCAAGTATGCGAGCTCTGCCGCCAGCTGCACCGTCGTGGGGTGGTCCCGTCCAAACAGCACCTCGAAGGCCTCGAGCGCCCGTCGACTCGTGGCCCGCCCGGTCTCCGTGTCCCCCAGTCGAAGCTGCACCCGGAAGAGGTCCTGGTCGAGGAAGGCGCGAAGCATGGCGGTCTTTTCTACGGAAGGGTCGCCCCGCTCCTCCACAACCGCGAGCGCCTTCTCGTACCGTAGCTTGGCCTCCTCGTACTTCGAGTTCACCGCGAACGCGACCCCCTCGTAGCGCAACGCATTTGCGAGATGGATGGCCAAGTCGAGGCGCTGCGCCAGGGTCTGCGCCAGCTGCCCCCAGTACGTGGCCTGGGACAGGTCGGGCTCGAGTTGCGCGTACACGAACGTCAGATCCAACGCGACCTCGAGTTCGGTGCGCTCGCTCCCGAGCTCCCGCGCCAGGAAGTAGGCCTCGCGGTAGGTCTCGATGCTCCCGGCATTGTCGCCGCGTCGCGCCTTGAGCTCTCCCCACCACACCAGGACGTCGGCGAGAATCGGAGGATGCTCAACGCTACGGGCACGACTCACCGCCGCCTGGGCCAGATCGAACGCCTCGGGGTATCGACCCGCGGCGACCTGGGCTTCGATGACATCGAGTTCCCCGCGGAGCGCCTCGACGGTTTTCGCAGTCGCGGGGTCTTCGGGCGGTGCCGGATTCTGCCGAAGCGCCTCCGCATCCGAACACTCCGTGAGTGATCCAAGCGCTTTGACGACGTCCTCAGCCCGCTCCACGGTGGACGCGTCGGCGGCCTCGAGCAGCTCGGTGAAGGCATTCATCTTGGACCGCGCCCGCTCCAAGCAGGTCATCCGCAGGTCCATCAGCTCGTCCGACTGCAACTTCGCGACCCGTGTCGCGGCACAGGCATCGTAGCGAGCCGTGCGCCACTTCTCGGCATGGCGGTCGAGGCGGCCGGTCACGCGCGCCGCCATGCGTGGGGCGGAGCTCAAGCCCGACGCCTCAAACCGGGCCGCGATCCTCTGCGCCCGCTGTTCGTCCCAAACGCCCGCGAGTTCGTTCTCGTCCACGACGCACGGATCGGCGGTGGACTCTGGCGCCTGCCCCTGCAGGCTCAAGAGCCCGCCGGCAGCGGCAAGTCCCACGACAAATGCTCCTGCGATCCGGCGTGGCCCCTTCTTCCGGGTCGCAATGGCTCCCTGCAGCGCGGCCAGGAGTTCACGGGTTGACGGGTAACGGTCGTCGGGCGACAGCGCGAGACCTCGGAGCATCACCCGCCGGAGTCCCTCGGGGACATCGTTGCCTTCGGGCGGATCCCGAACCTTGCCCGCGAGCACGGCCTTGCGGAGCGAGGTTGGCGAGCCCCCATCAAACGGCCGCTCGCCGTAGACCGCCTCGTACAACGCAACGCAGAAGCTGAACTGATCGCAGCGAGCATCGACTCTGCGGCCGCGGTGTTGCTCCGGCGCCATGTAAGCAGGCGTTCCCATCACCTGCCCCTCCGCGGTGAGAGCCTCATCGAACCCGCTGCTGGTCAGGTTTCGTCCGGTCGCAACGAGCGGGAGCGACCCGGACGCAGACCCAGCGATATCGACACTGTCGTCGCTCCCCGGCCGTGCGAGTCCAAAGTCGAGGACACGAACCCGTCCGTCGTCCGCGACCATCACGTTCTGCGGCTTGAAGTCTCGGTGGATGAGACCTGCTTCATGCGCGGCCACCAACCCCTGACCCGCGCGAACGAAGACGTCGACAAGCTCGCCGAGCGTCGGTTTCTCCGACTCGTACCACTCACGAAGGGTCCGCCCGGCGACGAACTCCATCGCGACGAACACCGCACCCTCGAACGTTCCGACGTCGTGCACCGTGATCACATTGGGGTGGCTCAGGCGTGCCATCGCCTGCGCCTCCCGGGCCAAGCGCTGTCGTCCTCGACTGGCACTCTCTCGATCGACGGTCCGGTGCAGAACCTTGAGTGCGACTCGGCGGTCGAGCTCTGGGTCGTAGGCCGCATAGACCGCGCCCATGCCCCCCTCTCCGATGAGCTCCAACACCTGGTACCGCCCAACCCGCGCTCCGACGATCAGCCGCCCACTCGCCCGCTCCTCCTCGGCGGACTCCAGCACGATCGTCTCGTCGCTCGATGGCATCAGCGGTGCGTGATCCGGCGCGAAATCCTCCCCGCCGGCCCCCCAACCGATATTACCCCACCGCCGCGACTTTCGCGCAGCTCTGGGCATCCGGCTCCCAACACCGGGCCTTCGCTGCACCGGACGACTAGCGAGCGATCGTCGCCGACGCCACCGTCCGCGGCTGAGCCTCGAGCTTCCCCTCCAGCCCGAGCTTCGCCACCGCCTTTGTAGACACCAACCGCAGCTCGAGCTTCAGCTCCACCGTCGCAACTGTCTGCGGAACCTCGAACTCGAGCGTTCGGCTCTCGGATGGCTCGAGGCGGTTGTCTCGGGACATCGACTTGGACAACACCGGCAGCGTGGGCTTGCCTGCTTCGTCGACGTAGACCTTGTTGAACACCGATTCCGGGCTGTCCTCGTTGCGCCACACCTCGGCTCCGGCGGCGTCTTTGCCCACTGCCGAGAGCATCGCGACGCGACCGGGGAACCCGGTGGGAAAACCGTGTCCCGTCTTGTTGTTCAAGGTGACCTTCAGCCCGGTCTCGCCCAACGTGCCCTCGAGGGACACCGCGGTCGACAAGAACTCGCCGTCGTCGTGATACCAGGCGCGGTGGGGTCCCAGGAACACGTGCCGGGCGTGCTCACTTCGAGAGCCCACGATGCCGCCCGGCCCCGGGATCCGAGGCATGTGACAGTCCATGCAGCCCTTCTCTTCGCCCTTGCGGACCTCGAACTCTGCACCGGTCGCGCACGTGTTGACCCCACTGGGGTTTGCAGCCGCGGCGTGGCAGGCCAAGCAAACCGTCTTGCGGTCCTTGATGAATTCGGGAGCCAGCCCCGTTTGATGGGCGGGTGAGCTGCCCTCCGCCATGTCATGCCCCGCCCGCATGCGCACCACGTCGGCGAACCCGAGCGCCTCGGCCCCCGACTTCCCCGGATGCACCGCGTCGAGCATGTGGCAGGAGGCACAGGACACGCCGAGCTTTCCAGCTGGGCTGTCGGGGTTGGCGGCGTCGCGCGGGGTGTGGCAGTTCGCGCAGTCGCCCGCGACCTCGTCTCCCAATGCCCCTGTCGCGATCTGGCGCACCGCCGCAAAGATCGGATCGTTGTCGTGGTGCGCACGCGCGTGCATGCTCTCTTTCCACTCCCCAACGATCTGCGCGTGGCACTCGGAACATGCGTCGGGGTCGTCTGGGTTGACGACGGCCCGGCGCGGCGGGGTCCCCTCGGGATTGCCTTTCGGCTCTCCGGATCCGCCGCAAGCCGAGGCTGCGATCCACAGGCACGACAACGCCGCGAACGGAAACTTCACCGCCCAACCATGCGGCCAGCTCCCGGCCCACGGCCCGCAAAGACTGCGGTGCTCAGGGCGCGCACGCCAGGTCGGTCGCGGCCGCCTGAATCACACAGCTCAGTGGCACCCCCGGCGCGAACAAGGTGGCGCAGTCCAGAGTGCTCAAGCACGCGAGGTACTCGGCATGCGCCGTACCGCAGGTTGGAGAGATCGCCTGAGCGGAGGCCCTTGCCTGCTCGCACAATTCGATCTCGCTCGCGTAGGTGTAGTCGCTGTCGCAATCGGCGTACAGCTGGGCGAGCGCCGGGCAAGGGTCGCCACCGACAGGGGGGTCGTAGCCGGTCGAGCTCTCGCCGTAGCCTCCGGAGGAGCCGCCCGAAGCGTCCGAAGTGGAACCCATGCCGCTCGCCCCACTGTCGGGCGGGATGTCGGGCCCGTCGCTGGTCCCCTCGCTCACCGCTCCGGTCTCGCCCTCGTTCGGCCAGTCACCGGTCTCGTCCAAGCCTTTCGAGTCCACAGGCTCCGTATTGCCGGTGGTGCCCAAGGGATCGGTCCACGTATCGCTGGACCCGTTCCCTTCGTCACCGCCGTTGGTGACGTAGGGGCTGGGACGAGGCGCTGGGCCCCCGGAACCGCCCGCACAGGCCGCCGCCGACGTCGCCAGACTCGACAAAAACAACAAACTCCCCAGGTGCTCTCGGTCCATCGTCTGTCTCCCCACAGAAGGCACCGCATATGCGGCACAAGGGAGATGTTCGGAAACCCACCCAGAAGGTTCCCACCGGGGGCTCTGAGGGCCTAGGCGGCCGCGTTACTCGCCATTGTCTTCACCACCGTCGCCGCCACCGCATGCTGTAGCCGCAGCCAGCAGCGCGCTCCCACAGACCGTTTCGCCACCGCTGAGCGCCTGGCAACTCAATCCGGAGAGGCACGAGTAGTAGTCGACCGTGGCGCGCACGCACCCCGCCCCGTAGGTCTCCAACTGCGCGAGGTACTGGTCGCAATAGCCAGCGTACCCAGGGGCAACGGACACCCCATAGTACCCGCCAGACCCGTAGTAATCGTCGTCGTCGTAGCCCCCGCCACACTCGATGAGCTTGGCGATATACGACGCGCAGGCATCACGAGCATCGCCTCCGGCCAGCGAGTTCTCAGACGCCAGCGGGTTTCCTGGCGCGCCGCCACCTGATGTGATCCCCGGCTCACCGTCACCCGTGCAACCCGGCATCGCGAGGGAGCCGAGTCCCACCAAGAACATCAAGTTAGCCAGCCGAGCGTCGTCCATATAGACGGACAGTTTCCCCCGAACGCACCCCAAACGACAAGAATCTGCGGAAGTCGCCCGAGTTCAGCTGGTCAGCCGGGCCGGAGAACGTCCAAAACACGCTTGGAGGCCTTCTGCGCCAACTCTCGGCGCGCGGCTTCATCGGCGCGGCGGTCCCCAACCCCCGATGCCGTGGCCTCGACCTTTCCTCTGCCAAGCTCGCCCGCACCCCAAACCTCGTGCACGACCACCTGAGAGGACGCTTCAAACCACACCCGACTCCCACCGGCACGGCTGGCGAAGCGCGATTGTGCCTTGACCAAAACCACGACGTCGAGCGCACCACCCATCGTGTCTGCCAGTGCGGCGAGCACCCTCGCCCGCTCGGCAGGCCCAACGGTCCGCAGCGCTTTGATCACCTTCGCGTCGAGCGTGACCGGGTCGCCCAAGTCACCGCGGAGTGCCGTGCGGAGTCCCTTCGCAAACGCATCATCCGCTCGCGTTCCGTCCTCGAACACCAGCGCCCATCGATGAGCGTCGAGCGTCCGTGCCTGAACCTCGAGGGAGGGCCACGCGCTTTGGGAGTCGACGGGCCCCACCATGCGGCCGCCATCGACGTGCACGACGAACGAACCGGGCCACTTGCTGCCCACCTCGATCGACAGGTCCGCAACCCCTGCAGCGTTGGTCTGCGTGCCAGAGCGGGTGCCGTCGGGGCGCTCGATCTCCAGAGGGAGGCCTTCGACCGGCGCGCCGTTCCAGGTCACGACGATCCCCCCAGGCCGCAGGACAACGCCCGAAGCGTCCGTGGGCACGCCCCCCGTCACCACGCTCGCCAGGTGCAGATCTTCGCCAAGCCGTCGCAGCCGCGCATCGTCCTCGTCCGTGGGAGCGGCGTCGCAAGCCATCGCATACAACGACGCCCTGCGCTCACACACCACCTTGGCGGCGTGCGTCGCAAGCACCTGGTACAGCGCGTCGTGCCACACCTCGGGCCCTTCGAAGGTGGGCTTGGCATACGTCATCGCATCGAGGGTCGTCGCCGCTCGCCCCTCGTCCAGCCCGATCGCGACCTCCCAACCCCCCGACGTTTGCACCGCCTCGTAGGGGTCTTGCGCCCGGTCATGCAGCGTGACGGGTGTGAACGTCAGCCAGCGAGCGTCGCCCAGCAAGGACTCGGCGAGTTTGGCCTGAGCGCTCTCGTAGGCCGCCTGTTCGTCCGCGCCCTCGCCCACTCCAGACACAAAGGCTTGCACCTGGGCGTGCTTCGCAGCCACCACGGGCGCGGCCGGCTCGGGGCTCACCACCGCGGGCTTCGGCTTCGAGCAGCCGACGAAGCCCAGCGCGATCAGAGCTGCTGTTCGAACGCGTCCCAATCGATGCCTTTGCTTGCCAACGTCTCGGACAGCCACTCGATTCCCTTCTTTCGTGCGGCCTCGATATCTCGGTCGCCCGCCTCCCAATCGATCTCGGGATCCCCAAGCTCCACCTCGGCGGAGGCATCGAGCACCACGGCATCCATCGAGAATCGGTAGGGGTTCGCGAACCGGTTGTTCTGCAGCTCAAGCCCAGCGACCCGTAGCAGCAACGGCTCGAGGTCCGCGGCGAACTCGGTCTCCAGTCCTTCGCTTCGGGCGAGCCGACCATACGTACGGATCACCGCACCCAGCTGAAAAAGGTAGTTGCTGGCCTGTTCGGACAGCTCTGGGTCCAGCTCCGCGTTGTTTTCGCCAAAGCGCAGCAGCATCGGTACGCGGTCTGCGGCGTCGACCAAGATCTTGCGCATCATCGGCTGCGCGGTCTCGACGAGTTCGTCACGGTCATCGTCGACACGAAGCAACACCCCGCGTGCGACCGCCCGCAACAAGAACCCCCGAAACGCGGCGTCTTCGAGTCGGCGCTTGGATGCCTTGGTGCCTTGCGTCGAATAGATCCCCGACAGCTCCGGATCGAACGCTTCGTCGACCACGTCGGCCAGGAAGGTGAGCTTGGCCCGGCTCAGCAGCGCACCCGTCATCAGCCGAGCGTTGCGGTCGCCTTCGGTCATCGAGCGCGACACGACATCGTGCACCTGGATCTCGAAGAACTCGTTTTGGTTGCTGATGATCTCGTTCTGCTGCACGACCACCCACAGCTGCATGAACGGGATCGATGCGGCCATCATCGAGAACAGCCAGAACGAGGTGCGGCGCCGGACCGTGAACCGAACACACGACTCCATGAAGAGACGCGCGCGGTCGACGATGTCCTCGCGCGTGGGCCACTGCTCGCGCGGCCCCGTCATTGCGCCGACGGTCTCCGCCAGCTCGCCGAAAGACTTCACGACCTTCGACCGGTCGAGTAGCGGGATCAGCCACTTGCCGCCCGTCTTGACCGCCTTCACGCGCGCCTGGCTTGCCGCGGCCTGCTGGCCATGTATGGCCGCAACCTGAGCCTCGAGCTCCTGGTTTCTGGCCGCCAGACCTGCAAGCTGTTGCTCGAGCTGGGCGATCCGCGGGTCGCTCACACATTCGCGTGTATCACGGGCGCGGGGTGCCTGGCATCATGGGCGGGTGCCCTATCGGCTGCTCCTCACCTGCGCCCTCATCGGGCCACTCGGGTGTCGCTCTGCCGCCACCGGGCCCGCGCCCTCCGTGGAGACCCACACGGCGTCCACGGAGCCGATTGCGGAGGCAAAGATCACCCCCGGTGCAGCCGAACAACCCGAGAGCTCCACGCCACGCATCGAGAACGGCGAGGCTTGTGCAGACGGCTCGGTCACGATCGCGGACGGCCTGCTGTGCCTGAAGGTTCCCAAGGCCTACACCGCCGCACCACCGACGCCGGGCCAACAGATCTTTGCGGCGGAGGACGCTCCGCCGATCACGGTGCGCTGGCTCCCCGCCACTCGCACGTTCGGAAAGGCGCACGCCGATGCCCTCGCCCGCCTGAGCGCCTTGGACAGCGACGCGTTGAAGGGCTCCACCCGCGACGGCACCGGAAGCTTCGTGTTCGCGGTCGAGACGCAGCCCCAAGCCCACCACGTTGCCCATGCGGCGAGTAGCCTGCACACCGGTGATCAAGTTGCCTGGTGTTCCGCGTCTGCCCCGGTCCAGGCCAAGCTCTCCCGGGAGTTCTTCGAGGCCTGCCAGTCGTTGATGGCTCCGTAGCTGCGAGCCATGCACCGATGCGTGGGAGCATCGACCCATGCGCGTGGTCTGTGAACAGCCCGCGCCATCTCGAGCCCAGAGTCCCGCTTCGAAACCCAGGTGGCCCACTTTGGCAGGGGCCGCCGAACCGACTCCACGCCATGGAGGTAGGACTGTGGACGTTGCTCACGCACCTGCCTACGAGATACCTTGGGGTTGGATGGTGGAACTCGGCGTGTACGTACGCGACTCGCAGGGCATGTCCCAGGGCGAGTTCCAACGTGCGTACCCCGACTCGGTTCTGTTGGTGGACAAATCCGAGTTCGACAACGCCGCAGGGAGCGTTTCTTTCGAAACGGTGGCGATCTCCTCGCGCGACGACGACGATCCGCAGGGCTACCAGGTCTTCCCCGTCACGAAGAATCAGAACAACCCCTGGCCGGACCGCATCAGCCTCGGACGCGCCCGCAACTGCGACGTTGTGATCCGCCACGCGTCGGTATCCAAGCTCCACGCTCACTTCTTCATCGAACGCTCGAAGCTTGTCCTCGCGGACGCCAAGTCCACAAACGGATGCCGGGTCAACGACCGTGCCCTCGCACCCGGCGAGCGCGTGCCGCTGTCGTGTGGCGACGTTCTGTGCCTCGGCATGATCGAAGCGACTCTCTTCAGCCCGGCCGGGCTATTCCGCTTCATTCAGGAGGTCCGTGACCTCGATCCGAAGCCGGCCAATTCCTGACCCGCCCGCAACAACCTCATAGACCGCAGCCTGCTCGATCATGTCCGACGCGTCCTCCCCATCGACTCCACAGCAACAATACGAGGCCGCGCTCAAGCGCAAGAACGAGTGCCTGCACGGGCTTGCGCGGAGCGAGGCCATCGACTCCGGCGACCTCGCCGCTGCATTTGCCGAGATCACGGTCGCGGCTTCCAGAGGCTTGGACATCGAGCGAGTCGGGGTCTGGCTGTACGAGGACGACACCAAGGACGCGATGTCCTCGCCGGATCTCTACCTCCGCACCAACGACGAACACACCACTGCCCCCGTCCTCTCACACACCGCCTTCCCCACCTACTTCGCAGAGCTTGCCAAGGAGAGGGTCATTCCCGCTGGCGATGCCCACACCCACTTGGCCACGGCCGAGCTGAGTGAAGCCTACCTCACTCCGCTCGGCATCGGCGCCCTGCTCGACGCCCCGATCCGTTTTGGCGGAAAGATGGTCGGGCTGGTGTGCCACGAGCACGTGGGCCCGGCGCGACCGTGGAACCAAGACGAGATCAACTTCGCGGGCGCCATGGCGGACGCAGTGGCGCGGGCGATGGCGGCGAACGAACGGCGCAAAGCCGTCGACGCCCTACGAGAATCCAACCGCACCCTCGAGGACCGCATTCGGGAGCGAACGGCCGAACTCGCGTCGTCAAACAACGAGCTCCAACAGCTGCATCGCCACAAGAACGAGATGTTTCAGAACGTCTCCCACGAGCTCCGCACCCCTTTGACGTTGATCATGGCGCCGCTCGAGGGCCTTCTGGACGACCAGACCCTCACCGCCTCGCATCGCCCTCGACTCGAAGGCATGCAAAAGAACGCGTTCCGACTGCTCGGAATGATCAACGACCTGCTCGACCTGGCCAAACTCGAAGCCACCGCGCTCGAGTTCCACCCGATCCCGGTCGATCTCCACGGCACGTGTGCGCGGCTGGTCTCTGAACTGGAAGCCACCGCTGCCGACCGCGGTGTGGACCTCCGCTTCACCGGCACGTCACAGGGCCTTTGGGCCGCCCTCGACCCTCAGTTCGTCGAGCGCATCTTGGTCAACCTCCTGTCCAACGCGCTCAAGTTCACCCCACGCGGGGGGACGATCACCGTCGCGCTCGAGGACTCGGGCAGAGAACTGACCGTGTCGGTCACCGATACCGGATCCGGCATCCCCGAGAAATCCCAGGAGCGGATTTTCGAACGCTTCCAACAGCTCGATGGCGGAACGACTCGCAACCACGGCGGCACCGGCCTTGGACTCGCGCTCGTTCGCGAGCTTACCCAGCTCATGGGCGGCACGGTCCAACTCGACAGCGAGGTCGGCATCGGCTCGCGATTCGCCCTGGTGTTCCCGGCAACATGCAGGGTCCAGGCACCCACCGAGCCCGGACCGGACTTCGCCACCGAAGGCTTGGCCAACCTCTCCCGGCGTGCCGTCTATGCATCGGTCGACGTGCAGGCAGACGAAGTCGAGAGCCGTGGCGACCGAGGGCCCGTGGTGGTCGTCGTCGAAGATGACCCCGGCATTCGGCGCGAACTCGTGGACCTGCTGGCACCCGAGTATCGCGTGCACGCCTGCCGAGACGGCAGTGAAGCACTCGACGCGGTTCTGAGACTGCGGCCGCACATCGTTCTCTCGGACGTCATGATGCCCAACGTCGATGGCCTGCAACTCGCAGCCGAGCTTCGCAAGCGACCCGAGCTTCGAGAGACCGCGCTGGTTCTGTTGTCCGCAAAGGCAGATGTCGAAGACCGCATCAAGGGCCGTAGCCTGGGCGTCGACGCCTACCTGACCAAGCCCTTTCACCCCAAGGAGGTGCTCGCCACGCTCGAGGGTTTGCTCCGCTCGCGGATGCGACTCCTTGGCTCGTACATGCTCTCCGAACGCATCGGCAGTGGCGGTCAGGGCGAGGTCTTCCGAGGCGAACACATCGAGACCGGGGAACTCGCCGCGATCAAGGTCGTCTCCGGGGGCCACGACACCTCGAGCAAGCAGCAGCTCGACCAGGAACGCCGCGCACTGTCCCAGCTTCGCCACCCCAACATCGTCAAGGTCCTCGAAGAGGGCGAGTTCGAGGACCGCTACTACGTGGTCATGGAGCACTTGCAGGGCCAGACCGTCGGAGACGTGGTCTCTCAGCAGGGCGGTCTGTCGACCGCTCAAGTTGCCGACATCGGGTTCGCGCTCTCAGACGCCCTCGCGACCGTCCACGACGCCGGCCTGGTCCACAGCGACATCAAGGCCAGAAACGTGATGGTCATCCAGGGCCCGGCGTCCATCCGAGAACGAGTCCGGCTCATCGACTTCGGCGCCGTGTATCACGCGACCCAGCAACGCAGCAGCAAGGTGATGGGCACGCTGTCGTACTTCGCACCCGAGGTGCTCGACGGAGGGACCGTGTCAGAGGCCAGCGATGTCTACAGCCTCGGGGTCTTCGCCTACTACGCGATGACCGGGAAGATGCCCTTCTCCGGCAACGACAACCGTGAGCTCACCCAGAGCATCCTCGAGAATCGCTATGCTCCGCTCGGCGACGTGTTGACCGACGATGTCTCAGGCATCGCCGACGTTGTGCACCGTGCACTGGCTCGGAACCCTGCCGATCGATACGGGTCCGCCGCGACACTCCGCGATGCGTTCGGAGCGGTCGCCCCCAACGACGGCGCAACACTCGTCGTTGGGACCGCGGGCAACCTCGACTCCGAGACCTGGGCGTTCGAACGGGCGAACTAGGGGCCGTCCCACGCGGTCTTCGTCGGAGTCGTGCAGCTGACGCCCTTGTTTCTCCAGCAGTGACGCGGAACTCGGGCCCTACAGGCCGTCGAGCCCGCCGGTGCCCGTGCCGGAGTAGCCAAACGTCTCGATGTTTACGCCCATCATGTTGGCAATGCTGACGAGCAGCTTGGTGTGAGCTTCGTTCTCCCCACCTGCGGTACCGCGGTAGTCGAGGCTACGGCCGGTCTCGAGCTGCCCCGACGCGCCCCCTGCAAGCAGGAACGGCATGTCCGCATGGTCGTGCAAGTTGCCGTCGTTGATCTCGGTGCACAGAAACACAACCGCGTTGTCGAGCAGGCTGCCGCCAGTATCGGGGATGCTGCGCATACGTTCGATCAGGTATGCGAACTGCTCCATGAACCACCGCCGATGAGCGATGTAGTCGGCTGCAGCCTCGCCAGCGATGTCCGATCCATAGTGTGAGGCGTCGTGGTTCGCCCGCGTCGCACCCGTCTCGGCGATCCGGGTGGGGCTCACAGCGTGGGACCAGCTGAGCGTACCCACGCGGGTCACACCGCATGCGAGCGCGAGGGTGAGCTGATCGGTTTGTAGCTTCCCCACAAGGCCGAAGTTGTCCTCGCGATGGTAGGTCGTCGGGTAGTTGTCGGCATCGCTGTTGGCGTAGCCCTCTTCGTTCCAGACCACTTCGTCGCACGAGGCGGTGATCTGGCCCGTCACCCGCTGCTCGACCTCGCGGAGCGCGTCGAGGTGTACATCGAGCTTCTCTCGCTCGGCCGAACCCAACACGGTCTGCAACCGGTCGATGTCATCGATCGCACTGTCGAGCACACTCCCGGCGCGAAGCTGTGCGATCGTCGGTCCCTCGCCACCACCACCATCGCCACCGCCACCCAGGCCGGAGAACAACCGGTCGAACGCGTTGATCGGGTCGTCGTCCGGGGAGATCGGGCTGCCACCGACGTATGAGATCATCTTGTCGCCGCCGCCTTGGAACGTGCTGCCGACGCCAAGCTGCACGGAGCGGTGCGCAAGGCCCCCGCCTGTCTCTTCTCCCAAGAACACGTCGAGGGAGACGTCCGAGTCTCCGGTCAGAACCTTGGCGGCTCCCCCTTCGTGTGTGGCTCCTCCTGCATACATGTTGAGTCCTCGGACAAACACGAGGTCATCTACGATCGGGGCCAGTGGTTCCGACATCGAAGGCAAGACAAGGTTTCCGCTGGACCCCGTGGGATGCCACAGGGAAGGAATGACTCCGTCCGGGACGTAGACGAACAGCGCCTTCACATCGGACGGGGCAGCGGCGGCATTGCGACCGAACATCGTGCCCAGCGGCGTGGCTACACCTGCGGAGGCGAGCAGCTGAAGCATGCGACGGCGTGAGCGGTTCATGGCGAGTTCTCCGAGCGCAGGGTGAAGGATTCGAGTTGGGTGAGGTCGATGAAAGCCTCGTGGAGGTTGCCTCCCGAAGCGTCCAAACGCTTGCCGAGCTCTTCGAGCGTGCACTCGTCCTCGCTGAGGTCTGCCCGGCCGCTGACGAAGTGAAAGTAGTGTTCCAACACGCAGGCTTGGACCGCACCGTTGGCCCCGAGCACTTGCCCGAGTTCGCGGGCCCCGTTGAACGGAACGGACGTGGAGTTGCCGTTTGCATCGATCAGCGCCTCGACACTCCCGCTCTCGTCTACCGTCATTCCATTCTCCTGGGTCCTGAAGGCGCCAACACCGTCGAAGCCCTCGAATCCGAACCCGATGGGGTCGATGAATGTGTGGCACCCAGCGCACGCGGGGTCGGCCGAGTGCTGGCTGTAGCGTTCTCGCGTCGTCGCATTCGGATCAACGTCCGGCGGCGTGGCGTCGACGTCTGGCGGCGGAGGACTCAACGGCTGGCACATCAACCGCTCCCGTACCGTCACCCCTCGACCAACCGGCGAGGTCTCGTTGGCGTGCGCGTGCGCGGCAAGGAAACCGCCCAGGGTCAGGAGGCCGCCGCGCTCATGACCCTGGGGAAATTCGACTCGGACAAGCTCTGCCGAGCCTGGCGAGGGAAGGCCGTAGAACTCAGCAAGCGCGTCGTTGGCAAACGTGTAGTCCGCGGTGAACAGCTCCTCCACGGTCTGCTCCGAATCAAAGACCACATGCTCGACGAAGCGTCGCTCCTCTTCGATCATGGCCTGTCGAACGTCATCGTTGAAATTCGGGTAGACCGCGGCGTCCTTGTTGGCCGACTGCAACGAGGCGGTTTGCAGCCACTGGGTCGCAAACGTTGTGACCCGCTCTCGACCCCGTGGGCTGTCGAGCAAGCGACGGGCATGAAGCGCGATGCCCTCGACGTTGTCCAGCGTGCCATCCGCGGCCGCAGCCATCAGCTCGGGGTCGGGCATGGACCCCACGAACGTGTACGAGAGCACAGATGCGGTCTCCCACGCGCTCAACCGGAAGAGGCCGGCTCCCACCGACTCCCCCATCTCCGAGCGATACAGGAACGCCGGTGAGTTGAGCATCGCCTCGATGCTCATGCGCATGCCTTCGTAGAAATCTCCTTCGGCAGCGTCGCTATCGAACTGCGCGAGGTAGTGCTGCGTCTCCTCGTCCGTCAGCGGCCGACGCAGCGCTCGAGTGCCAAAGGCCTCGACAAACGCTTGGGCGCATCCAGGGTCGGCCGGCATGCAACCAGCCAGTCCCGCGGCATCAGTGTCGACCGCGACGACCGCCGCGGCCTGTGCCAAGTCCATGTACGCCTCGACGTGCCGCGCTGTGACGAGGGAGGCATCTGCATTGTTGTCGTAGCCCTCAACCTCCGGCTCGACGGGCACGCTGGTCACGTTGGGCGCGGGGATTCCCAGAAGGTCGGAGACGGTGTTGGCGTACTCGGTTCGGGTCAGCAACCGGAGCGACCGCGGACCTGGCGTCCCGTCCTCGCAACTAAGCTCCGGGGTCTCTGCGTTCGAGTCCGAGCCATCCCCCTCTTCTCCAACGCCGTCCGTGGCACCGCCATCGGTCTGTGCACCAAGGTCGACGGAGGAACCGTCGTAGCAGCCCGTCACGAGCCACAGCCCGATGCATACGCCCCACGCTCGTCGGTGCATTGCCATGACAAGGACTACGTGGCGGCACAATGCGTGGAAGCGATGAAAGAATCGCGCCGGCCCGGGTCGCTCCTACATCCGGGAGACCCTGTGTCCGCTCAGCCCGTACATCTACCTGCATGGTGGCAGGGATCTCAAGAGTGGACTACCGTCTGGTCCACCGTTCATCGGGCCCTAGAACGCCCGATCGTGGTGCGAGTCTTGCGCACAAAGGGCCACCATCCCCTCACCAGGAAAAAGTGCCTTCGATCGAAAAAAACTCTCCACGTCCCTGGGTCCTGGGCCACAGACCCCATTGGGGAGGAAACTGACCACACCGGATCCGTAGCTTTGTGGGGTGTGCCGGCAGCCGACTGACGATCCTGTGATCATCGCCGCAATTCTGTCGGTCCCGGAACGCGCTTGCCCCCATCCGGATGAGGCATCGTCCCCCCAGAGGGTTCCAGACCGCATCGTTTCGCGCGCCGAGGCCCACAGACGACAATGGCGGCGACGGCGACCGACACGCATTTTGATGATGTCGACTGGGGTTGGCGCGGCCGGGGGGTCGTCGCCGCCGAAGCCGTGTGTCCTCGTCTTTCGCATGCGCGATATCGAGGCCGGTTCATCCAGCGACCAAGATTTTGCCTGGGGGATTCCCCTCCGGTGGGACGACTGAACAAAGCAACAAAGGGGAGGGACCAGTGCATCGAACCACGATCAGAAAGATCAGCAGCGTACTACCGAGGGCAATTGCCGTCTGGTTGGCTGCTGGAGCGTTAGTCGCCTGCGGGGACAGCGGAACCACGTCAGCAGAGGGTGAAGACGGCGAAGAGGACAGCTCCGGCGGTGAGACCGACGGTGGCTCCGGCTCCGACACCGACGGCCCCGACAGCCAGTGCATGTCGAACGAGCGGTTCTTCGAAGGCGAAGTTCAGACCATTCTTCAGGCCAACTGCCAGTCCTGCCACAACGTCGCGGGCGACGCCCAAGGCACCGAGTTCCTGCTCGAGACTTCCGCCGTTCCAGACTATCTGGAGCGGAACCTGGCCGTCTTCGAGAAGATGTCGAAGCTTACGTTCGAGGGCGAGCCCTGGATCATGCTCAAGCCTACGGGCGTGATGGAGCACGGTGGCGGCACACGCTTCCAGCCCGACTCGCCGGAGCATGAGGCCTTCCAGGCCATGATCTCTCGCCTGGAGGATCCGGTCGAGTGTCTCGACCAAGAAGACATCGTCGGAGAGTTCTTCGCAGACGTCGACATGCTCGACGACGTTGCAACCCTTCGCAAGTCGACGGTCCTGCTCGCGGGACGCGTCCCCACGACCGAAGAGGTCGAGCGAGTTCGAGACGGCGGCGAGGGGATCCTCGACGAGGTGCTCCTGGGCATCATGCGCGAAGAGGGCTTCTACGAGCGTGTCCGCGACATCTACAACGACCGCTTCTTGACTCGCCGGTACCACTCGTCCAACCCCGACTCGGCCATCGATCTGCTTTCGCGGAGCGACTACCCGCGCGCGGACTCACTGGACAACTCGGACGTCGAGAACGCCGAGCAGTGGGCCAACGATGCCATCGCTGAGGAGCCTCTCCGCCTCATCGAGCACATCCTGCGCAACGACCTTTCCTATACCGAGGTGCTGACCGCCGACTACACGATGGTCAACCCCTACTCGGCTCAGGTCTACGGAGTCGAGGGAGACTTCGAGGATCCCGAGGATCCCAACGAGTTCATCGAGATGAAGCTGCCGGGCGTGCCCCATGCAGGCATCGCCACGATGACCACGTACCTCAGCCGGTGGACGACCACCCGCACCAACCGCAACCGGGCTCGCTCGCGTCGTTTCCAGAAGTTCTTCTTGGCGACCGACGTGCTTGCTCTGGGCACGCGCCCCACCGACGCATCGGGCTCGGCGTACGACAACCCGACGCTCGACGACCAAAACTGCGTGTCGTGTCACAGCGCCATCGACCCCATCGCGGCGTCGTTTGCCAACTGGGACGCCATGGGCCGCTACCGCCCGCAGGGACACCCCCTTCGCGGCGACAACCAGAACAACCCCGACCTGCTCGATGTGCCCGAGAACGGCTGGTACACGGACATGCGTCCTGCCGGCTACAAGCAGGAGCCCCTGCCCGGCGAGTGGGAAGCAGCCTCGCTTCAGTGGCTCGCCTACGAGGCCGCGTCCGACGACCTGTTCGCACTCAGCCCGGTCCACCTCGTGTACCAGGGACTCTTCGGGCGTGACCCGCTCATCGAGCCCACCGATCCGAACGCTCCAGGATTCCTCGAGGGCGTCCGGGCAGCCAAGGCTCAGCGCAAGGTCTTCCAGGAGATCGCCGACAAGTTCCAGGACAGCGACTACGACCTCCGCGTCGTCTTCCTGGAGATGGTCAAGTCGCCGTACTTCCGGGCCTACAACTTCAGCGGTGAGCTTTCCGCTGAGCGCGAGGTCGAGTTGGCCGACATCGGCATCGCCCGGTGGCTGACCCCTGAGGAGCTCAACAGCAAGCTCGTCTCCGCGACGGACGTGTCGTGGGGCGACCCCAACAACCCAAGCCTGCTCAACCGCAACGAGTTCTTGATCCTCTACGGGGGCATCAACTCCGACGACGTGGTGGAGCGGGGCTACGACGCCAGCGGAACCTCCGCCAACGTCGCCAAGCGAATGTCCAACCAGGTCGCCTGCGCTGCCGTTGCACGAGACTTCGTGAAGCCGGAGAACCAGCGTTTGCTCTTCCCGTTCACGACCGTGGCGGGCGGACCCAACGCCGATGTTCGCGAGAACATCGTGTACCTGCACTGGCACCTGCTGGGTGAGAACCTCGACCTCGACGACCCCGAGATCGACCGCACCTACCAGCTGTTCGTCGACGTTTACGAAGAAGGACAGCGAGGCCTCAACGCCGAGGAATACGGCATCGGCCTTGGCAACTGTGCCGCGACGACCGACCCCTGGACTGGGGAAGAACTCGACGTGACACTCGTCGACGACGAAGACTTCACGATCCGAGCCTGGATCGCAGTCACGTCATACATGCTCACCGACTGGAACTTCTTGCACGAATAGGGGGGAACAATCATGGATCGCCGTTCTTTCATCAAACTCGCGTCTCTGACTGGACTCTCCGTCGTTGCTCCCACCGCTTTTGCGGGTGGGGACATCGGCACCAATCGGAGCACTTCTTTCGACCCCTACACCGGCCCGCTGCTGCTCAGCTTCCAGGCCTCCGGAGGCTGGGAAACCCGCTTCCACTGCAACCCGAAGCTCATGCTCTCGGCGAACGAGGGCAACCCGCGCTCGCACGTCACGGCGAGCGAGAAAATCGGCGACATCGAGTTTGCCGCCGAGTGGCCCGACGAGTTCTTCGGCGGCCGCGGACTCGAGATCACCGAGTTCTATCGCAAGCATGCGCAGCGCATGACGGTCATCAACGGCATCGACCAGATGACCAACGGGCACGACGAAGGTCGGACCCACACCGCCACGGGTACCCTCAACATGGGGAACCCCACGCTTGGCGCACTCATGGCGGGCACCAAGGACGCCTCGTTGCCCATGGCCTACTTGGCCTTCGGTGGCGTGACCGAGACCGCTGGCGTCGTCGCCCGGACCCGGGCCGCCAACATCGACGTGCTCGCCCGGGTTGCGTACCCGGAGTTGTCCGACCCCAACAACCCGGACTCCACGTTCCAGCCGCAACCGGTGCTGGACATGATCACCTCGGCACAAGAAGAGCGCGACCAGGCCGTCTTGGCACAGCAGGGCTTGCCCCGCTTCAAGAACTCGGTCAACCGTCTGTACTCGGCACGGGCGGGCTCGGACGAGCTCCGCAAGCTGCAGGACTACCTGCCCGAGAACATCGAAGGCGGCATCCTCGGCCAAATCCAGGTCGCCCTGGCGGCCTATCAAGCCGGCTTGTGTGTCTCGGCGGAGCTGAGCATGGGTGGCTTCGACACCCACGGCAACTCCGACACCGCGGCGGTCGACCGCCTCACTCAGCTCTTCGCAGCACTCGACTTCGCATACGAGTCTGCAACCGAGCTGGGCATCATGGACAAGGTCATGATCACCGCCGGGTCCGACTTCTCGCGGACCCTCGGCTACAACGGTGGGCAGGGTGCCGACCACTGGCCGGTCGGAAGTGTCATCGCGATGGGTGCACGCATTCCAGAGAACCGCCTCATCGGTGCTTCGGACGACAACAACCGCGCGCTCGGCATCAACCCCGACCTCACCGTCAACACCACCAACACCACGCGGAAGGTGACTCCCGCCGACGTGCACCACACGCTCCGCAAAGCGTTGGGCGTGGACGACGGCGAGATCGCCTACATGTTCCCGCTGTCCGCCGACGGGGAACCGTTGGACCTGTTCGCGTAGCCCGAGGGCGCGCGAGCGATGGGGCCCGGGACGCCGGGCCCCTCTGTTAGATTCGAGGAGGACACAGGGATGAAGTTGAACACCAATGCGAAGTTGATTCTGGGCGGCGTACTGCTGGCGGCCGGTGGCTGCTACTCCGGCGCTCCCGGTGGTGCGGACACCGATGAGGGGTCCTCCGACACCGACAACGAAGCTGGCACCGAAGGCGGCGAGTCCGGAAACGACACCGAAGGTGGCGAAGGCGAGTCCGGAGAGTCCGGAAGCGACGACGACACCAACGGTAGTGGACCCGGAGATCCTCCCGACCCACCTGATGGATGTTTGCCCGGCTCGATCGGCTGCGAGTGCCTCAACGACGAGTGCGCCGGCCTGAGCACCTGTATCGACGACGTCTGCACGCCGGCGCCTCCGGTCCCTGAAGTCGACGGTCCCAACGCAGCCCTGGCTGGCGTCGCGATCACCCTCGATGGTGCCATCAACGTCCCCGACGAACTCGACGGCGTCAGCGTGTTCGAGTCGCTGCTCTGGGCCCAGATCGCTGGCCCCGATGCCGTCCTCGAGTTCGAGTCCGACAACGAAGCCATCGCATGGCTTCCCGCGGGCGCGGCCGACAATACCGAGCTCACGTTCCGGCTGACCGCGAGCCTTGGGGGCGTAGACGAGTCCGGCGAGTACACGATCGGCATCATGCCGGCCAGTCCCGTCGAGGTCTTCGACAAGATGACCTACGTCTCCGACTTTGGCGCGACCCTCGTCGGGCGCGGCAGTGGAAACACCTGGCTCTCCACCGATCTCGGCGTCGTGGCACAGATCGGCGACGAAGGCCTCCTGTACGAAGAGGACATGACGAGCCGCGTCACCCAGATCACGGGCTACGGAGACAACCGAGTGTTGTTCCTACAGCCAGACCTGGGCCGCGTGATGTTGTTCAACGGCAACAACAACACCTACTCCGAGTTCCTCTCCATGCTGACCTCGGGCGATCCGCTCGGAACGGTCAGCTCCATGGCCGCGGATCCGGACGGCAACATCTACTTCGGCTGTGATGACGGTCGGGTGGTGCTCTACGACGACCCAGACGAGGCCGAGCCAGCGATCACGCTCGACCGGTTCATGCTGGATCAGGTCCCCACGGCGATGGCCATTGGCCAGTATCCGGTCTCCCCCGACATCGACGACGGAGACGAAGGGATCATGCTCTACTACGGCACCACCACCGGTGACGTCTGGCAGGTCGCACTCACCGGGGCCGAAGTCGGTGACGGGCCCGAGGTCGACGTCCCTTCGCAGTACGTGAGTCTGCCGGGGACTGGAGCCGTCACTGGCATCCGGGTCGACTCCAACCGCAACATGTGGGTCGGCAAGGGCGACACGCTGTACCTGATTCGGCGCGCGGCCGGGGAAAACCCCTCCGTGGTGCGCGAGATCTCGGCACCAGCCGGCCTGGCAGGGTTTGCCGGGCTGCACTCGCCCGACAGCGACCAGCTGCGATGGCTCGACCCCACCAGCGGCCGGGTGACCAACCTCCAGACCTACGACGAGTAGTCTCGGATCGCACCGGGCACCAGCGTATGGCTGGTGCACACCTCGGCCATCAGGTCGAGCATCAGACCGGCCTCCTCTTCCTTGAGGACGCCGGTCTTGATGTAGTTGTCCGGGAACCAGGTGGATGCGTAGAAGTAGTGCCTCGGGTTCGTCATCCGGCTGAAGCCCAGGTACTGCGCCTCGTAGGCGTAGCGGGCAAGCTTACCGAGGAAGCTGAACGACTCCTGGGCCAGCGTGCGGACGTTGACCCTGACGTAGGCCTCCATCTCTTCGGTGGGCAAGACCGCCTGCGCGAAGACGTTGGACTCGTAGTCCCCGATTCGGAGCATCTGCATGGCAACCATCGCTTCACCGATCGACTGCGCACTTGGCCGCTGTGAAAACTGCTCCTGTGCCTGCGCCTGCAGCCCCTGTGGTGCGCGGGCGATGACCGTGTCGAAGAGGCCCGCGAGCTCCCCGAGCGCCGCGTCGTGGCGCAGCTGCTTGTCCGGCGCCACGCAGACCAGGTCGGCTTCTGCGGCGAGGTGTCCGAACTCGTGGCCGATGCGAGCCCCGAGCAGCCAACGGTGAAACGGAGGGGGGCCCTCGCGCTCCGTGTCGACGCCCGGTTGGCGCAGGCTGTAGACCATCATCCTGCGCTGCTCGTGCAGGTAGGCGCCATCCTTCTGCTCGACCTCTTCGGCATGGAACGGGAGCGCGTCGGGGTCGGTGATCCGGTCCAAGATCTGCTGGGATCGCTCGGCGATGAGATCGAGGTCGCGGCAGACCCCAATCGCAGCGCGGTCACACATGCCATCGAATGCCGATGCCAGCCCGCCGAATTCCTGCGCGTCTTCCGGATCCCAGATGATGCAGCCCTCTCGGTCGGCCAGGAGGAGCCTGGGCTGGTGCTCCTGCAGGTGCTGACCGACCCGGTCGGCGGGACGTAGGTTCCCCGAAGGCGCCGCCTGAACCGCGTAGTAGCGATCGAGTGCACTCTTGCCCGCTCGCTCGAACGTTTCGATCAGCTCTCCAACCTTCAGCGTCTGCTCGTCGGTGACCAAGAGCCCGGTTCCCGGAATGCTCGTCAGGCCGTCGGTGTGCAACAACGCCGGTTTGATGGTCTCGTGGAGGACTGCACCGACCCACTCCATCGCCTCCCCCAACGCGATGAAGGCTTCGGCATCTGGACGGGTCGAGCGTGAGGCGGCCTGGGTAAAGCGTTCACGCTCGAGCTCCGATCGCTGCACGAAGTAGCCCAGGTTTCCCAGCACGGTTTTCGCCACGCTGCGTGTGATGCCCAGACGCTCCGCGTGTACCAGCTGGTACGTCCCCATCTCCACGTTGGAGGTGCTCGGATCAAAGTCGCTTTCGTGCAGCAACAGCGACGCACCGACAAACGGCTGGTAGTACAGCCGTGCCTGCTCGGGCTCGGTGACCACGCACAGGTTCAGCAGCCGCGGCGGAAACCACTGGGCGCGTGCCGCCCCAAACAGCGACCCAACCCGCGCGAAGTAGGTCGTGATCGACTCCGAGAGCAGCTCGAAGAACCCCGCAGGAAGCTCGCGCTCCCCCTGGGCGACCCGGACAAACTCGGGATCCACTCCGGAGGAGCTGAGGTGCTCGACCGGAACGACGAACATATCCGAGTGGTCGAAGTAGAAGGACCGGAGCTCCATCGTGCAGCGAGCATACCCTCCCTGACGTCCGCGCCGGCACCCTGCCCCGTGCGGCTACCAAGCGCCGCGGTAGACAACGGCGCCTGGGCTGAACGTGTCCAGATTCAGCAAGCCGGTGTTCTCGTCGGTGAAGTTCGTCGCCGCCCGAAACACATCTTCGAAGATCGTCGCGAGATCGAGCGTGAACATCGGCTCTGGACACTCCAGCACGATGTCAGCCACTCGTTCGCCAAGCACGGGCGCCAGGCTGGTTCCACGGAAGAACGCAGACCATCGCATCCCGGAGCCCTTGAAGAGGATGCGCGGCGACGCGACCTTCATGAGGATCCGATACATCGAGGACTGAAAGATCTTCGCGGCTGCGGCCTGAATCCAGGCGCCCTCACCATCGCCGGCGAGTTGCTGTGCCTCGACGCTGGCGATGATGAGCGCCAACCCCTGACATTGCGGCACCCAACTGTTGTGGGGCGGCGGGTCCTCAATGAGCTGCTGAAGCGGTGCGGGCAGCCCCACGAGCGCGACGTCGGAGAACTCGAGAACGGTTCGAAACACCGACGCCTTGATCTCGCACTCTGGAAACGAGTCGAGGCCGTTAGGCAGCTGAGCGATGTACCGCTCCAGCCTCGGGTAGCGCGACCCCACTGCTGCGCCCTCCTCAGTCACCGCGCGCCTCCCAAGCGTGGACTCGCGGATTCATGATGCGCTTCCACAGCGGGGGCACCAGCGCCACCAGGAACGCTGTGGCGTAGCCAAAGGGTAGCTGCGGGACTTCGTCGAAGTGGCGCAATGCCCAGTAGGGCCGGGAGGCCGTCGCATGGTGGTCGCTGTGGCGCTGGAGGTTGAACAACAGCGCGTTTGTCAGGCGATGCGACGCGTTCCAGCTGTGGTGAGGCTGGACCCGAACGTATCGGCCCGAGTCGCTACGCTCCCGAACCAGCCCATAGTGCTCGATGTAGTTGATCGTCTCCAGCAGCAGCACCCCCACGCCGGCCTGCATGTAGAGCAGACCAACGCCTGCCCACGAACCTATCAACCAGGCCCCCGCCACAAGCGCTGCGAAAACGATCCGTCGCCGGGTGGCGGGTGCTAGACGCTGTGGATGGCGACGAGACCACCCGCGATCGTGGACCCGCGCGCTCCGCCAGCCGCCCACGATGCTCCGCGGCCAGAATGTGTAGATGCTTTCGTCGAGGCGAGAGGTCGCCGGATCTTCGGGCGTTGCGACGCGTCGATGGTGGCCGTGCACGTGCTCCGAGCAGAAGTGAGCATAGGCAACCGTAGACATCAGCAGCTCCGCCGCCCCGCGAGATAGCTTGTCCGGGCGATGCATCAGCTCATGCGCCACCGTGATCGCTCCTGCTCCACTGACGAGACCGACCGCCACAGCAGCACCGACCCACTCGACCAGCGCGAACGCCTCCGCCCGCCACGCGGCAAAGGCCAAGAACGATAGCTGGGCTGGGATCCATATCCACAGTGCGGCGTCGCGTCCGCCCGAAGGCTCCAGCACGCGTCCGTCGATCGGGTTGTGTCGATCATGGCCCCAGAGGGCGTCGACCAGAGGAATCAGGCACAGCAGGTACAGGGGGCCCAACGCGATCCAGCCACCTCCCAGGTGCAGCCCGGCCGTACACACCAACGGGCTGCTGAGAGACCACCAGAATCTTGAGCCCGAACCGCTCACCACTCCTCCCTACGGCCGACTCCACCGACATGAATGCCCCTATCTGGGACGACATGACCGGCACCGGACCCCGCCCTCATCGCAGCGGCACGTTCCAGAACGAGAGCAGCCCGAGGCCCGTGTCACTGGTGACCCACGGCCCAGCGAGCACGTGCCCGCGGTAGGTGACCCCGGTCGCGCCCGTTGCATCGCCGGACAACACCAGGCGCACCTCGCCTGCGACCGCGCTCCCGCTCACCACCGTGACCGCCGCGCCTTCGACCGCAAAGTCGACCTCGGCACCGGCGTCGAACACCATGGGCTCGCCCTCGTTGCGCAGCGTGATGACGATCTCCGTGCCCCCGTTCTCCAGCGTTGCGCTCATCGGGTTCGGAGGCTCCACGTCCGCCGCAGGGCCCTCGCCGTACAGGTCCCTTCCCAGCAGTGCCGCGTAGCGATCCCCGAGCACCTCGTACCCCTCGGCATAGGCGTAGTGACACCCGTCGTGTCCGTCGAGGCCGTTGGTCGACATCACGGTGACGCCGTCCATCATGTCGGGAAGCGCCCGCTGCCACTCGCGGGTCCGGATGTGGTTGCCACCGCACCCCTCGCGAATTTGCGTGACGTACAGCTGCTCGATGTCGCCGTAGTCCTCTGACCAGTCCTCGATCAGCGCCTCGAAGCCCGCTGCGTGGGCCTCCCACGCCTCTCCATCGGACTCTCCCTGGTACCAGAGGATGGCACGCACATCGTCGTCCAAGCCCGCCGCCTGCATGCGGTAGAGCAGCCGCCCGTAGTTGGTCGCCAGGTCCGCGGGGTCTTCGTCGTTGCGCTCGAAGTAGCCGATCGGTTGCCCGCCCAACGAGCCGTTGATCACCGCGATGGGCACCTCGTGTGCGGTCGACAAGACGTTCGCCATGCGGATCGCCCACTGACCAATGCCCCCGGCGGCACTCGATCCGTTGCCCTGCGCTGGGTACCAAGCCACGGTATTCGCGGTCGCTCCCGGGTCGACGACGTTGACACCGAAGCTCCGCAGAAACGGCGTCTGGTTGACGTTCGCATCGCCGCTGTACATGTTCGCGAACGCATTCGACTGCCCGTTGATCAGATAGATGTCTCCGGCCACCAGGTCCGTCACCTCCGCCAGCGGCGCCTCGATCTCGCCAACCGCGGCGGCCAGTCGGACGTCATACGCGACAAGGCCCGCGGGGATCGGGACGTCGAGCTCAAACTGAAACGGGGCCGCGCCGCAAACCGGCACCGACACGCTGTGGGTCAGGACGCCGTCGGCAAAAACATTGGCCCGGACCTCGCCGAACCCATCGGTATCGAGGGTCCCCGCGAAGCGTGCCGTGCCCTCGTTGGTCGTCAGGTCGCGGGGCAACACCGCGCTGGCCAGCGGCATCTCCACGAGCGTCGCCGTCGCGGCCTTGGGGGGCGGCGCAAGGACCGTCGACACCGTGGTGACCGCAGACCCAGCGGCGCCATCGTCATCGGTAACCTCCAGCGTGACGTCGACGCAACCCTCGACCGCAGGGTCAAAGGAGGCCGTCTCGCCGGATGCGTCCCCGCC
>CAJXVA010000053.1 GCA_913061055.1 uncultured Pseudomonadota bacterium
GGCTCGGAGATGTGTATAAGAGACAGGTCCGGCCGCGATGGGTGCCGTGCCCACAGAGGGCGCTGGCATGGGTACGCCGGCGGGGACTTGGGGCCCAGGTGCGGGCGGTCGGGGGCCGCCGGCTCCCGGTCCTTGGGAAGGGTCGCGCTGAGTCACGGCAGCTCGGTGCGGGATGATACCCCGTGCTGGATCCGGGGCAACCCGGGGTCCCCACCTCCACAAGGCACCGTTTTCGACGATAGAGGGCCTATCGAGCCCCCGATCGGGGCGGGCTCAGGGAGACGGACGCCGGTAGACCGCCAGCGACCCCGAGGATGCCGCCACCGCCCACTCGCCTTGGGAAACCGCGGCTCGCAGCGCCACCTTGTCCTCCTTGCGGAGGTCGCCTTGAAACACGACGAGCGCCTCCACGTCGTGCTCGGCCGGATACGCGTACACCCGGGTTCGTGTCGCGGCGTGCGGCCCGACCCGGCCCGTGACAGCGATCGGCACGTCGGCCGGGATCGCGGCGAGCTGGGCTTTCAACCAGTCGAGGCGCTCGAGCGCGCTCTTGGAGATCTCGCGCCGCGGAGCGCGGAAGCCCGCGCGGAACACGTCGTTCCCATGGAGTCCGCCGTACGTCAGCGACAACCCGATCGATGCCATCCCAACCGCTGTGATCAACGCCCGTCGCCGCAACGCGAGGGGCACCGAACTCCACCGCAGCGCCGCAAGTCGCGACAGGCCCAGCGGCGCCCACGCGAGCGCGAGCGGGTACAGCATCGTCGTGTAGTGGAAGAACGGGTTGTAGACCGCGCGACTGCTCGCCAACATCGAGAACGCGGCCGCAAGCGCAAGCATCGGCCACGCTCGACGGACCAGGACCGCCATCCCCAGCACGCCGGCGGCCTGGATGCTCACGTATACGACCTTGGCGTAGGTCAGGGCATATCCGAGCACGAACGCGGGCTCGAACATCGTCGCGAGCATCATCCCAACGATCCCACCTCCGCCCCGCTCCGCCACATCCGCGTACCGGGCGAGATGGCTCGAGGTGTGGCCCATCGAAACGTTGAGCACGACCAAGAACGCGATCGCCCCCACTGCGAGCCCGGCCGCCCGACGCGTCTGGCCGCGCAAAGCCAGCGTCATCGAGAACGCGACCAACACAAACGCGAACTCCTCGCGAAGCATCAGCAGCCCCGCTGCGCTGGCCACAAACCCGACCTGCAGCCGGCGACGCTCACCGTAGAGCACCAGCGCGATCAGCAAGGGAGCCGCGAAGCTCATCGGATGGAAATCCCACAGCGCGTTGACATGCACCGAGGGGTGAAGCAGGTAGGCCAGCGCAAACACGCGCCCCCCGGAAGCGCCGATGTGTCGTCGGGCAAGCAGATACAGAGGCACCGCGCCCAAACTGATCCAGATCGCCTGCAGGACCAGAAACCCCGAGGGGGGCAGCCCCGCCTTCATGAGCACCGCAAACGGCAGCAAGGCCAGCGACACGTGCTCGTCGAGGACCGATCCCGTCGGGACCAGCGAGCAGACGAACGGGCGGCCCTGCGATGTGTTCCAAATCGCGTTGACGAACAGACCGAAGTCGTAGGTGTTGGTCTGCATCGACGCGTGGCGGATCAGGGCAAGGCGCGCGAGCCAGCCCCCCACGAGGAGCGCCGCCGCCACGACTCCCAGCAACTCCGCTCGGTGGGCACGGCGAGGCGCCCGAACGCGACCCTGCAGCACGGATGCTCCGGCCATGACGCCCCAGGCGAGCACCGACGCCAGCACCAAACCGCCGCGGGTCGTTGCCACTTCGGGATCCAGGAGCAACCCGAGCAGCGGCAACCCGAGCAGCGGCAACGCCCGCAGGTTGGCACGACGCAGGGCGGCGCGCCGGTCGGGAGCCCGACGGAGCATCAGCACATACCCGAAGCCGACCAGCAGAGCCCCTGCGATCGTCAGACGCAGCACCGCCGCGCCGTCGTCCTGCCACATCAGCCCCTGAAGCTGCGCGACGGTCGTTCCGGGAACCACCGCGAGCACAGCCGCGAGCACGGCATCCATCGTCCGCGCCACCACCGGGGATGCTTCGAGCTTCGCCACCGACTTCAGCCAAGCAGGACGTAGAGCAGTGCAATGACCGCGGCGATCGCGATGCTCACCAGCACCGGTGTCGATGAGCCTTCGTTGGCGGCGAGCTCGCGCGACGGCGCCACCACGATCGCGTCCTGCGAGATCTCAACCCGCAGAAACAGGTCGCCACTGCCCTTCGAGCCTCGACCTCCAGCACCCCGCAAGCGAAGCGTGGCGCCGTCGGGGAAGTCATCGGGCAGCCGGAGCGTAATCGCATCGAGCGACTCTCCAGGCTGCGGTGTGCGCTCGACTTGGCCCTCGTCGTGCGGAAGCGTAGGCGGCAGCGGAACGCACACCCCGTCCGGAGCGCCCAAGCCCGAGCGCGGGACCTTCACGGTCGCGCGCAAGTCGGGGCCTCGGTCCTCGCCGGCGGGGGCGTCGTCGTAGATGCTGCCGATCGAGCTCATCGGCTCACTTCGGAGGCGCGGCCGGCTTGCCGAACTTCTCCATGCAGCCCCGCTTGAGGTCCGGCAACGCCTTCTTCATCTCTGTAGGTGCCGACTCGAGCGCGTTGACCTGACAGGCAGCGGCTTCAATGCTGCCCAGCTTCTTGCAGGTGGCAATGCCCATCTGCAGCTGCGAGCTCTTGGCAGCGTTCCACTTCTCGACCGCCTCGCCCTCGAAGTGACGGAGCATGAAGGCATCTTCCGCTTCACTCGCGGCCTTGCAGGCCTTGTCGAGTTTCTTGGGCATCTTCTCGGGGAGGACAAGCAGAGCGTCGATGGCCGCCTGCCTCTTGGCGGCCTCTTCTACTTTCGCCTTCTCGGCGGCCTCACGCTCCAGACGCTTCGCCTCGACGCGCTTCTTTTTTTCGTCCGCCTCCTTTGCTTTCGCGTCCGCGGCAGGGTCGGCCTTCGGTGCTTTGTCGCCGCTGTCGCAGGCGCCAAGGGAGAAACAGAGGGTCACGGAGAAAACGAGAGCAGACGTACGCATGAGATCCGTGGGCGGGAGCATGGCACGGCGCCCCCGGCGGGCGAAACCCCCGGTCAGCTGGCTGCGAACCCGGCCGCCAACGCCTCGCCCAGTTCCTCGAGCGCAGCCGCAGCGCCCGGCACCGCGCCCGTCATGTGGAGGAAGCCGTGGACCTGGTCACCGAAACACCGACGCGACACGGCGACGCCGGCCGCCTCGAGGGCATCCGCGTACGCGTGGCCTTCGTCTCGCAGGGGATCGAACCCGGCCGTCGCGATGTAGGCAGGCGCAACGCCAGCCAACTCGGGTGCGCGCAGCACCGCAATGCGGGGGTCGCTGGGGTCCGCGCCATCCAAATAGGTCCGCTCAAACCACTCGATCGTATCCGCCTCCAGCAAAAAGCCTTGGGCAAACGCCTTTCGAGACGCGGAGGGCTCCACCGGATCCGTCATCGGGTAGATGAGCAGCTGGAAGCACGGCCCCCCCTCATCGCGCGTCTGCAGGGCGACCGACGCGGCAAGGTTGCCTCCCATCGAGTCTCCTCCTACCGCGACCCGTCCGTCGGACGCGACGAGCTCGGGGTTGTCGCGAATCCACCGGAAGGCAGCAACGCAATCGTCCAGGCCTGCGGGGTACGGGTCCTCGGGCGCGAGTCCGTACTCGACCGATACCACCGTGCATTCTGCTTCGCGGCACAGCGTCCGACACGGAACGTCGTGGGTCTCGAGATCGCCGACGACCCCACCACCTCCGTGAAAGTAGAGCAACACGGGCGCATCACCATGGACGCCTGGAGGGGCGTAGATACGCACACGCACCATTCCACGGGGTCCGTCGAACTCGGACTCGTGCACGCGCAGGACCTTTGGGGCATCGGGATCCATCAGCGCGGGCAAGCGAGCCATCTGTTCGCGCGCTCCCTGCACACCGAACGCGTGCAGCCCCCTTCCCCCGTTGGCTCGATTCATCAGCTTCATCGAGAACCTCACTCGACGATTGATCGTAAAGCCATCGCGCGCGACGTGAAGCCGAGCACCGAGACGATCGAGCCAGGCATCAGGCATCCGGACCAGTCGTCGGCCAAGCGCCAACTCCAACTTCGATCGCACGTCCAGCATGCGTCGAGTGTGCCGGCCTGGGCCGCTCGATGAAAGCGATCACGAGCGACGCAAAAAGACCTCGATGAGATCTTCGCGTGACGAACCCCCCTCGGATCCGCTATTGAATGGTTGGGGTCTGTACCGAGACTCCAGGCGACAGCCGAAAAAAATCGAGGGGGAAGAGAACCTCTGTCCTCTACCCCCTCGAAAGAGCTTGGCTTCATCACCGAGCTCTACGACCGATAGCCCGGCACACCGAATGAAGGAGCGGTGTGCCACCAAGGGCTATCGGTCTTTTTCGGCCATCATCTGGATCATGTCGACGCAACGCTCCGAGTAGCCCCACTCGTTGTCGTACCAGCTGACGATCTTGAAGAACTGATCGTTGAGCTGAATGGCCGCGGTGGCGTCGTAGATGCTGCTGTGCGGGTCGGAGATGAAGTCCGACGAAACGACGGGTGCTTCGGTGTAGCCGAGCACGCCCTTCATGGGGCCTTCTGCGGCGGCCTTCATCGCAGCGCCGATCTCCGCGATGCTGGTCTTCTTGTCGGTCCGGAACGTCAGGTCAACGACCGAGACATCTGCGGTCGGGACGCGGAACGCCATGCCGGTGATCTTGCCCTGCAGCGCGGGGATGCAGAGGCCGACGGCCTTCGCCGCGCCTGTGCTGGCCGGGATGATGTTGGTGTAGGCGTTGCGTCCGCCGCGGAAGTCCTTCTTGGTCGGACCGTCCTGCGTGGGCTGCGTCGCGGTCGCCGCGTGAACGGTCGTCATCAGACCCTCGGCGAGGCCGAAGCTGTCGTTGATCACCTTGGCGATGGGGGCCAGGCAGTTGGTCGTGCACGACGCGTTGGACAGCACGGTGTGCTTCGCAGGGTCGTATCCCTCGTGGTTCACCTTGTAGGCGAAGGTCGGGACCTGGTCGGGCGTCTTGGTCGGCGCCGAGATCAGCACGCGCTTGGCTCCCGCCTGAACGTGCTTGCTGGCATCGTCGAACTTGGTGAACAGCCCGGTGGCCTCGAGCACGTAGTCGACGCCGAGTTCCTTCCAAGGCAGCGCGGTCGGGTCGCGCTCGCTGAGGCACTTGGTCTCCTTGCCGTCGACGGCGAAACCGTTCTCGGTGAGCTCGACCGACTTTCCGATGCGACCGTGCGTCGAGTCGTACTCCAGGAGGTAGGCCAGGTTGGGCGCGGCGACGAGGTCGTTGACGGCAACGATCTCAATGTCTCCGCGCTCCGCGGCGATGCGATACACCAGACGACCGATGCGTCCGAACCCGTTGATGGCGATTTTGGTGGTCATTGCAGCGTCCTTCCCCGAATAGGGGATGCGCACTCGTACACCGCGACCCGCCAAAGGATCAACGCTCCCGGCCGCTTGGCCCGTCGTCTCGGCTCACCTTTTCGCACACCGTGCGCGTTTGCCGAGTGCGCGTGGAGCCGCGAAAGCGTTGCCGGCTAAACGATCCGAAATACTCGAAAAGCACCGGACCGCGGGGCGGCCGAAAGACCGGATGCGCCGACCGTGGTACGACGGAAATCGATGCCATTGGACTCGGCTCCGCTCTCCGGCACCGTCTACATCCCTGATACCTCGTCGCTCGTCGAGAACCCCGACTCGCTCGACCGGCTGCTGACGGACGGCAACGTCGTCGTGCTGCTGCACCAGGTCATCGAAGAACTCGGGCGGCTGCAGGCGAGCCGCAACAAGTCCGAGGGGGTCCGCGCAGCGGCACGCTCGGTCATGCGCAACATTCTGACGTTGCGGGGACAGGGGCTGATCTCACACGACATCCGCGAGCTGTTTCAGGCGGGCGCGCATGCTGGCTCGGATCCCAACGCCAAGCGAGGCACGTTGGCCTGGGAGCCCGAAGGCGACACCATGGCCCCCTACGACGCGACGACCGGTGACAACCTCATCGTCGCCGGGGCACGAAGAGTTGCTGCGGTTGCCGACGAGTGCGCGCCAGGCCGCTACAGCGTCGTCGTCGTCTCCGAGGACAGCAACGTCCTGCTCAAGTGCGACGCCGTCGGGCTCCGAGGAGAAGCGCTGCGGTTTGGGAAGCTGGAGCTCGATAGCCCCAAGGCTGTGTACCAGGGCTACATCCGGGCTGAAGTCGATCCCAGCGTCATGCGAGAGTTCCTCGACGGCGCCCCCCCGATGGAACGTTCGCTCGCCTTCGACGCGCTCGACCCGACCATCACCGAACGCCTGATGTGGAACACCGGCGTGATCCTGCAGGCGGGTGATGACGAGCTCCTATTGCGCGCGGACCTCGAGACCCGAGAACTCCACGAGCTTCGCTACGCCCTGTACTGGGATCGCAAACGGCTGACCTACAGTCCGCGCCCGATCCTGGGTATGACACCACGCGACCCGCTGCAGTGCTTCGCGATGGAGTTCATGCTCGACCCGGCGGTCCAGCTCGTCGTGCTCGACGGACCTGCGGGCTCGGGGAAGACCCGCCTGATGATGGCCGCCGCGCTGCATCAGCTCCTGGGACAGCCCACCGCGATGCGGTTTTCCCGGAACTCGGCGCTCGCCCACACCAACCGCTTCGAGAACGGCATGTTCTTGCTGCGACCCGAGCACCCCTCGAGCAACTACGAGCTCGGGTATTTGCCTGGCGACTTCAACGAGAAGGTCTCCCCGTGGCTGGAGCCCTTCATGCAGCACATGCGAGCGCTCAGCGCGATCAACGAGCACGACTTCATGGCCGAGCTCGAGCACCGCAAGATGATGCACATGCTCTCGACGTCGCTGCTGCGGGGCTTGGACATTGAGAGCTCGATCGTCCTCGTCGACGAGCTCCAAAACGGTGACCGCCACCTCGCGAAGACCCTGATGAGTCGCTTCTGTGAGACCTCCAAGGTCGTCCTCGCGGGCTGCCTCGACCCGGTGCAGATCGACAACCCCTACGTGGACTGGCGCTCCAACGCCCTGACTCGCGTCAAGCAGACCTACAAGGGGTTTGGACCGGTCGTCGCGCAGATCAGCCTCGAGAACAACTACCGCGGGCCGATCTCCAAGAAGGCCGACGAATTGTAGCGGCGTCCGATTCGCCGCGCCGCATCTGTTACATTGTGATGCGAGACGCAGGGGTGATGGGAGAAATCGAGCCGCACTTGGTCGAGGCCGACGCGGCTGTGCTGCTGCCGGGGCCTCTGCCCGATCAGCCTCCACGAGTCCACGCGCTCACGTTGTGCTGCGCCGACAGTGTGGAGGCGATCGTCGGAGAGGTCGGCCGGGCGCTCGAGGGCCTGGGATTTCGGACCGAGGTCGTCACCGGGTCGGACGCCCGTTCCGCGATCCTCGACCGGGGGCGAGCCCGAGACCAGCCCACGATCTACGTCGTCTGCGTCCAAGGAGCGCTCAAGGACACCGTCGTTGGACCGCTGCGGCAGGCGCTCGCCACCCATGGTGGACCGGACGAGCACCTCTTCGTAGCCGTCCTCGATCTCAGCCTGCCGCTGTCGATGGTCGGTCAGGTTCGCCGGTTCGCCGAAGCGTTGGAGCGAATGCCCGGACAGGCCCGACCTGATCCTCTGCATGAGAGACGGCAGTGGCGAGAGCATTCCGCCACCCGGGTCATCGACGAGAACGACACCAGCACCTATCGTGCCGTGAAGCGCGACCAGGTCCGCAAGCGCAGCGCCAAGTCGAAGGCATCGCCTCCGATCACCCCACCGCGCCGCGTCGCGAGAATCCAGCCCACGCGAAAGTATCGCGCCGTCACCGGGCCCGTACCCGTGGTTCCCGGCGAGTTCGACGGCGACGAAATGCCCACGGTCGCCCGGTCCCTGCGTGGCGATGCACCCAAGACCAACCGGAAGCGGGTGCGAGTGCCCGGCCTGGATCCGCACGCGGTGCCCCAGGAGACCGAGCGCGCCGTCGCGGCCAACTTCGGTGCCGCCATCGCGGAGCCGCCACGTCGCTGGGGTGGAGCGTGGGTTCTCGTCGTGCTCCTGCTCGTCGGCGGAGCTGCGTTCGCCAGCTACCAGCTGGGTGCCTACGATCGATTCCTGCCGAACGACATGCGGGCCACCGCCGTCGCCGCGATCGACGACAGCCCTGAGGAGGCGCAGGACCCGGATCCCGATGGGGCTGCGGCCGACGAGGACGAGGACGAGGACGAGGACGAGGACGAGGACGAGGACGAGGACGAGGCCGGAGAAAGCCCGGAGCCAGAGCCGGCCGCGGTTGCCGCGGACGAAGCCGACACCGACGACGAGTCTCCGCAACCCGACGCGGGTACACCCGAAGCCGAGGACGAAGCGCAGGCGGATGGAGAGGCAGACGAGGCTGATGCGGGCGGCACGGACGAGGGCGAAGACGAACCGGACGACGGTCAGGACGAAGCCGAGCCCGCACAGGACAGCTCCGCGCCCGCAGAAGCGGACGAAGCCGAGCCCGCCGTTGCCGAAGAAGCCCCGGAGCCCGAGCCCGCAGTCGGCGCGGAGGACGAGGGCGAGAACGAGAACGAGGACGAGGACGAGCCTGCGGTCGTGGCGTCCGCCGAGGCCGACCTCACCCCGCCGTCGAGCGCAGAGGTGGAAGCCAAGCTCGCCGATGCCATCGAACGTCGCGAGGTGAAGGTCTCCAACAAGTACTACACAGCGGCCACCGATCCCCCGAAGGCACGCTGGGAAGGCGCTCGGCGTCTGTGCCGAGAGCTCGCGATCGACGGCGTCGACGACTGGCGGCTTCCCCATCGCCGCGAGCTTCAGCTCCTGGGCGCGATCGGAATGCTCGCGAAGGGCTCGTACTGGTCTCGGACCGTCGACGGCGACGACAACGACTTCGCGTACGTCTACGAACTCACCGGCCGCCGCCTCTCCTCATGGGAGAAGAGCGAGCCGGCCACCGTGGTCTGTGTACGCAAACGAAGCTAGTCGGACTCGGACTCGGGCTCGGGCTCGGGCTCGGACTCATCTTCGACGCCGAGCCTGCCGTAGATCAGCTTGTGCACGACTGGCGTGATCGCAAACGTGGCCGCGGCGCGAATCGGCTTGACGATCTGCGTGGGGATGTACGCCAACCCAATCGGTCCCCAATCCTGCACCAACCCCCAGAGCCAACCGGACCCTTCACCGGTCGACAGCCAGCCACCAAGATCGAGCCCAGCGCTGAGCAGGCCGGCGAACGCGGCCCACGTCGCAAAGAAGATCGTGAACCAGGTGACGATCGCGATCGTTCCGTACTCGTTCACGAACGCCTTGAACTTCTCCAAGAACGGCTTCTCGCCGGCCTCAGCGTCCTTGCTCTTTTCGTCGTCGCTCACGTCGTCACCACGCTGCGAAGTTTGGCAGCCAGCAGGTCGAGCGCCACCGCGTTCTGCCCGCCCTCGGGAATGATGATGTCAGCCCACCGCTTCGAAGGCTCGACGAACTGCAGCGTCATCGGCCGGACCGTCGCGTAGTACTGCTGGCGGATCTGCTCGAAGGTGCGACCACGCTTCTCGATGTCGCGCCGGATCCGACGGAACACGCGGATGTCGGCATCGGTGTCGACGAACACCTTGATGTCGAGGAGCTCCCGCAGCCGCGGATCCGCGAGGACCAGGATTCCCTCGACCAACAACACCGGGGCCGGACGAACCGGCAAGCACTGCTCGTCTCGCCGATGCGTGGTGAAGTCGTACATCGGGGCGCCGATCGCTTCCCCGGCACGCAGCTTGGTGAGGTGTTCGACGAGCAGCTCCGAGTCCAACGAGTCGGGGTGGTCGAAGTTCAGCTCGCACCGCTCCTCGTACGTCAGCTCCGGTCGGTCCCGGTAGTACCAGTCATGCTGCAGCACCGACACGTGGTCGGCTACGGACTCGGCCAAACGATGGGCGACCGTTGTCTTCCCCGAACCGGTGGCACCTGCGACGCCGACGACGAGCGTTTGCATGAGCCGCCCCTTATCACAGCCGGGCGGCTGTCGGGCCTCGGGCGGTTCCGCCGACGGCCCGTTCCTCCGGCTACGCTCCGGGCGCACGGACTGCGCCACCGACTCGTCCCCAAACCAAAAACCGAGCGGAAACGCCTCGGACCGCTCGTACTGCCTCGTTTCGAGAAACCGTCGTCCCCGCGGCTGAGGCCCAAGACGCCATGGCCAGGTCGGAAGATGTGCTCTAAGCTCACGGCCCCATGGGGTTGCTGTTCCAATTCCTGCTTCGAATTCGCAGGCAGGTCCAGACCCGCTTGCAACTGAAGGTCGTGGGCTTCGTTGCGATGTTCTGGACGTTCGGCAGCGTTGGGTTCTACCTCTTCGAGTCGCCGCACAACCCAGACCTGACCCTGTTGGACTCGCTGTGGTGGAGCGTCGTCACCATGACCACGGTGGGCTACGGCGACTACGCGCCCGTCTCGCTTGGCGGCCGCTTCCTCATCGCGTTCCCCGCGATGATCGCTGGGGGCGGCGTCTTGGCGTACGGCCTCTCCGTCATCACGACCTACCTCATCGAAGAAAAGACCAAGGAGCTCAGAGGGATGAACGACTTCAACTTCCGTCGACACATCGTCCTCATCAACTACCCGGGCGAGGCCAAGCTCGTGGAGATGATCGACGAGCTTCGGCATGACACGCACCTCGACGACCGCGAGTTCGTGCTGCTCACCGACCAGATCGACGAGCTGCCCGAAACCCTCGCGCGTCTGCACGTCCACTTCGTCAAAGGCTCCCCGATCAACGAAGAAGCGCTCGAGCGTGCCGGGATCTCGCAGGCCGCCGATGTGATCTTGTTCGCGCGTTCGGAGCGTGACGAGAACAGCGACTCCTTCAACCTCGGTGTGCTCGTCGCTCTGCAGTCGACCAACAGCAAGCTGACGATCGTGGTCGAGTGTGTCTCGCCGCTGCACAAAGAGCTGATGCTCAAGGCCGGCGCTTCCACGGCGATCTGTGTCACCGAGCTGACGACCCAGCTGCTCGCCCAAGCCCGCGAAGGGCTTCAGATCCAGCAGTTGTTCAACGACCTCGCGTCGAACCGAACCCCGCAGCAGGTCGATGCGGTTCCGTTCACGCTCAAGGGCTCCGGGTCTTTCCGGTTTGCGGACCTCGCCGCGGAGCTTGCCCTGGAGAACGTGATGCTCATCGGGCTTCGACGGGGCGGCACCCAGAACATCAACCCCGGGCCCGACTATGAACTGGCCGATGGCGACGATTTGTTCATCATCTCCTCGGCCCGCCCTCGCGCGGTCGAGCGCACCGCCCCCACCTCGTAGCCGCGACCGACCTCTCGATGCTTACGCCGGAGTTGCGGCGGTCTCGGGACTGAGCATGCGAGCCAGCGCCTTGTAGGCACGGTGGGCTCGAACCCTCAGCGCGCCGGGGCGCACGCCCAGACGGTCGGAGATCTCGGCCATCGGCATCCCCGACAGCTTGTGCATCTTGACCACCTCGCGCTGGGTCGGGGGAAGCTGGTCGATCGCGGCGCGGACCCGGCGGACCTCCGCCATCTCGCGCTCCTCTTCAATGTGCGCGGCCTCGGAATCGGGCCGCTCCATCGAAACGCCCATGCCCTCGACTTCGCCTCGTGCTTCGAGCGTGGCGTGGCGCCGGTCGCGTCGGTACTGATGCCGCATCGCATCGAGCGCTGCGTTTCGGGCGATCGCAAGGAACCAACCCTCGACCGCTCGGTCCCCTGCCCCAGGCCCGGTCTCGTACCGGTGCCGAGCCTGGTGCGCGCGCAAAAACGTCTGCTGAACGAGGTCTTGGACCAGGGCGTCGTCGCGAACCATTCGGCCCAGCCGGGCGCGAACCCGTGGGTACAGCCGCTGGTGCAGCGTTGCGAATGCGCGTTGGTCTCCGTCGATGTAGCGCTCCATCAGTGCCTGAAGGCCCCGCATCGGGCGGTGCGTCGTGGGCGCGGTTTCGAGTGTCTCAGTCATGGGCGAACCCTTTCGGTTCAAGGAGCTTGTATCCGGTTCAGCGTTTGGCAAGTTGACTGGTCGGTTTAATTCAAAAACCAGCGTCAAGACGCCTGGGCGGGCCGAACCGCGCCGTTGAGAATCGCATCGGCGCCTGTCGCGAGCCGATCAAAGACCGCGGTGTCGCCGGTCGCCTTCGCGAGGAGGATGGATCCCTCGACAAAGGCGATGAGGCTCTCGGCGACCGCGCGGGGATCGTCGAGCTCAAACTCGCCGGCGGCAACACCGGCCTGAAGCACGCTCTCAACGCCAGCGCGCCACTGGTTGAACACCTGCTTGAGCTTCTGCGCGATGGCGGGCTCGCGGTGCGCCATCTCCAGCGCCAAGTTTCCAATCGGGCAGCCACGGATGGCTCCGCAGTCCTTCTGGCACTGTTTGCTGCCGCCAGAGGCTGCCGCGAACATCTGCGACAGCTTCTCGCGCGCGTTGCCAGAGCCCGCGATCATGGACTGCACAGCCTCGCGCTGGCCGGCAGCAAACTGGTCGATCGTCTCGAGGACAAGCTCGAGCTTGCTGGGGAAGAAGTGATAGAAGCTGCCCTTCTTGAGCCCGGCCGAGCCGCAGATGTCCGACACGCTGACCGAGGCGTAGCCGCGATCGTGAATCAGCTCAGCCGCGGCCTGAAGGATGCGAGCTCTCGCGTCGCTCACGCGGCCCATCGGGGCCTCCAGAGTGTGGGGTCCGTGTTCATCACAAGACGACTGGTCAACTATAAAACACTCCCGAGGCCCGTCAAGCCCAACGGGTCAGCATCCGGGCCTCGCCTGCTACGTTGAGCCTGTCGTGCTTGGCAAGCTGTTCCTCCTCTTCACGGTCGTTCCCGCCGTGGAGCTGTATCTGCTGATCCAGCTGGGCAGCGTGCTTGGCGCTGGTGCGACGATCGCCATCGTTCTCACGACCGGTCTGCTGGGTGCCTCCCTGGCCAAGCGCGAGGGCGGCCGCGTGTTCGGCGAGTGGCAGGCATCCCTGCAGCGGGGTGAACTCCCCAAAGAGGGGCTCGTGTCTTCGCTGCTCGTTCTCGTCGGGGGCATCTTTCTGGTGACGCCGGGGGTGCTGACCGACCTGTTCGGCATCACGATGCTGATCCCGCCCGCGCGCCGGGCGGTTGCCGGTGTGCTCAATCGATACGTGGAGAAACGATTCGAGCTGCAGCCGATGACGCCGGCCGGGTTCGTCGGTGCCGCGGCGTCACAGGCGTGGGCGGACGCCACCGAAGGCGATGCCGACGTGGACGTCATCGACGTCGAAGCCAACGAGAAGGCCTGAGCGAAGAAGGCCCTCCGCAGGTGGGCAACCGAGGCGCTGGTACGATGGAGGCGTGCGTCTCCCCCCGGTCGTCGGCCTGATCATGAGCGCGCTGCTCTCGTGTACGGCGCAGAACGCAGCGTACAGCGGCTCGGACGGGACCGGCATGCCGGGAGTGACGAGCGCGAGTACCACGAGCTCGGACACGTCCATTTCGACCGCAACGACAGGCCCGACGAGCCCCCAAACCACGGACGACTCCCACGGGCCGACCTCCCCTGAGGATGAAACCACAGCCTCCGGGCTGATCGATGCCGGCGAAGAGACCCGGTGCTGGTTGACCCCGATCCTCATCGAGGACCTCCTTCCCGCCGGCTCAACACTCAGCAACGTCCCCGTGCGCGTCACAACCTCGCGGCTCGGGCCCACCTTCAACGCGGAAAACCTGCGCTTCTATCAGGATGGCGTACTCCTTCCGCACGAACTCGAAGAGCCGGGCCGGATCGCGTGGGTCCGGCTTCGCGAGATCACCGGCGGAGCCGACCTCGAGCTCGAGGCCATCACGGGGCCCGATTGCCGCGACGTCCCGGACGCATTGCAAGCGAGCGAAGTCTGGTCCGCGGGGTACATCGCCGTCTTCCACTTCGACGATGGCGCAGGCGTGCCACTGGTGTTCACGGATTCGGTCGACGGCATCGCACTGGTCGCCGACAACAACACGGACGTCGCCGAGTCGAGCGCGTTCCTCGGTTCGTATGCCCAGAAGTCCGGGAACGGAGCGCTCATCGCATCCGACGGCGAGCTCGACATCTCTGGGCCGCAGCCCCTGTCCATCCTTGGTTGGGTCCGGCTCGAGGAGGAGCAAGCGGGCGTCCTGCCTTGGGACGAGGACCTCGAACAGGCCCGGCACCGAGAACTCTTGGGGAAGCTTCCCGGGTACCGCCTCAGCGCGGTGCGAGGCCAAGTTTCGCTTCTCTCAGAACTGCAGCCCCGTCCGTTCTTCAACCTGTCGCAGGCGATTCCCGGACCGCTTCAAGACAACATCTTCGGAACCGCACCCATCCAGCAAGACGAGTGGACCATGCTCGCCGGAACATACACCGGTACGGACGCATCCCTTTACGTCAACGGCGAACTGGCAAGCACGCTCGCGACCGAGTTCATCCCGGGCTCCGACACCGACGCAGAGCTACGCGTCGGGCGGTGGCTGCACGGCGGCGTCGACGAGATTCGAATCAGCAACGTCGCTCGATCGGCGGAGTGGCTTCGAGTCCAGCACGCGTCGATGACAGACATGTTGCTGTTCTACGACCGCCCCGAAGAGCTCTGAGCGTGCCTACTTCCGTGCTCGCGTCTTGCGCTTGCGCTTGCGACCCGCCTTGGCCGAGCCGTCTTTTCGCGGCGGAAGCCCGGTGTGCTGGGTCAGCGCCGTTCCTGGGCGGGGGGCCCCACGACGCGCAGGCCGGGTTCCCGGCGCGGGTTGGCTCCGTGGAATGAGCGCCCCCGGCCCGTTGCCGATCAACTCCGCCCGACCCATCCGCTGCAGCGTCGCCCGCAGCAGCGGCCAGTTCTCCGGGTCGTGGTAGCGCAGGAACGCTTTGTGGAGCCGCCGCATCTTCAGCCCCTTGGGGACATGGAGGTCACCGCCGACCCGCTTCACCCCATGCAGCAGGTCCTTCTCGCTGCGGTACATCGCGGTCGCGCTGGCCATCGGCGAGGGCAGGAAGGTCTGCACCTGGTCCGCCTCGAACCCGTTGGTCTTGAGCCACACCGCCAGCTCGACCATGTCTTCCACCCGGGTGCCGGGGTGCGCGGCGATGAAGTACGGGATGAGGAATTGCTTCTTCCCCGCGCGCTTCGATGCTCGATCGAACATCGTCTTGAAGCGCTCGTAGGTCCCGATGCCCGGCTTCATCATCGCCGAGAGCGGGCCTTCGGCGACGTGCTCCGGCGCGATCTTGAGGTAGCCGCCGACGTGATGCTCGACCAACTCCTGCACGTACTCGGGAGACTCGACCGCGAGGTCGTATCGAACCCCGGAGGCGATCATCACCCGCTTGACGCCGGGCAGCGCCCTCGCCTTGCGATACAGAGAGATCAACGGCGCGTGGTTGGTATCGAGGTTCGAACAGACCCCCGGGTACACACACGACGGCTTGCGACACGCCGCCTCGATCGCCTTGGACTTGCAAGCCAACCGGTACATGTTGGCCGTCGGGCCTCCGAGGTCGGAGATGGTCCCGGTGAAGCCGGGGGTCATGTCGCGAACGCGCTCGACCTCGCGAATGATCGAATCCTCGGAGCGGCTCTGAATCACGCGGCCTTCGTGCTCGGTGATCGAACAGAACGAGCACCCGCCGAAGCACCCGCGCTGAATCGTGACCGAGAAGCGGATCATCTCGTACGCGGGGATCTTTGCGTCTCCGTAGCGCGGGTGGGGCACACGAGCGAAGGGCAGCTCGTACAGCGCGTCCATCTCCTCGGTGCTCAGCGGGATGGGCGGGGGATTGAGCCACAGGTCGCGGTCGCCGTGCGCCTGAACCAGCGCCCGGGCGTTGCCGGGGTTCGCCTCCAGGTGGAGCACCCGAGACGCGTGCGCGTACAGAACAGCGTCATCACGAACCGCCTCGAACGAGGGTAGACGTACCGCCGTCTTCGCCCGGTCATGTCGCTGGGCCGCGATTTTGGTCCGCCGCCGAATCCCGACGAGCTCGGTCTTTGGGGCTTCGCCCTCGCTCTCGCTCGCGTACGGGTCGGTGCTCGGCCCGATGGGCCCGGGGGCGTCGAGCTCCGTGGAGTCGATCTCGGCCCATCCCTCGGGCAGTCCCCTGCGCATGAACACCGTGCCTCGCACGTCGCGAATGGAATCGATCGTCTCTCCGTCCCGCAAGCGGCGGGCGACCTCCACGAGGGCTCGCTCGGCGTTGCCGAAGATCAACAGGTCGGCTTTGGCGTCTGTCAGGACCGACCGCCGAACCTTGTCCGACCAGTAGTCGTAGTGGGCGATCCGGCGGAGGCTCGCCTCGATCCCGCCCAGGACGATCGGAACGTCCCGGAACGCCTCCCGGCAGCGTTGGGCGTAGACCAGCGTGCAGCGATCGGGCCGCAGACCTTCGGCTGCGTCGGGGGAGTACGCATCGTCCCGACGGATCTTCCGGTCCGAGGTGTACCGGTTGACCATCGAGTCCATGTTCCCGCCGGTCACCCCCCAGAACAGGCGCGGCTTCCCGAGCGACGCCACGTCGGTCGTGTCCTGCCATCGCGGCTGCGGCACGATACCGACGCGCAAGCCTTGCGCCTCCAGCAGGCGCCCGACGATCGCCATCCCGAAGCTCGGGTGGTCGACGTAGGCGTCGCCGGTGACCAACACCACGTCGCAAGCGTCCCAGCCCAGCGCATCCATCTCCGCCCGCGAGGTGGGCAAAAATGGCGCTGCAGCCAGGTCGGCCTGATGCGCGAAGAGGTGCGAAGCGGAACCCACCGCCCCCTTGTAGCAGGCTGTTCGGGGGACTGTCGCGCGCATGACGCGGCGGGTCCTGCGTCGAGACCGCCCGTGGCGTTATCCTCCCGCCGTGTCCCGCCACACCGCGCGTCGCGACGGCTGGGTTGGCCAGATCGAGTTCACCCTCGACCACCTGGCCACCCGCGTGATCCTCAGCTTGCTGATCATCATCAGCCTCCTGCCCGACGAGCGAATGGCCGAGGTCGGGATCGAAGGCTCCAACGCAGACTGGGTCCACCTCCTGTTCCTCGTCGCGTTCCTCCCGGAGTTCGTCGCCCGGGCGATTCTTGCATTCCGCGGCGAGTACCGGGCCCAACACAACGACCCCGCCGCCGCGGGTTGGGTCGCCCCCGGGCGGCTCGACGCCTTCCTGCTCGTCGTCGACTTCGTCGCGCTGCTGTCGTTCCTTCCGTGGGCAAGCGGTCAGACGAGATGGCTGCGTCTGTTTCGACTCGTGCGAACGGTCATGCTGCTGCGCTACTGGGCGCCGCTGGTGGCGGACCTGTGGAACGTTCTGCGACGACGGGAGCGGGCCCGCCAGCTGTTCTTGGTGTTCGCGACGGTCTGCATCATGTCCTTCGCGGGTACCGTCCTTCTCAACCACCTGACGGACTCGGTCGGTGACGACTTCGACGCCGACGGGAATGTCGGAGACCCGCACGACCATGAGTTCTGGGTGCGCATGTGGTGGGCCGTCCGCCAGATCGGCGACCCCGGCAACATGCTCGGCTCGCCACACGACAGCGGGACTCTGCTGGTCAGCATCGGTCTGACCTTCGTCGGCCTCTTCCTCATCAGCGTCCTGATCGGCATCGGGACGGACGCCGTCTCCGAGCTCATGGAGCTCAGTCAGCTCCGGTCCGCGGGTCTCAAGGGCCACACGGTCCTCCTCAACCTCACCACCCCCACCCGGGCCCTGCTCGACGAAGTTGTCGGTGAGTATCGCAAGCTCGTTCCCACGGGCGCTCGCCTCTTCAGCGTGCGCGGACTTCGAGAGTTCCGAAGGCGCGCACGACAACAGCGCGAGTTCGTGGTTGTCGGCCGCGACGCCGAGCCTCCGCCGTTCCTGCGAGACCCAGAGTTTGCGCGCATCATCTACCGCGAGAACTCCGATGAAGACGACGAGGCGTTCCTCACCCGCGCCGACGTTCCGCTCGCGCGCCGGGTCGTGGTGCTCGCAGACGCGGACAGCCATGCGCCCGACGACGAGACCGTCCGGACCTTGATCACGATCGTCGAGCGACTGCGCGAGGTCGTCGACGATGACGAGAACGCGCGGACAAAGCTGATCGCCGAGATCGTCGACGAGAGCAACATCGGGGCCGCCCAGAAGGCGATCGCCCGAGCCTCGGGTCGCGTCGAGGCTCGCATCGTCCCCACGGAGCGTCTACTCGCCCTGTTTGCGTTTTCGGTGGCTCGTCGCAGCCGCGCCGCCGAGGTGTTCACCAGCATCGTCGCCTCCTCCGGCTACGAGCTGTACATGTACGACTACCGGAACTCGGAAATGCCCGGCGGTATCCCGCAACTCCCGGCGCCACACGACGCCGTCGAGTCCATGGTCATGCAGGGACTTCCGCGTCCGCCTTCGCGGCGGGTCATTCCGATCGGTGCCCTGATGGCGACGGGAGGTGCGGGGACCCCTCCCCGCATTCTGCTCAACCCGGCTCCGGACGCGGGTGCGCTCCACCCCGACGAGCGCATGTGCGGTTTCGTCGCGCTCGCTCCCAATCACCAGGTGACCGCCGAGTTCGCCGACGAGCAGCGGTCTGCTGAAATGCAGAGCCGTCCAACGCCGCCGAGTTCGGCCCAGCTGCCCTCGTTCCAGCCCGACACCCCGAACCCACTTCGCAAGGTTCTCATCTGCGGGTTTCGACCCGCGACGGTCAACCTCATCGAGGCCATTCTCACCGCCGAACCGCGCGGCGAGCTCCTGGTGCTCGTCGCCAACGAAGAAGCAAAGGCCGAAGCCATCGACGCCGTCGAAGGCCACAGCAACCTCGTGCGGACCGGACTGCTCGAAGGCCTACGCGGAACGTTCGAGCCCATCGGGGACGCCGAGTTCCAGTGCATCCCGGGCAACGGAGGCGGTGGCGCGGTGGGCCGAGTGGTCTTCGAAGTCGGCGACTGGACATCCTCTCGTCAGCTGATGCGCCTGCCTGCAGAGTTTGGAACGGCGCCCGAAATGGACGCCATCGTCCTCACCTCTTCACAGCGCCACGGGTCCGACGCCACCACCGCGACGGCGTTGATGAAGCTCGAGCACCTTCAGGACCATATCGGTGGGCGCTCCCCCCAGAGCCCGGAGCAAACGATCGTTGCCGAGGTCGTCAACGCCGAGCTCGCACACCGTCTCGACCGCCGCTATCGCGCGATGGGGAGGGACAACGTCGCGGTGTACTCGCTGCACGAGATGCGCGCGTTCTTCATGTTCCAGTCCATGATCGTGCAGAGCTTCACGACGATCTTTGGGGAGCTTCTGTCCCCGTGGGGTCAGTCGTTCACCCGACTCGACGCGGAAGGAGGCGAGGGCTCGATCGAGTTCTCCGACCTTGCCATGCAGCTGCGGGCCAAGGGACGCGTGCTCGTCGCGGTGGAGCTGAAGGACGAAAGCGGTGAGCGTCGTCTCCTGGTCGGCCAAGGCGACCCTGAGGACGGTGACCGCGTGCAGCTCGCAAACCTCGACGGCATTTGGGTGCTGCAAGCCGACCGCGCGCACGCTGGCACGGCGCGGTACCGCACCGTGAACGAGCCGGTTCCACAGGTTGAGAACACCGTCATCGCGCCGATGCCGACCGGTCCGATCCCCACCACGCCGGCAGGCGGCTGAGCGACTCCGCGCCGCAACTGCGCCCCTGGGCCCGCGGAGTCGGCGGCGGCGGGCGTGGTAGGATCGATTCGTGGACAGGGTCGCGTTGTTGGGGGTTGTGCTTGCGCTTGGTGGATGCAGCACCTTCTTTGCTGCCGAGAGTTCGGACACGGACACGGACGCGACCTCTGCGGACGAGACGGGCCAGACCACCCTCCCTCCCACTGGGACGACCGACCCCAGCCCCACCTCGGGAGCGGACAGCGACAGCGACGACCCGGGCCCCACCACGGAAGCCACGACCGACCCGAGCGCCACCGGCAACCCGACCACCGATCCCACGGGCGAGCAGACCACGTCCGGTGGGGGCGCCGAATCCACAACTGGGGGCAACTCGAGTACCGGATCCGACCCCACGGACGACTCGAGCACGGGCGATCCCCCGACCAGCTGCGGCGACAGCATCCCGCAGGACGACGAGGCCTGCGACGATGGCAACTCCGACGAGCTCGACGGCTGCACCAGCAGCTGCGAGGTCGGGCCCACCGCGATCGACTACGGGGCGACCCTCACCAGCGAACTGGACGGGGGAAGCGGGACGAGCGGCATTAGCGACAACACCCACGAGTGCCCAGCCGGAGAGGTCCTGGTGGGACTTCAGGGCGATCTGACGGCCGAACCATGGATCGGGGTCATCGGCGGCATTTGCCGGCCCACCGCTCTGACCAACACCGACCCTCCCGAGTTCGCGACCGGCGCTCCCCCGACCGTGCTCCCCGAGCACGGTGGGTTCAGCGGCGGCGGCCCCTGGAGCACCGAGTGCGGGGCCGACGAAGTCATCGTCGCAGTGCAAGGAGGCGCGGGCACCGTCATCGATGGGCTTCAGATTCGTTGTGCGAGCATCGACACCATCGGTGCTCCCGGCGCGTACGACCTGGAGGCGACGGCCGAGGCCCGCTTCGAGGCTCTTCAGGGTGGTTCCGGCGGCGGCCCGTTCGGCCCTTTGACGTGTCCCGACGGGACCGTCGCCGCGGGGCTACGAACGCGCACCAACAGCTACGTGATTCAGGTCGAGCTGCGCTGCCGCGAGCTCGGCCTCACCTACTGAGGGTCAGTTGACCGTCGGGAGGAACGAGTACGACTCGGCGTACTCGAGCATCTGCGTCGTGAAGTCGTCGGGGTACTCGATCTTCACGTCGGTGATCTCCTCGCCGCTCATCACGGGCACCAGCTTGGGCTGAATGAACCCACCGTACGGTGCGATCTTCAGGGCCTCGTAGCGCTTCTTCACCTCGGCGTGAATTTTGGCATCGACCTTCACCCCGTACGTCTCGACGAGCGCCTTGCCGGCTTTGTAGTCCCCCTCGGACTTCACGCGCTGAACTTCGGAGAGGAGCTCCCCGAACAACCCGCGCAGCTTCTCGTAGTCGTTGACCACGAAGTAGGTCTTGCCGTCTTTCTCCTTCTGCTCGACCACATTCTCGGCCTTGCCCTTCTCGAACACCCACTTCGCGATCATCTGACGGTTGCGCATGTGGGCCTCCTCGAGGTGCTCCCCGAGTTCGAGCCGCGACAGCTGCACCATCAAGCCGTTGCGGATGTAGTCGTCGTAGGCCGCGCGCCCGGTGTCGAGGTCTTCCATGACGCCGATCTCGATGAGCTTGGGATCCAGCAGGAAGTACAGCGCCACCAAGTCGGCACGCGCCTCTTCCAGGGTCGAGCTGTAGTTCTTGAGCGTCTCCTTCGGCGTGCCAACGCCTTCCTTGATCTTGCCTGAAGCGTGGCCGATGACCTCGTGCATGTCGGTGTGAAGCGTGTCGGCGTAGTTGCCCCACTTCTTGGTCCGCGCCACTTCCTCGTCCGAGAACGAGAACTCCTCCAGCACGCCGCTGGACTTGCTGCTGCTGTCGTAGGCGTGGACGATGTTGCCGAGGTTGACCGACTTGGAGCCGTGCTCGGCCCGAATCCAGTTGGCGTTGGGCAGGTTGATACCGATCGGAGTCGACGGCGCGGCGTCGCCAGCTTCCGTCACGACCGTGATGACCTTGGCGGAGATTCCTTTGACCGACTCCTTCTTGTAGTCGGCGGGGATCGAGGAGTTGTCTTCGAACCACTGGGCCGACTTCGAGATGGTCTCGATGCGCTTGCTCGCCTCGAGGTCACGAATGCTGACCACCGACTCGAACGCCCCGCGGTAGCCCATCGGGTCCCCGTACACCTCGATGAAGCCGTTCACCACGTCGACACGTGATTCGGTGTCGGCGACCCATGCGACCGAGTACGCATCGAAGGTCGCGAGGTCTCCGGTCTCGTAGTAGGCCACGAGTTGCTCGAGCGCCTTCTTCTGCGGCTCGTTCTCAGCGACGGTCGCGGCCTTCTTCAGCCAACCGACGATCTCCTTGATCGCGGGCCCGTACATGCCATCGACCTTCCAGGGGCGCTCGACGAGCTTGCCGTCGACCTTCGCCAGTTGGCTGTTGAGGCCGAGCGACACCGGACGCTTCGGGTCCGCAGACTTCATCTTGCCGTAGAACTTCTCCACGTCCTTCTGCGTGACACCCGGACCGTAGAAGTTGGTGGCCGACGACGCGACGAGGTCCGACTTGGGATCGAGGTTGACCGCCTTCGCGTCAACCTTGGGATCGAACATCACCGGCTCGAGCTTGGCCAGCAGCGCATCGACATCTTCCCCCTCGGCGAGCGGAAGCGACGAGCTGTCGACGCCCTTGACCGCCTCGGCGAAGAACTCCTTGGAGAACTCCGGAACCAGCTTCTTGTTCGAGTAGTGGTGGTGGATGCCGTTGCTGAACCACACCCGCTTCGTGTACTCGACCAGCTTCTTCCAGTCCTCGCTGGACTTGTCCGTCTTGCTGCCCGTCATCACCGCCTCGAGGGTCCGGCGAATGGCGAGGTTGTGGCGATACTTCTGGTCCCAGATGATGTCGCGCCCGGCAAGCGCCGCCTGAGACAGGAAGTAGACCAGCTTCTTCTGCTTGACCGGGAGCGACTCGAAGCCCGGCACCTGGTATCGCAGAATCCGGAGGTCGGCGACCTGCTCGGCGAAGTACTTGAAGTCGTCCGCCTTCGCTTCGCCTGCGGACTGTTCCGCAGTCGGCTTGGCAGGCTCGTCCTTCTTGGCGCCCGGCTTCGCAGTGTCGGCTTCAGGCTCAGCAGCCTTGGCCTCGACCTTTGCGGCCGGGGTCGGCTTGGACTCGGTCGCCGGCTTGTTGGCGGAGTCGCAACCCATCGCCAAGACAGAGCAGATCAGAACAGCTCGGAACGCGCGCATGACAGAGAGCAGACCCGATGGGCGTTGCAGTGCGCAACGCCTCGCCCGTGCCCCCACTCACGTCCTGCGTCGAAACCTCGAGCCCAGGCGTACCGGACACCCGAAGGACGTAGTCCAGGAAACGCTTCTACCGCCCGAAGATCGGCTCGACCTCACCACGACGGTCGCGAACCGGGGCGTCGCCAAAGCGAACGCGGATGGTCGTGCCGAGGTGCTCGGTCGATTCGTAGCCGTGCAGCCAGCCCAGCGGCAGGCTCGGTGTGGTCAGCGAGAACACGTGCTTGGCGTCCTTGGGGCTGAGGTTCACACAGCCGTGGCTGATCGGGCGACCGAAGCCATCGTGCCAGTAGGCGCTGTGCAGCGCGAAGCTGCCCAGGAAGTACTGCACGTGAGGCACGGCCTGCACGCTGTAGAAGTCGTCGGCCCCGGGCGAGCTGCTCATTGAGCCCACCGCGCGCTTGTTGTGGATGCGGAACAAGCCCCGCGGCGTCGGGCTCTTGAGGCCCGACGAGACGAGCGTGGCATAGATGGCCGCATCGCCCAGCATCACGGAGAGGATCTGCTGCTCGAGGTCGACGTCGACCCAGATGTCCCCCGCGGTCACCCCTTCGGGGCGATTGGTCGGCACCGAGAAGACCCGGACGTCGTCAATGGAGATGAAACTGCCGTCCTCGAGCTTGTACCAACCCTTGGTGTCCGCCGGCTCGACGTGGAGTTGGTCGTGGTAGGCGAAATCCGCGGTCCGCTTGGACGATGCGCTGGCGCGGCTGTACACCGGCGCTTTGGGCCAGTTGGAGACCCACGCGAGCACCTTGCCTTCGGGGACCGGCTCTGCTTCGAGATCGCGGCCTTCGAATCGGCTCGGCCGAAACCGTCGGACGTCTTGTTCCCGCACGGCGCGACGTTGGTCGTCGATCAGAACCAGCTGTCCCTTCGATCGACGTCGCACGACGAACGCATAGTCGACGCCTTCCTTGAGCGTGTCGATCGGATCGGCGCCGGCGTTGAGGGCCTTGAGGTTTCGGTACCGCGGTGCGTTGTGACCGACCTTCACCTTGGCGTAGTAAAATGGGGTCAGCTCCGCCCGCATCTTGGGCTGGGGATACGCTTGGGCTCCCTCCCCGTTGCGAGTCGCGTCCATGCAGGCGAAACCGTGGTGTCCGAGGTCGGCCCATCCAAGCTCCCCTTCGCAGCCGGGTCCGTCGACGTAACCAAAAACGTCGAACGCGGCCGCGGTGGGAATGCGCCCGCGAATGGGGGCTGAGCGCCGCGGCTGGGCGAAGACGGTGAGCTTCTGCCGGGCGATGCGACGTGCGACTGGCTTGGCGGCAGCGGGGGCGGGCTTGGCCTCGGCCTCGGCCTCGGGGGCATCCGCTTTCGCCTCGGGCGCGAGCTGTGCCTCGGGCTTGGGCTCAAAGTCGTCCGGCTCGTCGTCGAGCTGCTCGTCGGGCTCTCCATGGAGCGCAGCGGACGAAACGACCTCTTGATGAATCATGCGCTCGGAATCGCGCACCCCCATCGCTGCCTGCTCGGCCGACGCGGAGTTGCAGCTCGCGAGGCCTAGGGCAGAGAGAATGAGGAGGGCGAAGGAACGTTTCATCGATTCAGATCTGTGTGGGTGATGTAGGTAATTGTGGCATTCCCGAGGCGCGGACGCCAATCGGCGGCATAGAAACCGGAGAAGGCGGGGTGCTGACTGTGCGTACGTGCTCGGTCTCGCGCTTCGGTGCGCGTCGGCCAGCTCGTCCGGCTCTAGGTCAGACGACCCAGACCTCACTCTATTCGCTACACGTCGGTTTCGTGCCGACTTCACGTCTTCTTCCGGCTCCATCTCTACAGACGAAGCCGCTGGCGCCTTGTCGCATCGCCACGGAAACTTCTTCGCGGCCAAGCGCAGGGCGCGTCAATCGAGATCTGTGGCTCGATCCTCGGGGCTTTCCTCAGGCGGCGGCAGAAACGGGTCGGCTGGCTTCTCCCGCTGACTCGTCTCGCGCCTCGATCCGCCCAGCGCCAGGACGATGCCCAAGCGGGGCCCCCAACGGAACGAGCAGTAGTCCAGCACCGGGATCGGATCCACCCCGGTCGCGGAGGGCTGGTACTCGAACGACTCGTTGCATTGTCCGGTCGGGAAAAGACCCGAAAACGCGACACCGAGGTCGATCGAGACCGGGCCACCAACGCCGATGTACGCCCCCGGACCGGCGGTCCAGTGGCCGAACACGCCATTGTCGTTGTTGAAGAACACCGGTCCCATCCCCGCGAACACATACGGCGAGAATCGGGGACGCCGCACGAAAACCCATTGTGCGACCGGCGTCAGACTGAAGACGTTGGTCGGGATCTGGTTCTCGAGGTCGGGGAGATCGCCCTTGAGCGACTTCGAGTACAGCAGGATCTCGTCGTCGACGTGGAGGCCGAGCGAGAAGCCGTCGGCCACGAAGTAGCTGCCGCCCAGTCCAAAGCTCAGCGACACCAGGTCTTGGCTGTACCCGAAGCCAAGTCCGAAGGTGGGCACGACGGTTCCTTGAGCCCAGGGGCGGCCCCGCCGATCTTCAGCGGCATCGGCAACCGCGGGCATCGCGAGCCAGCCCGCCACTGCGAGTGCTGCGATGCCAGCGATTCGACCCCCTCCCACCGAGGCATCGTAAGCCGCAGGGCCAGGCGATGGCCAGGAATGGGAGGGATCCCGACCGCCGTGTCGCAGTCCGCCGCGTTGGTGCTGCGGCATGCAACATGTGGGGACGTCGAAGCATCGGAAAGACGGCGGCGCTGATGTCGGCACGGTTCGTGTACTTCTGACGTGCTCATCGACGGCGACGAGCGATTCGACGCCACGCTCACGAAATCACAGCCCTAGCGGCCACGAACCACGAGGGGCCTGACCCACCCGCCCCGGAGACCACGACATGAACTTGATCCGACAAAGCATGATGGGCCTTGCCCTTGGAGCCGCACTTCTCGCCAGCACTGACGCAAAAGCAGGAATTGACGAGTGTGGCGGGGCGCACATCGAGCGCGGCGCAGAATGTGAGCTTCGGCTGGAGGCCACCTGCGAAGGCAGCTGCGACCTCGATGCCGCCCTGAGCGCTTGTGCGGCGGATCTCCAAGCTGCGTGCTCGGGCACCTGTGACTTCGACGCCGACATCGAGTGCACCAGCGACTGCCGGCCCTCCTGCGAAGCGGAGTGCTCGGCCAACCCCGGCTCGTTCGACTGCTCCGCCTCGTGTCAGCTCGACTGCGAAGGAAGCTGCGAGGCGTCCTGTTCGGGCGCCGATGATGAGACCGAATGCCGAGCGTCCTGCGAGTCGACCTGCTCGGCCGAATGCGATGCAAGCTGCGAGGTCCAAGCACCCGACGCCGACTGCGTCGCCCAGTGCGAAGGGTGCTGCGGCGGCTCATGTACCGCGGAGGTCAACCTCGACTGCCAGATCTCGTGCCAGTCCGAGGGCTACGCAGCCTGCCAGGAGAGCTTCGCGAGCGAGTGCGCGACCCAGTGCTCGACCGGCGGCACCTTGTTCTGCGACGGACAGTACATTGACCACGGCGACGACCTCGATGCGTGCATCGACGCGCTGGAGGACGAGGGGATCCGCGTCGAGCAGACGGTGGACCTCTCCGGCCTGTTCGAAGGCGAAGCGGCATGCGCCGTGGCGCCGGGGAGCCGCGGCGGAACCTGGGGCGCCCTGGGAATTCTCTTCGGGCTCGGCCTGTTCGCGACCCGTCGGCGCCGCGAGTAGAGCCTCAGCCGCTGACGTCCGCGCCGGGCTTCTACGTGAGTCCGTCGCGGTCCTTCCATCGCTCCCCAGGTTGGGCGATGCTGTGGCAGCAGTGACCCCGAAAGATGTCGAGTTCTTCAAAGCCCTGCTCTTGAGCCGTCAGGCCGAGTTGCGAGCCGAGGGCGATGTGGAGGTGGTGCCTGAGAACTCCGGCGCCGATACGGCACGCCGGGTGGACGAGGATGCCGCTCCGCTGGCCGAGATGAATCAGATCATCGCGTCCAAGCGCAACGTCACGCGGACCCAGCAGCTCGAGGCCATCCTTGAGGCGTTGGACCTCATCGCCGAGGATCCAGACGAGTACGGTCACTGCGAGGACTGCAGCAAAGAGATCAAGCGGCGACGCCTGGAGCTCATGCCGTGGTCCACGCTCTGCATCGCCTGCGCCGAGAAGCGTGAACGCGAGAACCCTCGGGGCCGTCGCCGGCATCTGACCGACTACAAATGATCCGCCAAGCTACGATCTCCTTGGTCGCGCTGCTCCTTAGCGCGTCCGCTTGTGATGACAAGACCGGCGAATCCGCCCCGATTCCAGATGCCCTCCGTGGCGCCTATGGACGGACCGAGGTGGATGCTTTCCTGCCCACGCTTGGGTTGGAGGTCGACGTCGACACGTTGCGGTACTCCGAGCTCACGGTGAAGATCGTCTCGGGCAAAGAGCTCGCCAACGGCTCGTACCAGATCGACGAAGCCGAACTTCGGTGGGCGAAGGACACCGGCACCAACGATCCGAAGAAGTGCAAGGGCACGATCGACCGACACGGCACCCGCCTGCTGCTGACGATGTTCAAGATGGACAGCGACAGCAAGTGTGAGGCGAGCCTTCAGGGGGATTGGGAGGCTTGGTCCCTCGTCGATGCCGTTCCCGAGTCGATGGCGGGGTCGTACGGCCGCAAGAACCCGTACGCGGTCGCCGAAGGTGTACGGCTCGACGGCAAGCAGATCATCCCCACCCGCAGCGATCAGGTCCTCGAGCTCGAGGAAGCCGTGATGTTCGAATCGAAAGCGAACCAGCTCATCGTTCGCAAGGGCGTGTTCGGTGAGACCACATGCACGGGTTCGGTCACGCTCAGCGACGAAGGCCTGCTGCGGGGAAACCTCGATCCCGTGGAAGGCACAGGCCCGTTCTGCCCGGCGGTGTTCGGAAACCGCTGGTCCATCAACACAGCACAGATCCCCAAAGGGGCGCTCTCCAACGGAAAGGTGAGCGTCGAAGTCCGGGGTGAGACGGTCTTGCTCAAGACGCTCGACGAACAGAGCCTCAAGTGTGAACAAGCGATCCTACGGACCGCGAATCGGAACGTGGCCGACAGCGGACGCGACGGCATCCCGGTGATGGGCGGCCAGGTCCTGGTCCTGCACTCAGCAAAACCCACCTCGGGTGCGTCGGCATGCGCGGACCGCCTCGGAGGGTTGGCGCAAGCCCAATGCGAGGACTACTTGGGGGTGCCGTGCGACGCCTCGACGCTCAGCGCCACGGCGCACAGCGCCGACGAGGTCCAGTGTCCAAGCCACATCGTCATCGGCGACACCGAGGGCGGTAAGCGCAAGATCGCACTGCTTCCGAAGTCGCTCGAGAACTCGGTGTGCTGGGAACTGCGCGAACCCCTGGCCCCAGTGAAATGACGCCCGACTCCGCCCTCCCGGCGGCGGGGTCGATTTCCGTGATCCTCGCGGCCCTCTCGTCCGTCTAGCTCAGTACACGGACTCGCCCCCTGCAGTTCACCCACCATGGGAACGCCCACGTCGGAAACGCCAGCGCTCGGGCCCGATGATCGGCGCAGCCGCGTCGACCGGGCGCGGTTGCTGGCCAACGTCCGCAAGAACCTGTTTGGCAGCACGTTCGAAGAGCCCAGGATCGGACGCTACATCCTGCGGCAGCGACTGGCATCTGGCGCGATGGGCCAGATCCACTTGGCGTTCGATCCACGATTGCGGCGAGAGGTCGCGCTCAAAGTGCTGCGCTGCGCGTCCCCGTCGGAGGCCGCAGTCGTCGCCCGCGAGGCCCAAGCCATTGCCAAGCTCGATCTTCACGAGGTCGTCCGAGTCTTCGACGTGGGGCACTCGGAGCACGGCCTGTTCATCGCCATGGAGCGGCTGCACGGAACCACCTATGAGCGATGGGTCCGAGAGCACAGCCCCTCGGGCGCGACGCGACTCGACACGCTCGAGCAGGTTGCGCGCGGGCTGGCTGGAGCCCACCGGGCCGGCGTCATTCATCGCGACGTCAAACCGAAGAACGTGATGGTCGAGCCCGATGGCCGGGTCGTCTTGGTGGACTTCGGACTCGCGACCGAGCTGGAGCGTCCGGACGGTCCCGGTGTCGACGGTGTCGTCGGCACCCCGGCGTACATGGCACCGGAGCAACACCGAGGCGAGCATGCGTCGCCCGCCGCCGATCAATACGCATGGTGTGTCATGGCCTGGGAGAGCCTCTACGGAAGCCGCCCCTTCGTCGAGACCTCGGCCGATTCACTCCTTGCCGAAAAGCTCCGAAGTACGCTCCGAGAGTCTCCCCCGTCGCCTCGCGTCACGCGAGGGGTCCATCGGGTTCTCCTTCGAGGACTGGCCGCGCAACCGACCGCGCGCTGGCCCTCGATGGACGCGTTGCTTCTCGCCCTGCAGCACGCTCGCTCCCGAGGACGACGCCTGGTTCTGTGGGGTTCGGTCGCGGCCGTGGGGGGCGCGGCGCTCACCTACGCCCTCGCCTCGACCCCGTCGGCCGAGCGCTCGGCCTGCGTCCCGCCCCTGGAGTGGGACACCGCTCGGCCCTCCGTGCGGCAGGCCATCGTCGGCAGCGGTGAGCGGTGGCGCCGCCGCCGATGGGAGCGACTGGGGCAGCGTCTCGAGACCATCGCAGGAGCGCATGCTTCGGTACGCGAGACGGTCTGCGGCGGGGCGCCACAAACCGAGGAGACGCGGGCGAGCACCGAGTGCTTGCAACGGTGGGCCGCGGGGTTCTCAGGGCTGCTCGAAGCCTTGGAGTCCATCGAGGAGGGGGAGGTCTCGAGCGCGCTGCGGTGGTCCTACTCGCTGAAGAACCCGCAGGCATGCCTCACGCCGGGCGTCGCCTCTGCCGGAGGCCCGCCGGCCCCTTCGCGGAAGGCCCGCGACGTCCTGGCGCTTCGCATCCGGCTCGAGCGTGCCGGGCAACTTCGATCAGATGGGGCGCTGGCCCGGGCCGAGGAGGAGCTTCGAGCGTTGGCCGAGGAAGCCGAAGCGTTGGGGTTCGACCCGGTGCTCGCCGAGATCCTGTGTTCACGCGCTCGCGTTCTTTCGTACACCGGCGACCCCCGGAGCCTGCCGATGTTCGAACGAGCGTATGCCGTGGCGCTGCGATCTCGCCATGACTACTACCAGTCCGTCGCCGCCAATCGCATCGTCGAAGTCCTGTTGCTGTCCGAAGGGGACACCGAAGGCGCCCGGGTGTGGTTGAGCCGAGCCAAGGCCGCCAGGCCGGAGCGCTGGCCCAAGCAGGAGGTCCGGCGGCTTCAAGGCGAGGCCCTTCTCGCGCTCACCACAGGCGACGAAGCCGCCGGAGTTGATCTCCAGCGCCAAGCCCTCCGCCTCGCAGAGACGACCGGCGAGCCCACCCACATCCTATCGATCACCGAACGGAGCGCCTCGGTATTCCGTGCGGCGGGCCTGCTCGACGAGGCCTATTCGACCGCAAACAAAGCCGTGCAAGGCTGGGAAGAGCTCGACGAGGCCACCTGGGGGAGCCTCGCCACCCTCGGTGATGTCGCGTCCGAGTTCGGCGCATACGATGAGGCCGACCGAGCGCTCACGCGGGCGCTGCAGCGTATCGAAGATGTCTCGGGGCCAGAGTCGTCGGGCGCGGCGCTGGTGCAGCTCTCGCGCGCGGACTCCTTCAACCTGCGGCAGCGCTGGGACGACTCGGTTCGGGCAGCCGAGGCCGCCGCGGTGGGCCTGAAGGACACCCCGCAACACGCGCTGTGGCCCGCGGTGAATGTGAGCCTCGGCAAAGCGAGGCTCGGCCAAGGCCGGTACGACGAGGCGATCGCCGCGTTTGGCCGGGCACAAGTTTTGGCGGAAGAACTCTGGGGCAGACAGAGCGCCGTCGTGGGCTGGGCTCTCGCTGGCCGCGGCCGCGCAATGCTCGAGTCTTCGGATGCCACCGGCGCGCGCGAGGTATTGAACGAGGCCTGGAGCGTTCTGTCCGGCGCCGCCGAAGCGGGACCCGACCGTGACCTGGCCGAACTCCGCTTCGCCATGGCGCGGGTGGCCGCTCCATCGCCCTCGGCATCGACCGGCCCCAGCGCGATCGCGACAGAGGCACTTCACCTGGCCCGCGCTCAAGACCCCGCTTCGAAGGCGGTCCACGCTCGCATCGAACGATGGCTCTCGCAGCACGGCGACTGATAGGGTGGCGCTGTCGCGGTGGCTACGGGAAACGAAACCAGCAGAACCGACGTCGAGCTCCTCGAGGCCTGGGACGATGGGGACAGCGCATCCGGCAACGCGCTGCTCGAACGGTACTTCGACCGACTGCTCGTGTTCTTTGGGCCGCGCTCTGACCCGGACGTCGAGGACCTCGTCCAACGCACGATGCTGGCTGTCTCTTATACACATCTGACGCTGCCGACGAGCGATCTAGTGTAGATCT
>CAJXVA010000054.1 GCA_913061055.1 uncultured Pseudomonadota bacterium
TGTATAAGAGACAGGTTTGCGACACGGCTTCGCGCGGACGGACATCGGCTGCGAGAGGCCGATGGTTGGCTCGCGCAGACCGACCTCGTGCACGCCGACGCTCGGGTGTGGCTCGATGCGCTACGCACCACGATTCCCGACGAAGACGCGCCGGCGTGGCGAGAGGGGCTTTCGCGTTCGTGGGGGGATGCCCATCTGCGGCGGCTCGAGTCGTTCTTGCCAGCCCTGGGCGATCTGGGAAGCCCGGCGCAGGGGCAGCGAGCGGAGGAAGCCATGGGCAAGCTCGCCACGCTCGAGAGCGACATCGCAGACCTCGAGGTTCAGGGGATCAACGCGACGTTGGATCAAGCAGAGCTGCTGTCGATTCCCGACGCGGAGTATCGCGCTCGCCGAACACCGGCGCAGAAGGTCAAAGAATCGCTGCTCAAGGAGACGACCAAGTCGCGCAGCCTGATGCCTCTTCGGCAGCTCGTGCGGGACTTCGCAGACGATGGAATCCTCGATGTCCTGCCGTGCTGGCTGGTGTCGCCGGAGACCATGACCGTGCTGTTCCCTAGGGCGCCGCTGTTCGACCTGGTCATCTTCGACGAGGCATCGCAGTGCACGGTCGAGTCCGGGTTGCCGGTGTTCCTGCGCGCCAAGCAGGTCGTCGTCGCCGGCGACGAAAAACAGATGCCGCCAACTTCGTACTTCAAGGCGAGCTCCAGCAGTACGGAAGACGAAGACCTCACGCAGGAGCAGGCCGAGACCCGCGACATGTTCGCGGCGGAGTCTTTGCTCTCGCTCACGCGGAACCGGTGTCCACACGCGGGCCTCAAGTGGCACTACCGTTGTCGCGAGGAGGAGCTGATCGCGTTCTCCAACCACGCGATGTACGAGGGGGACCTGCTCACCATTCCGTCCACGTCGGGACCCCACGGTGAGTCGGCGCTGCGCTGGTTGCCGGTCGAGGGCGGGGCGTACGACAGCGGCGTCAACCATGTCGAGGCGGCCCGGGTCGTGGAGTTGATGGCCGAACTGCTCGCCCGGTCCAAACCGCCGAGCGTGGGGGTGGTGACGTTCAACCTCAAGCAACGGGCGGCGATCCTCGACCAGATCGAGGCGCGTCTGGATGGCGACGATGCATTCGCCGGGCTGTGGCAGACCGCGAGCACCCACGAGGAACTGGACGAGCGTCCCTTCGTGAAGAACCTCGAGTCTGTGCAGGGCGACGAGCGCGATGTGATCGTGTTCTCGCTCGGCCACGCGCCGGTGCCTCGCAAGCGCCGCGGCGGGGACGGGGAGTTGTACGTCCCGGCGCGTTTCGGTCCCCTCGGCCAACGCGGCGGAGAACGACGGCTCAACGTCGCAATCTCCCGCGCCAAAGCGGAGTGTTACGTCGTGTCGTCTTTCGACCCCGCACTGCTCCGGGTGGGGAACTCGATGCACACCGGGCCGCGGCTGTTCAAGGGCTATCTCGACTATGCGCACGCCCTCTCCAAGCGCCGCTTTGAGGTCGCCGAGCGCATTCTCGACGGTGTTCGGGGCACGCCCCGCGCTGCAGCCGAGGCGCTCGCGGTCGGCTCGAGGGTCGACGGTCATCTGCCGCTGGCCAGCCAGGTGATGCTGGCGCTCGAGTCCACCGGCCTGCGATGCGCGCTGCATATGGGGACCTCGGACTTCCGCATCCCCTTGGCGGTCGGCAAGCCCGGCGACGACTCCTATACGCTTGCGGTGATGACGGACGAAGGGGCGGTGGGTGACTCGGCTTTCGAACAATTTGTGCATCGCCCCGCGGTGTTGCGTCTGCGTGGCTGGACGGTGCTGCACGTGGACGCCGCGACGTGGGCAACACGGCGCAGCGACGTGTTGGAGTCGATCTGCGGAACGCTCGGCGTTGCGGTTCCTGGCTGAGGACCATGTCGCACGGCGTTCCACCCTCGGGCTCGAGTCCACTGCGTCTGCGTGTTTGCATCGCGGGGGCTGTGCTCCTGCTCGGCTGCGGCAAGGACGAAGCCGCGATGCCGGCACCGACTTCGGCCAAGCGCACAGCGGCTCCGGCCATCGCCGAACTGCCCCTGGAGCGGGTGCCTGTGGATGCGCGACCGGGCGCTGGGTCACCCCGACTGACCGCGGGGCCAGGGGGCGTGGTGCTGAGCTGGCTGGAACCCCAGGCGGAGGGCTACCGCCTTCGTGCCCGCCGATGGGGAGAGGACGGGGAGTCTCAGACTGTCGTCGCCCACGCCGAGCTCCTCGAGAACTGGGCCGATGTACCGAGCGTGATTCCGGGCCCGTCGGGCTGGGTCGCAGGCTGGCCGCAGCGGCGAGGAGAGTCCGGGTACGACCTGCAGTGGTCTCGACAGCTGGCGGATGGGTCGTGGACGTCCCCCCTTCCAGTCTCCGATGCGGCGCAAGGACCAGAGTTCGGCTTCTTGTCTTGGGCGACGAACCCCGCCGGCAATCTCACCGCGTTCTGGCTGGATGGCCGCGCATCGACGACCAGCCACGGGGGAGCGATGCAGCTGTGGTCCGCGACCGTGTCCGAGCACGGCGTCTCAGAGCGGCGAGTGGTGGACACCCGTGTCTGCGACTGTTGCCAGACGGCCGCCGCACCGACCTCTTCGGGCCCCGTCGTCGTGTATCGAGACCGAGACGACCACGAGGTCCGGGATATTTGGCTCGCGGGACCTGGCCCGACTCAGCGACGTCGCGTCGGCGTTGACGATTGGCGCATCGACGGGTGTCCGGTCAACGGTCCATCGGTCTCCGCATCGGCCGACTCGCTTGCTGTGGCGTGGTTCTCGGGTGCCTCGGCATCGGGGAGCGTCCGGGTCGCCTTTGCGGGGGCCGATGACTCCTTCTCAGAGCCCGTGGTCGTCGATGACGGGCATCCCCTGGGGCGTGTCGACCTGGCGTGGGTGGACTCCGAGTCGGTCGCGGTGGTCTGGATCGAGCACGTCGATGATGCGGCTGAAGTTCGAGTCCGGCGCGTGAACCAAGCAGGGGAAGTTTCGGCGCCGATGAGGGTCGCGTTGACGGAGCCGTCCCGTCGCTCGGGATTCCCTCACCTCGAGCGTGTCGGATCCGAACTCGCGCTGACGTGGGTCGACCTCTCCGGCGCAGCGCCCACGGTCGCCGCGGCCAAGGCGTCGATCGCGGGGCTGGCTCAGAGCATGCCGCGGCGCTTGAAGTAGACGAGCAGCCCTGCTGCAATACCGAACATCGAGAACCACAGCGTGGGGTAGGCCCACGGCTGGTGGAGTTCGGGCATGTTGTCGAAGTTCATCCCGTACACCCCGACGATGAACGTGAGCGGGATGAAGATCGTGGCGATGACCGTCAACACCCGCATCTCCTCGTTGGTTCGCTGGCCGACGAGCGCCATGTGCAGGTTGATCAGGTTCGCGATCATCTCCCGATACATCTCGGTCGAATCGATGACCTGGATCAGGTGGTCCTGAAGGTCGCGATAGAAGGGGAGGTTGCGTTTTGCGACGAGCATGCCCTCTTCGTGGAGCATCGCGTTGACGGCATCACGCAGCGGGGCGGTGACCTTGCGGAGCCCCATGAGTTCGCGCTTGTGGTCGTGCAAGCGCTGCGGGAGGCCGTCGATCCGCTCGGAGTCGTCTTTGTCGAGGTCGAGTTCGGCCTGCTCGACCGCCTCTCCGATCACCGAGACCGCCTCGACGTAGCCATCGACGACAGCATCCATCAACGCGTAGACGAAGTAGTCGTGTGCCCGGTCGCGGACCCGACCGACCGAGTCTCGAAGACGGGTCCGTACGCCTCGAAACACATCCTGCCCGACCTCTTGAAAGGTGAGGACGAAGCCTTTGCCGACCACCAGGGAGAGCTGCTCGAACAGCAGATTTTGGTGCTCGCCGAGGCGGACCATCTTCATCACGATGTACGTGTGCTCCGGATAGACCTCCATCTTGGGGCGTTGGCCGGTGTGGACGATGTCTTCGAGCGTCAGTGGGTGCACGCCGAACGCTTCGCAGACCGATCGAACGAACTCGACATCGTGGACGCCGACGACGTCGACCCAGGTGGTCGTCCCCTCGCGCAGCGCGGCGTGGGCCTGAGCGATGGTGGCAGGGTCGTATTCTCGGACGTCCTGTGCGGTCCAGTCGAAGACGCGGACAAACGGCTCGAAGTCCCGTGCGGGCCCGGTGTAGACCGCGCTGCCGGGGACGGCGCCTGCTCGAAACCCCGGAGCGAAGCGTCCTTGCGCGGTGGACTCGCCGGGAGGGAGGCTTGGATCGGATGAGTTCTCCACTGGGGCGTGGCGATGGTCCCACAACCACAACCGGGCCGTGGCGAGCATGCGAGCAATCGACGGGCGGGAGCAGCGTGGTTTGTACGAGGGGGGCTACCGCGTATTTCGCATGCAGATCGCCGGTCCTCGGGCATTTCTCGCTCCAGCGATCACGGCCGGACTCGTCAGCCTGGTGGTGACCGGGTTCGCGGTCACCGCCGACGCTCCGTACTGGGCAACCCTCGCGGTTCTCGTTGTCCGGGACGATGCGGGAACGAACGAAGCTGAGCTGTTCGCGGTCGCGGTCGAGGCCTTCTTCGAGCAACCCAACAAGCTCGAGAAACGGGATCCCGAGCTGTATTCGATGTTGCGGGAGTACTTCAATCAAGACACCGCGATGCTATTCACGCGGTAGGGCTCGCGTGGCAGCGTGGGGCGCATGCCGACTCGAGTCTACGAACTCACCGGATCGTTCAACAATATCCAGACCGACACGCACCTGATCTTTCCGAACGTTCAGACGTGTGTCGCAGTGGTCGGGACTTCGGGCGGAGTTCTGGTGGGTGTCCACGCGACGATCGGAGACAAAGGACGGATGCGCGGAATTGGAGAGCGGATCAAGAGCCGCTGCCCTGGAACGCCCACCATCTACGTGGTGGGCCCCGTCTCGGGCTACAACCTCATGCCGCTGGTCGACTACGCGTCCGGGGTCCGGTTCTACGAGACGCCGCAGTTCGTCGACGTCGAGGCCAAGCTCGACAACGGAGCGCTCTCGTTCGGCGTTGGAGCGATCGGTTCGGGGACGTTCACCGACATTCCGCTGACCGACTTCAGCTGATCGTCCGGTCCTCGATCAGCCGCGTCGCCCCGGCATCAGCGCGAGGCCGAAGAGCGACCACGACCACGACCACGTCCGCGGCCACGGCTGCTGCTCTTTTTTCGGCCAGAGCTCGAACTGCTGGACTTGCCCCGTCCTTCGAGGTCGGTCATCGGCGGAGGCGGCTGGCTCGCAACGAAACCGTGGGTCTCGATGCGCTGGATGTGGCGCTTGATGAGCCGCTCGATGTCCACGAGGTACTCGCGCTCTTCCTCTTCGCAGAAGGACAGGGCGATGCCGGAGTTGCCCGCCCGTGCCGTGCGACCGATGCGGTGCACGTAGGTCTCGGGGATGTTCGGCAGGTCGAAGTTGATGACGTGCGAGACGCCGTCGACGTCGATGCCGCGGGCGGCGATGTCGGTGGCGACCAAGACGCGCAGGTTGCCGGCCTTGAAGCCTTCGAGCGCCCGGGTCCGTGCACCCTGGCTCTTGTTGCCGTGAATGGCGGCTGAGGCGACGTTTCGCTTCTCGAGGAACTGCGCGATGCGGTTCGCTCCGTGCTTCGTCCGGCTGAACACGAGCGCGCGCTTGATGTTGCCGTCGGAGAGAAGCTCTGCGAGCAACGAGCGCTTGTTCGACTTGTCGACGAAGTACAGGTGCTGCTCGATGCGGTCCGCGGTCGCGGAGACCGGCGCGACAGCAACCGACACGGGGTCGTGCAGCATGCTCTCGGCGAGCTCGCGAATCTCTTGGGGCATCGTGGCCGAGAAGAACAGCGTCTGTCGCTTCTTGGGAAGCTTGGCGACGATGCGCTTGACGTCCGGCAGGAAGCCCATGTCCAGCATGCGGTCGGCCTCGTCGAGGACGAACACGTTGATGCTGCTGAGGTCGACGAACCCGCGGTTCATCAGATCGAGCAGACGGCCAGGCGTTGCCACGATGACGTCGACGCCGCGCTTGAGTTCCTTGATCTGGGCCTTCTCGTTGACGCCGCCGAAGATCACGGTGTGCCACAGGTCGCCCAGGTGCTTGCCGTAGGTCGCGATGCTCTCGCCGATCTGGGCGGCGAGCTCTCGCGTCGGAGTGACGACCAGTGCGCGAACGCAGGGGTCGTCACCGGCGAGCTGGTCGACTCGCTGGAGAAGGGGAAGGGAGAATGCCGCCGTCTTGCCGGTGCCGGTTTGCGCACAACCCAAGACGTCTCGGCCCTGTAGCGCTGGGGGGATCGCGTCTCGTTGAATAGGCGTTGGCTCGGTGTAGCCAGCGTCCGTCACGGCGCGGAGAATAGGGGCACACAGGCCCAGCGCATCAAACTTCACGGGCGCCCCTGTCCCACGGATCGGCCCTCGGGGCAAGCGACGCGCCATGCGGTACCAGCGCGAGGAGGCGACTGCGCCTTGCGCGGCGGCTCCGCAGAGGCCTCGAACCTCGCGTTGGGCAGTTCAGACGCCCGCTGCTGCGCGATCGAGTTGCTCATCGAGCGCCGCGAGCAGCTCGCGGTTTCCGTCCTGCTCATAGCCGGCCAGCTTTTCTTCGCAGCCGGGTACCGCGCCCAGGAACTCGTGAACGACCGACGGATCGCGGAGGTCTTTGGCGAAGCGCCCGTAGCCCAAGCGTTCCAGCCACCGAGCATTGAGGACCTGTTCAAACTGGGCACGAATCGGCACCGAGAGCATCGGCTTGCGCAAGTACACGCACTCGCTCATGACCGTGAACCCACCACCGGCCACCACGGCTCGCGCACTGGCGAGGTCCGCGATGAACCCCGACTCCGAGAACGGACGGTGGACGAGGTTGCCCTCGACCAGATCCTCCTCGAGTCCGCGGTGCATCCCGTACACGCGGCACGGAAGGCCGGTGTCTTGGAGCGTCTGGGCCAGCGTCTCGTTGCCTTCGGCCGTCTGGTAGACGAGCAGGTGCTCACCCACGCTACGCGGTGCCTCGAGGATGCTCGGGCGCAGGATCGGGGGCAGCAGTGTGGTGCGCTTCTTGCGAAGCGGGGGGCGGAAGAATGAGGTCACCAAGTAGTGATTGGCGAACGGGAGCTTCGACTTCACGAACGCCTTGGCCAGGTCGAAGCTCGCCTCGTACCCCTCGGTGATCTCCTTGGGATGCCGGCAGCGGTTGATGACCTGCATGTTGTCGACACTGATCACCGGAAGGCCGTGGGCCTTGGCGTAGATGTATGTCCAGGACTCGAAGTCGCTGATCACGATCTCGGGCCGAAACTCGTGGATGAGGTCGAAGTACGCCTGCACGTTCTGGGGCACGCCCGCGGCTCCGGCGATGACGTTCGACCACAGTGACTTGCCCATGCGGACCCGGTTCTGTTCGGTGACGAAGTGAAGTCCGTGGATCTCGTTGACGCCCTCGAAGCGTGAGGCCAGAAAGTCCTTCGCTCGCCCCGACGTCATGACCTGGACGTCGTGCCCCGCGGCGTGGAGGTGTTCCAAGACCACGCTGGAGCGCGTTGCGTGTCCCATGCCTTCACCGACGACGCCGTACAAGATCCGCACAGCGTGACGATAGCAGGCCCCGGCTGACTACCCCTGGGGCCCGCACTGGGCGAGGAGGCGCGCACGCTCGTCTTTTGCGATCACTTCGGGTTCGTGGGGCAGGGAGCCGTCATCGTTCCGAAACGGGTTGGGCCGGTGCTGCCCGCGGGCACGATCCCACAGCAAGCCCGCTGCCATTCCAGCCAGGGTGCCTTTGCCGATCGTGTCGTGGGAGCCCGAGGGGGCCGGACCGGTTGCGCCTTTGGCCTGGATGCGTAGCTTGACCGGACCCAGGGCATCATCGCGAGAGACGCCGGCGGCTTCGTGGTCACTGAACGCGCCGAAGATGCTGGCGAACGGCATGCCGGGGGAGGACGCACAGTTGGCGATCGGGGTTCGGCAGCACGATGCGAAGAACCGGAGCGTTCCCTTGGGCGAGAGCCGAGCGCAGCGAATCTTCTCGCCTCCTTCGGTGATGCGAACCCTCGCGGGTGTCGTTTGGTAGAGGTCAGTCCCGCCGACGTCGTCGAGAATGTCGTCTTCGTTGCCAAGCCAGCGCGCGAAGGTTTGGCAGTCGACACACATGCACACGACGCGGCGGCCGAGCGACGGGGATACCGGTTCTATGTTGCCGCGGATCTTGCCGCAGCGGCACTTGAGGGGGAGCGCCGAACTCACGGCCGGAGGGTACCAGGGGGTCCGCGGCTTGCCGAGCCGTGGCCTCGGTCAGCGGCCGAGGCCGCGAATGATCCGGTACAGGCCGTAGGCGATGGGTCCCCACGCGAGCACGGTGCGCCCCCCAATTCCGCCGCCGGTCCACGACGCGTAGGTCACCGCGACACCGCCACCGAAGAAGATCGCGCCGATGACGAAGTCCGTGCTCGCGCTGCCCTCTTTGGAAGGACCGCCCAAGGAGGGCGTGCCCGCGGGTCGCTCTGATCCGACCACGGGAGCCCACGGCAGGATTGCCATCGAGCCCAGCAGTCCGATGCGTGCGAAGGCAAAGAGGATGTAGATGCCCCAGAACCAATCGAAGTTCAGCAGACCCTCGAAGTTCTGGGCGAGCAACACCACGACGTAGATCAGCAACCCGACGGCTGCGGCGCTCAGCCGGTTGGTGTCTAGGCCCGCGTCTCGGGCGTACATCACCGACGCGACAGCTCCGGCCGTCATCAGGGCTATGTCGACTCGTCCGGACCAAATCAGCAGCGCAGAGATGTCCACGTCCGCCGCCAAGAATGGAACCCCGATCCAGGCGAAGTCGAGAACCAGCGCGAGTCCCCAGCACCACAGGGCGACGGTGAGCGGTCCGCCGCCCTCGTTGCGGCCGGCGAGTGTTCGGATACCGAGAAGAACCACCATCCAGCCGATGATGTTCAGGGCCATCGTTGCCCCGTTGAGGTAGGCCAGCGCCTCGAGGTCGGGTTCAAGCGAACGAGCACCGTCGGGTGCAAGCCACAAGCTCGCCTTTGTGAAGCTCAGTACCAGGCCCAGCACCAGCATGGCGACGAACGCCACGCGGATTCGTCGAGAGGTCTGGTCGGTGTCCACGGGCGCACAGCGTACCCTGAGATCCACCGCACATCCTCCGGTCGAACGGTTCCATTCGTTCGAATCACGAGCGGTCGTCCGGACGGTCTACTCCATGAGGAGCCGACAGCCGCCAGATGCTCGTCCGGCAGGAACCGCCGGGATCATCGGTGAGGGGGTCGGTGCTTCAGGCCTTGCCGTGGCACTGCTTGTATTTCTTCCCGCTGCCGCAGTGGCAGGGGGCGTTGCGGCCGAGCTTGGGCGTGTCGTGTTTGAACGGGACCGCGTCGCCCGAAACGTCGCCAGGGGGAATCTCCTCGGAGGCCGCCGCGGGGCGATGCTTGGCGCGAGCATCCGCCCATTGGGTGTAGAACGCGGACGCGAGGTCGCTCAGGGCGGCGGTCCACTTCGCACGCATCGCATCGCCGTGCATTCCGGTGCCCTGTTCGCCGACGCGGTCCAGCTCGCCGGCGAGCAGCGCCATTGGCATCAGCCGGCGCATCGAGTCCGTATCCGCCGACCACGTCGCGTCGTTGCGTGCGGTCTGAAAGTAGCCGCGGCACCATTGCGCGACCGCGGTCGAGTCTTCGCCGTCCGGACCGACGGCCTCGTCCATCTGTAGGAGCGCGTCCAGCTCTCGATAGGCGCCCAGCACCTGCTGCAGAAAGGCGCGAGCGTCGGCTTCGTCCTCGAAGCGGGCGTCGTCCGTCAGCGTCAGCAGCCACTGGGAGGGGTGGGGAGAAGCAGGGGCGCTGGCCAACGCTGTGAGGGCGCCCATGACCTCGGGGACGGTCTTGTGCGGCGCGACCCGCTGCAGCAGGCGGCCCAACTCGCCGAGGTCCAGAGAAGGACGATCATCCACAGCCTCAACGTACCAGGGGGAAGAGGTTCGCGGGTGGACCACTGCGGGCCCGCGAAGCGGCGCTGAGGTCGTCGACAGCGACGGTCCGCTCTTCGGCGATCTCATCGCCAAGTTCTCGATCGAGTATACGGGAGTCCTGCCCCTTCGAGCCTGCACCGACGACGCGGAGGTCGAGTGCGCGGCCTTGTCCGACGAGATGTTGCATTCGCAGGCGATGACCGCCGCATGGGAGGTCGAGCGCCTGCTGTGGCGGGTCGAACACGATTCGTCCACGGACGCGAAAGACACGGCCGCGGCCAGGAACACTTCCTACGCACGCTACGAACTCGCGCTGTGGGTCGGCTGGAGCGATCCGCGGGGTCAGGCCAAACTCTCGCTCCTGGAGGACGTCTGGCCCGACTTTCCAGCCGTTGCAGAGCCCGAAAACGACCCGGATCCCAGCGAGCGTATCCCCACGGACCACACTGGCTCGGTCGACCTGCCTTGAGTTCAGCAGGCCCTCTCGACGGGCTCGCGCGCCGAGGCTACTCTGCCTCGCGCACGGCGAGCCAACGTCCCTGTGGGACGGTCGTCGACGGAGCACCCCCATGGGCCGCAACTTCGAGAACCGAAAGCAAGCGATCTTCAAGCGTGGCGCCGCCAACAACAAGGCGTTCACGCGTGCCACTCGCCAGGTCACCATGGCGGTCAAGGCTGGCGGAGGAGACCCCGAGACGAACCCGACGCTGCGTCGCGCGATTCAAAACGCGAACGCCGTCAACATGCCCAAGGACCGCGTCACCTCGGCGATCGAGAAGGCGCTGGGGCTGAACGACACCGACAACTACGAAGAAGCGATCTACGAGGGCTACGGTCCGCACGGGGTGGCGATCATCGTGGACACCGCGACCGACAACGTCACTCGTACGGTGGCCAACGTTCGCAACGCCTTCAAAAAGGGCAACGGCAACCTGGGCACCGAGGGCTCGGTGTCCTTCATGTTCGATCGGCTTGGCATCTTCAGGCTCAAGCCCGACGGGCTCGATCGCGAAGAGATGGAGCTCGAACTGATCGACCACGGTCTCGACGAGATGCTCGACGGCACGGGAGAGGATGGCTCCGAGCAGGTGGTCCTACGCTGCGCCTTCGAGGATTTCGGTTCGCTGCAGGCTGCGCTCGAGGAGCGAAAGATCGAGCCGGTGAGTTCCGGCTTCGAGTGGATTCCCAAGACCACGACCGAGCTCAGTGACGAGCAGATGGACGAGGTCCTCAAGCTGATCGCGCGGCTCGAGGATGACGATGACGTCCAGACCGTGTTCCACAACGTGGAGTAGGGCGGACTGCCTCAGGTGCGGGCGAGGGTGACGCAGCCCAGCGCGCCGACAACGGTGAGCGCCGTACACACGCAGATCGCTGCGACGGCGCTGGGGAGCACTGCGAGTCCGCCACCCATCGCCAGCAGCGCGAGCGCGACCAGGGTGTTGCTCGAGGCGACGAACTGGGTGCGGGCGTCGCCTTGCGCGAGGTCGACGATGTACGTCTTTCGCCCCACGCGGACGCCGACGTAGCCGATGCTGAACACGAAGTACAGGCCGGCCCACGCCCACGCGGCGGTGCTGGGGGCCAGAGTCTGTAGCGCGAGGACGCCGGACGCAGCGGCCGCGGCAACCGCCCCTCCGGCGGCCATGCAGCCTCGGCCGGACCGGTCTGCAAAGCGCCCCCACCGTCCGGCGGACACGAACGAGGCCGCGCCGCCGGCGAGGACGAAGGCGGCAAGCGTCTGCAAGGTAGAGGCTCCGTCGCGCCCGAGGCTGACGATGAACGGACCCCCAAGGGCGGAGGCGGCGAGCAATGTCCGCACGAGGACGAACCGGCGGAGGCGGGGGTCGGCCAGGGCACTTCGGAGCGAAGCTCGCTCCTTGGCCTTGGTCGGAACATCTCCTTCGACGACACGCACGAGCGCCACAGCGGCGAGTCCGAACGCCACACCGGCCGCACCCACGACGAGCACCAGGATGCCCACCGACTCCGGCCGCGTGGCGAGCAGGCTGGCCGAGGCTCCGCCCAGGCCGATCATGCCGGCGATGCTTGTGGCACGGCCTGTGACCTGGCCCCGACCGCCTTTGGGGACCGCACGCGCAAGCACGTCCTTGTTCGCCAGCGAGGCAAAGGCGCGGCCGAGACTGAGCAGCCCCAGCGCGACCACCACGGCCACACCGGCCGCAACACCGCGCAGGGTGAAGGTGAGCAGCGCGATGGCGAGCGCCGCTGCGGCCTGGACCCCGAGTGCCGCGATCGCCATCCGCTTGCGAGGCTCGACCGCTTGAACCCACGGGGCGATCAAGACCTGCGGGAGCATGCTCAAGCTCTCACGGATCGGAACGAGCAGCCCGACCATGCCCGCGGGTGCGCCCGCCGAGAGCATCAACCACGGCACCGTGGTCTTGGCATCGCACAACAGATCACCCAGCTTGACCGACGCCTTGGAGACGACGAGCCACCGGGCATTCCGAGGGGTCGTGTACGGGGGGTGCTCGTCGGTCATGGCCGCGGCGCGAGCCTACGCCGTCTCGGCTTGAAGCGGCAGCTCGGCGACGTTGTCGGGTGCCGGCTTGGGCTTGCGCGCGCGCTTCTTGGGCGGCATGCGGCGCGGCTTGGCGGGGCGGAGCTCGATGCCCGCGAGCGCCTCGGACAACTCGGTGTTGTCGGTGGCGTAGACCCGCGCATAGCCCAGGCCTCGCTCGGCCGAGGTTCGGAGCGCTCCGTAGGCCTCGGCATGAAACGTTCGGGCTTCCCTCAGGGCAACCTCTGCAGCCGCGAGGGCCTCCGCGGCTGCATCGACGGTGGTGGCCTGCTCCCGGAGCGTGGCTGCGTTGACGCCGGGAAACTCGACCTCGGGCAGCTGGGCCTCGAACACGTCGAGCAGCTTCACAATGGGCTCAGGGACGATGTTGGGGTCGTTCACAGGTTGACTGATATCATGTTCAGTGCCACCGTCCAAGAAACCGTCACGATGCTGCAACGGCTTCCAGGCGGGCGCGAACGTGCTTGTGCCACGGGGTGCCCACGAATGGGTCGCGGTCTTCGCTGGCCGTCAGCTCGTTGGGCGCAACGCCGGTCGCGGGCATCGAGTCGCCGTCGGGATACCGCAGCCCCAGTCCGTTGGGGAGGGAGATGTGCCCCGGACGCATGGTGTCGCTGACCTCCGCGGGCACGGTGGCTGAACCTCGCTTGGTGGTCACCCGAACGGGGTCTCCACTGACGACCCCCAGGCTCTGCGCGTCGTCGGGGCTTATCCGCAGGGTGCCGTGTGGGTCCTTCTTTCGCCACGCCGGGTCGCGCATGATCGTGTTCGCGGTGAACGAGCGTCGCTCTCCCGCGCTGAGCACGAACGGGAACGCATCATCGCGCGTGGGTTCCTGCGAGAGGGTGCTCGCCCAGGCCTCCAGCATGTCGGGGAGCGCGAGGTGAAGCGTGCGGTCGGCGGTCTTGATCCACGGGCCCGCGCCTTTCCACTCGCCCTTCGAATACACGACGCCCGCGGGGTTCTCGAGGATGGCCTGGAACAGTTTTCCGGCAGCCACCATCGGGGGTCCGTCGAATCCAGCGGCGGCGAGTCCGTCGGCACCACTGAGCGCAGCCTTGAGCACGATGCCCAGCAACACGGCGCCCTCGCGCGCCTCGTCGGGGAGGGGCAGGGTGCGATAGAGGATGACCGGTGCGAGTGGGGCAAGCCGGGCGTTGGAGAGCACCCGCATCATCATCGCCTGGCCATACGCCTCCATGCTCTGCGCCGCGGCCTCGCGAAGGGGCGCCAGGTCGTCGTCGTTGAAGGCCCCGAGGGCCTCGCAGATGCGGGCGTGAATCTCCGCCTCGGGCAGCGTGCCGGGGACGGGGTCCAGGAGTCGCTGCCGAAGTTGGAACGCGTTGTTCGGGAACTCGAAGTTGAAGAACGTGGCCTCGGCTTTCTCGAACTGACTGGAGGCGGGCAGCACGTAGTCGGCGAGCTTGGCCGTCTCGGTCATCGCGACGTCGATGACGACCAGGGTGTCGAGCGCTCCGAGGGCCTCGCGCATGCGCTGGGAGTCGGCGAGCGAGTGCGCCGGGTTGGCGGCTTCGACGATCATCGCCCGGTAGCGCGCGTCGTGATCGGTGAGGATTTCCTCAGCGATCATGTTGCACGGGACCAGGCCACCGACCAGCGGCGCGTCCATCACCGGGCTGTTGCGCTTGACCGCACCGCTGGCGATGTCGGCGAGCGTGGTGGGGGCGTAGTGGGTGCCGGCCTTGCCCACGCTCCCGGTCAGGAACACGAGCAGGCGGTGCAGGTAGCTGACGAGCGTCGAGCCGGGTGACATCTGCACGCCCAGATCCTCGAAGCTGGCGAACGCGTTTGCGCCCGCGATGGCGGCGGCGGTTTGCCGGACCAGGGCTTCCTCCACGCCGGCCCGGGCACAGGCGTCCGCGATGTCGACCGCGGCGATGGCCTGACGCACCGTGTCGAGGTCTCCCTCGCGCGCGTGCTCGGCCAAGAAGTCGTGATCGATCCCATCGGTCTCGATCAGGATCGCCAGCAGTGCACTCATCAGCCACGGGTCGCCGCCGGGGACCACCTGCAGGTGAATGTCGGCGAGCGCCGCGGTTTCGGTGCGGCGAGGGTCGACGACGATCAGCGTCCGATCCGGGTCACGTGCAATCTCGCGAAGGGTCACGCGAGCTCGAGGGATGGAATGCGACTGCCACGGGTTCTTGCCCAAGAACAGGCCGACATCACAATGCTCGAAGTCGGCGCGGGTGATCGAGCCCATCATGCGGTGGCTGATCCAGAACTCGCCGGTCTTCTCCTGCGCCAGGGCGCTGGAGCGGTAACGGGACCCGAGCGCGCGCCGGGTGGCGGTGGCGTAGGTTCCCGGGAGGTGGTTCCCCTGACCGCCTCCGCCGTAATAGAAGATGCTCTCGCCCCCGTGAGCCTCCTTCACCGCGCCGAGTCGGGCGGCGACTTCGGTGATGGCGGTGTCCCAATCGATGGCCTCGAACGTGCCGTCCTCCCGTCGGCGCAGCGGGGTCGTGAGACGGTCGTTGGCGTTTTGGTAGTGGTCGAGGCGGTGCGGCTTTTCGCAGGCATACCCGCGGGAGATCGGGTGCCGCTTGTCACCGCGCAGCCGGACGAGCCGTCGCCCGTCCTCACCGCCGAGTTGGACCTCCAGACCACAGTTGCACTCGCACAAGATGCAGGCCGTCGGCTTCCAATCGCTCGTCTCCATGTCGACATGCTCGAAAATTTGGTCCTTTTGTGCAACCATAATCCCGATGCGTCGCCGATTCGACGAGGAAAACTGCGCTGTGGCCCAGTCGTTGGAGGTCCTGGGGGACTGGTGGACGCTGCTGCTGATCCGCGAGGCGTTCTTTGGCACCCGGCGCTTCGGCGATTTTCAGTCGGTACTCGGGATTTCGAAGAACGTACTCAGCCAGCGGCTCGATCACCTCGTGGAGCATGAGGTGTTCGAGAAGGTCGACGCCGGCGTGCATGGGCCTCGCTTTGAGTACGTCTTGACGCCCCGAGGCAAAGACCTGGCCACGGTGCTGACCGCATTGCGGCAGTGGGGCGACCGCTGGGTGTTCGGTAAAGGCAAGGAGCCGCTGCTGGTGGTCGACGAGCGGACGGGGGAGCGACTGCCCAAGGTCCGAATCCTTGGCGACGACGGCCAGCCGCTGCCTCCATCGGCATTCGGATTTCGGTTGGGACCGGGAGCGACGCGGGAGACGGCGGCACGGTTTGCGGAACTGTGGGGTTCGGAGCAAGGCGCCGAGTGAGAGTTCGTCGCGGAGCGCAGCGGTACCTTCCGATGAGTTGACTTCTCGTAGCCAAACGAAAAGCGCCCGCCCTCATCCGAGGGGGGCGCTTTGTCACTTGGAGACGCGAGCTTCAGCCGGCGCAGAACATGTCTTGCACGACCAGCACTCGCTGCGCGGAGGGGAACGTTGCGGTGACGAGTCCGCCTTCGCAGTCGCCCCAGTTCCACTGGAAGCTGCCGAACGACTCGGTGATGGAGATCTGGGCTTCGTCGAGGTCGAGGCCGGCGTCGGTCAGGAAGGCTTGGAACTCGTCGTCGACGCCGTAGGTGTCGATGATGCTCTTGAGCGCGCTGGCCTCGGACTCGAGGGTCTGGTTCAAGAATGCGCCGGGCCCGATCTCGGTCTGGTCGCGAGCGAAGGCGAGCAAGGCGGCGGCGTCGGGCGCATCGCCATCGTAGCGGTAGAGGGTGCCCTCGAACGAGCAGCCGGCATCTTCACCACCGTCGCAGTTCTCCGAATCCCAAACGGCTTCGGTGAGCGCATCGAGGCCGCCGTCGTTGTCCTCGGACAGGCCGGTTGCGGGGCGGACGTACTCCGACTCCCACTGGTTCATGCACGCGGTCAGTGCCGGCTCGGAGTCGACACACAGCGGCTCGTCCTCGGTGGGACAGATGGACTCGGTCGATTCGTCGACCCAGTCGCGGCACTCGCCGACCAGTTCGAACCCGGGCACCTCGAAGTCGAAGTCGAAGTTGCCGAGCTCTACGAAGCACTCGACCAGCGCCTCTTCGAAGAACGGGTTGCACTCGGCTTGCGGCGCTTCGGGCTCGCAGTCGCCGCTGGCGCAGCCAAGGCTGAGCCGGAAGTTGCCGCGTCCCGTGGCGCTCTTGGTGCCGACGACGATCGTGTACTCACCCTCGGAGAACAGACGGAAGTCCCGGAGACGACTGAGCGCTCCCCAGCCGTCGTCGTCATCGAGCGCGATGCGGCTCGGTGCGCCACCGTCGGGGTCGTTGCGATACAGGAAGAGCGTGGTGTCGAGATCGCGGGAGGAGCCGGCCTGCGTGATCTCGATGTCGAGCTCGGCATCGGCGCGGGCGCGGAAGGTGTACTCGAAGAACTGGAAGTCCTCGGTGAAGGTGCCGTCGGTCGTCTCGCCGAAGCGAAGCGTGCCGCCATCCTCGACGCCGTTGAACTCGTCGGACTTGCCGTCGACACCGGGCTCCACGATCCCGGCATCGGTGTTCCCTTCCGCGGACTGGTCGCAGGCGGAGAGGGGAAGCAGCGCGAGGAGGGGGAGCAGCAGACGAGTCTTCATAACGACTATGACTACATGTAGGACAAAGAAGGTTTGCGCAATACATATCCGCACCTCGACGGCAAATTTCTTGCGCGCGGTTCCGTACCGTAGGCCAGCGTACCGAATGCTCAGCCCTTGGGCGCCGAAACGGCCCGGTGGCACGACGCGCAGGTTCCCAGCAGATCCCCCATCACCGAGGTACGGCCATCGAGATCCGACACCACGTGGGCCCGCCGGGCCACGGCTCGGGCCCGGTCGCACCGCAACGCGTGCTCCTCGTTTGCCGGATCCAAGTCCACACACGAGGGCAGCAGCACGAACAACGTGGTGCCCTCGACCCATCGATCTTTGTCGGGAGCGACCAAGCTGTCCCACATGCGTTGTGTCGACCAATCGTGCACACGCATGGCGTCGGCCTCGGTGGAGCCCAGTGCAGGGGTGGCACCACGGTCGAGGGTCGCGGCGACGCGTTCTTGGACGTCTGCGCTGACGTGACAGTCGCCGCACGCACGGGCGATCTGGGCGAGCGCGGACGCGGCCTGCTCATCGGTCTCGTGGGTCGCGAGGGTCTCGGCCTGCGCGCGAATGCTGGCCAGCGGATCCATCCACGGATCGGGGTGGTTGGGGTCGGGCTGCAGGGACGCGACGAACTCGGTCGCGGCGGCCCGGACGGCGTCGGATTGGCCGCGGGAGGCCTGCTCGCGCAGGGTTTCGGTCGTTTTCAGCAGCGCGTGCATCTGGGCGACGGTCGCCGGATCCGTCGCGACCGCGCTCACCGGCTCGGTCTCGCTGTGTGGTGGCGGGGCTGGGGCCCAACCCGACTGCACCGCGGGCGGACGTGAACACGACACCGCACTCAGGAGGACAACGGCCGAAAGGACGAGACGCACCCCATGATCATGCAGGGTGCACACCGTCCTCGTCCGGCAACGCTTGCGCCTCGCTCACTGGCAGAGCAGTCGAACGTCGACGACTTCGCCGAACTTGGTGCTCTGGCCTTGCTGGTACTCGAACGCAGCACGCTCGAACCCGCAGTTGCCCATCGCGTCGCAGTTCGCCTGGCGTGAGAAGCCGAGGTCGATCGAGACGACCGTGCTCTCGGTCAGCGGACGCAGTTCGGCGTAGGCACCGATGCGGTCGTCATCGAGGTCGCTCCACAGGACCAGCTCGGAGAAGCGCTCGTCTTGGGCGTCGATCTTGCCGTCCAAGTTGGAGTCGAGCTCGGCCAGCGCCGCGAACCCGTGTTGGGCGAAGCCCCCGCTGCTCATCGCAGTCGCGTTGCCGAACAGCTCGGCGCCGCTGCGGATCATGCCGTCGCCGTCGCGGTCGAGGGCAAGCCAGGGCGAGGTGGGCCAAGCGGTGTTGGTGCAGGTGCCGTCGGTCGACAGGTCGAAGGTGGCGGCGGCGACGGGCGCGAACTCGACCGGGCCGCGCTCGAAGTTGAGGACCAGGGGGGTGTTGCAGTCGTCTTCAAGCCAGGAGTACCACTCGAAGTCTTCGCCGTTCCAAGTGCAGATCTCACCGACACAACCCATGTCGTAGCCGTCGCCGGGCTCGCATTCGGCAGGGTCGGTCCGGCACGGAGTCCACAGCTCCTCGCCGTCGACGATGATGCACTGCTGGGAGCCGGGTTCTCCGTCTTCCATCTCACACTCGTAGCCCTCCCATGCCTGGTCAAAGTCGCACGGGATGGCGGCCTGCGGTGCAGGCTCGGGCGGCGGGGCGTCGGTGTCGTCATCTTCGCCGTCGTCTTCGCCGTCATCTTCGCCGTCATCTTCGCCGTCGTCTTCGCCGTCATCTTCGCCGTCATCGGCGTCGTCCTGGCCCTCGTCCGCGTCCTGATCCTCATCGAGGTCTTCGCTCGACTCCATGCCATCCTCGACGATGGGGTCTTCCGAATCACAGCCACCAAGGGCGAGGGCAGGGAGAAGCGCGAGAGCGGGGGTGTAGAGTCGGTGCCAAGCCACGTCTCCCTCCAGTGCAGATCGGGTGCCAACTCGTGAAGGCCCCCAAAGCTCGTTCTGAGCCGGTTTCGGACCCACGCGCCGCGACATCCATGTCCCACCCGGTGGCAGACGCGTCCGGGCAGTGCCTGCGGAACCTCAGTCAGGCTTGGGACCGAGCAAGTCCCAGCGGTTGCCGGCGATGTCGAGGAACACGGCGACCTTGCCGTACGCCTCGTCTCGAGGCTCGGACGCGAAGTGCACCCCGGCGGCCTTCATCTGCGTGATGCGCAGCTCAAAATCGTCGACCCGCAGGAAGAAACCGACCCGCCCGGCCATCTGGTCGCCGACGGCTGCGGACTGCCGGGATCCATCGGCCCGGGCCAACAAGATGCCGGTCGTCGCGCCCGGCGGACGAACGACGACCCATCGCTTGGGCCGACCATCGTTGGTCGTCGAGGGGGAGTCTTCGATGAGATCAAATCCGAGCACGTCGACGAAGAACGCGATCGCCGGGTCGTAGGCGTCGACAATGATCGTGACGAGCTCGAGGAAGGCCATGGCGCAGGTTGCCACGCTCGCCTCAAGATCTCCGCCGCTTCTTGCCGCTGGGCGGCCGCCGTCCGCTCTCACGGCCTGGAACGCGGGTGCGACCGTGCTCGACCTTGTCGATGATCTTGGGTGGCCCCGGGACCAGTTGAACGACCGCTCCGTTGAAGGGCACGACGCTGGGCAGGCCCATTTCGGTTGCGAGCTCGGCGTGGGCGGTCATGTGTCGCTCCTCGCCGTGGACCGGAACGATGGAGGCCGGCTGGGCGAGCTGATAGACCCGGCGGAGTTCGGGGCGGCCCGGGTGACCGGAGACGTGCACGAACTCCTCCTTTTCGCTGACGACCTCGACGCTGCGCGAGCGAAGCTGAGAGTGCAGTCGCTGTACGCCGTCTTCGTTTCCGGGGATGATCTTCGAGGAGAACAGCACGAGGTCGCCGCGCTCGAAGCTGATGTCGCGGTGGTCGTCGCGGGAGATCCGGTCCATCGCCGAGCCAGGCTCGCCTTGTGTCCCCGTGCAGATCAGCATGAGCTTGCTCGGCGGGAGGTAGCCGAAATCGCGGACTTCGATCTCGGTCTCGGACTCGCTGAGGTACTCGGTCTCCCGGGCACACCCGACCATCCGCCGCAGAGACCGACCGAGCAGGACCGGATGCCGCTCGAGATGTGCGGCCATCCGAATGAACGTATCGATCCGGGCGATGTTGCTGCTGAAGCACGCGACCGCAATACGGCCGGTCTTGACGCGCTCGAGTCGCTGGACCAGGGCGTCGCGCAACTCGGCTTCGCTCCGGCTCGAGACGTCTTTGGTGGCGTTGGTGGAGTCGGAGATGGCGGCGACGATGTTGCGATCCGCAGCCTTGCCCAGCGCGGCGAGGTCGGTGGCGGGTCCGACGAGGGGATCGGGGTCGAGCTTGAAGTCTCCGGTATGCAAGACCGTGCCGACAGGCGTCCCCACCAGGATCGCCTGAGACTCCACGGTGGAGTGGGTGACGTCGACGAACTCGAGCGTGAACGGGCCGAGCTCCAGGGAGGTGCTGCAATCGATGATCCGGAGATCCAAGTCCCCCTCGATGTCGGCCTCGCCGATCTTGCGGCGGAGTACAGCCGCTGCGAACGGCGTCGCGTAGACGGGGCACTGCAGCTGATCCCAAAGGTGCACGACAGCACCGAGGTGGTCTTCGTGCGCGTGGGTGATCACCAGCGCCTCGAGCTGCTTGCGTCGCTTGTGGGCGAATCGCACGTTCGGCATGAGCACGTGGGTCACCCCGTCCTCCTGCTCGAACGTGATGCCGCAGTCGATCATCAACCACCGGCCGTCGTGGCCGTAGAGGTTGAGGTTCATGCCGATCTCGCCCGACCCACCAAGCGGGACGAAGAACAGCTCACGGGGACCGGGCTCGCGCATCGAGGGCAGTCCTAGCACGAGTCGAGGCAGGATTCGCCGCGGCCCACCCTGCCAGGAGGCGTGGCTAGGGCGCGTCGGGGTAGGGGTCGACGAACGCCGCGATGTGGGCAGTGTAGTCGTCGTCCTCGATGGCGACCGTGCCCTCGGTGCCGGCGAGCTCGCCGATGATGAAGGTGATGTCCTTGGGAACGCCGGCGGCCTCGTAGGCCCCAATGTCTGTGTCGGCGTTGCCATAGAAGGCCACCGGCGACCACCCGAAGTCGCTCAGCAGTCGCGAGCCCCAGGCGCTCTTGTACTCGAGCGCGCTGCTCCCAACCGCAAGCGAGTTCGAGCTGATGAGGGGGCCCGCGGGGAAGTCGTGGGTCTCGAGCCAGGCGCGGGTCTCGTTGCGCAGCACGTGCGGGCGCGCGGTCATGTAGACGACCGTGTAGCCCTTGGCGTCCCACGCCTGCATGAGTTCAGCGGCCGCCCCCTTGAGCAACGGATCGTACGAAGCATCGTTGACCTGCATGAACAGCTCCTCGTCGCTGAGCGTCAAGGTGCCGTCGATGTCCGCGAGGATGAACGGCGAGCCGGCTTCGAGCAGCCACGTGTAGTGCGGCGCGCAGCTCTGGTCAGCTTCGAGCACCGCGTACAACGGCTGGTCGTTGTTGTTGGAGAGCGCGGCATCGGCAAAGCTGTAGCTGCCGTCGTCGCCCGTGCTCTGGCGATCGAGCTGCGCCCAGGCCTCTCCGTCGTACCGCCACAGACTGACGGCCTCGCCCGCGAGCCCGGTTCGGTCCAACCCGGTGTCGTTGGCGGTCCGGGCCTTCTCGCCCTCGTAGGCGGTCGCCTCTCCCACCGGGTCGGCGTTGGTCAGCGTGGTGTAGGCATAGGGTCCTGCGGGGTTCCCCAGCAGGTCCGACGCGACATCCTTCTGGCGCGGGTTGTCGGTGGCGACCGTCTCGGCCTGCGGGTTCTCAAACCCGTTGCCCTCGGTCTCGAACGGGAAGGTGGAGCCTGGGGCGCAGTCGAGCAGCACCGGGTCGTACTCGACGGGCGGGGGCTCTCCGGTGGACGAAGAATCGGCGCCGGTGGAGGTCTGTGGGGTGTCCGTCGTCGAGCCCGGGTCGCCGGTGCTCGACTCGGCCACGCCCGTCGTGCCGGAGGTCGCAGCGGTCGTCGAGCCATCGCTCGGATCCGCCGAGGTGTCGTCGGAGGGACAGGCGCCGAGAGCCAGAAGCAGACCAGGGAGGAGGGTGCGCGACCGCATCGAGACCGAGCTTGCCACGACCCGCGGGCAGATGCTCGGTCTTCGACAACGAGCCGGATCACTCCAGGGTCACGCTGGTGATGGTGATCGCGTCGACGGGCACGTCTTCGAACTGCCCCACCGTGGTGGTGGGGACCGCGACGATGGCGTCGACGACGTCCATACCCTCGACCACCTGGGCGAACACGGCGTACCCGTCGCCAGAGTCCAGGCCCGCGTTGTCGACCACGTTCACGAAGAACTGTGAGGTGGCGGAGTTGGGGTCGTTGGTGCGCGCCATCGACAGCGTCCCGCGCAGGTTGGTGAGGCCGCTGACGCCGTGCTCGTTGACGATCGCGGGCATCGTCGCCTTGCCGACGAGCTCGTCGGTGAGGCCGCCACCCTGGATGACGAATCCGGGGATCACGCGGTGGAAGACCGTCGCGCCGAGACCGTCGACGCCGTCGTAGAACCCGGCATCGATGTAGGCGATGAAGTTCTCGACGGTGATCGGAGCTTCTTCCGCGAACAACTCGATGCTCAGCGTGCCCATGGAGGTCTCCATGACGACGAGGCCGCTGCCGCCCGTGGTGGTGACGTCGCCGCCGCTCGATCCGCTGCTTCCAGTGCCGCCGGATGATTCGCCGGAGGTGGCGGTGGGTGGCGGGCCGCTGGTGGCGGTCGTTGGGTTGCCGGTGACCGTCGTCGCGGTCGTCGACGGGTTGCCTGGGGTGCTCATGCCGCCGGAGCCATCGGACGAGCCGGCCCCGGTCGTCGTCGAGGCGGTCTCGGTGCCGGAGGATGCGTCACCGTCGCCGTCGCCGGAGTCGCACGCGGGGACGAGGAGAACGAAGGAAGCCAAGGAAATACAAAGACGCTGCATGAGAGAGCTGGAGGCTACCCCATCCGGGGTGCACACCCAGCCCCACACGGTCGCCCTGGTCGACAGCTTGTTTTCGCGTCACAGTTTCGCGGTGGCGATGAACGGGGGTCGGGCGGCGAGAATGTTGGGGCTGGTGGCGGTGATGCTCGGCGCGTGGTCGGGGCCGGCTGTGGCCAACTCGGACCCGGAGTCGGGACAAGCCGACAAGCCGAGTCTCGAGGCTTTCGAGGGGCAGTACATCTATGCCGGTGGCGCATCTCAGATCCAAGAGATCCACGACGAGATCGAAGCGGCCACCGAGGACCTCAACGTCGCGCTGCGGCTCCTCGCTCGACGGGAGATCTGGAAGTCGCAGGAGCCCTCTCGAATGATGTCGATCTCGGTCGACGGCGACACCGTTTCCATCGTCCGTTCGGGAGGGAAGGCTGCGTTTACGGGGAAGATCGGGGGCGGCTCCTTCCCGGTGGACAAGTACCGCGGTCGCTTCAAGCGCCGCGGCGACAAGCTCATCGTCGATATCACCGGGGGGGCCCAGCACACGCTCGTTCGATTCAGCGTGAATCCCAAGTCCCACACGGTGACGGTACGCACGACCATCGAGCACAACATGCTCCCGCGTCCGGTCCGGCTGAAGAAGACGTTCCGCGCGGTGGGGTAGCATCCCGCTCATGTTCGACCGGTCGTTGCTCGAGTGCCGGCGGTGCCGTGGATGAGGGCCCCTGCGGTGACTGATCCGGAGCAAGCGCAGCGAGAGGTCCTCGTCGGAGACGGCCTGGAGTGGCTCGCCGCGAGCGAGCTTGGACCCGAGTCCGCACTGGTCACCTCGTTGCCCGACGTCTCCGAGTTCCCCGGCATGTCGGTGGAGGCCTGGACCACCTGGTTCTCGCAGACCGTCGCGACGTGCTGCCGAGCCGTCCATCCGCAGGGGGTCGCGATTTTCTATCAGACCGACGTGAAGTCGGACGGGGCATGGATCGACAAGGCGCACCGCGTTCACACCGGAGCCGATGCGGCCGGTAGCGCATGTCTGTGGCACAAGATCGTGTGCCGGGTGAAACCGGGGCTGCGGACGTTTGGCCGGCCTGCGTATGGACACCTGCAGTGCTTCTCGGTGGCGCGCCGAATCCCGAACTCGCTGGCGAGTCCCGATGTGATCGATGGCCTCGGCGTGATGACGTGGTCGCGAGCGATGCCGAGCAGCGCAGCCGAAGCGGTGTGCTCCTTCCTGCGGCGGCTCGAGACGGTCACGACCGTGGTGGACCCGTTCTGTGGGCGGGGGACGATCCTCGCGGTCGCGAACCACTACGGCTTGAATGGGGTGGGGGTTGATCTGTCGAAGAAGCGGGTGAAGAAAGCCCGCGCGCTTCAGTACGAGCAGCTGCTTGCCGACCCTGACAGCGCGTGATGTCTCAGCGCCCCCAGCCTTCGGCTCGGCCGGCGCTGGAGCGCTGTGGCGTCCGTCGCTGACATCGAGCCTGTGTTGACATCGACCGGGCTATCCCCGAACCTCACGAGCGAGTTCGATGACCTCGAAGCAGCCTTTCACCAACGTCGGCGCGGTCGTGATCGGGCGCAACGAAGGCGAGCGACTACGCCGCTGCCTGGAGTCGATGCTCACCGGTCCCGGACGCGTCGCCCACCTGGTCTACGTCGACTCCGGATCCACCGACGACAGTGTCGAGATCGCCCGGGCGTTGGGAGCCGAGGTGCACGACCTCGATACCTCGGTGAAGTTCACCGCCGCCCGGGCTCGGAATGCCGGCGCGGAGCGGCTGCTCGCCAAGGCGCCCGAGACCGCGTTCATCCAGTTCGTCGACGGTGACTGCGAACTCGACTCGGCGTGGATTGCAACGGCGCTCGACGCGATTCGAAAGGATCCACGCCGCGCTGTCGTTTGTGGGCGTCGGCGCGAGCGGTACCCGGAGCGCTCGGTCTACAACCGGCTGTGCGACATCGAGTGGGACACGCCGATCGGGATCGCCGATGCCTGCGGCGGCGACGCGCTGATCCGAGTGCGAACGTTCCAAGAGGTCGGGGGCTATCGTGAAGACTTGATCGCTGGCGAGGAGCCTGAGATGTGTCTTCGGATGCGTCGCGCCGGCTGGACCATCGAGCGGGTCGACGCCGAGATGACGCTTCACGACGCGGCGATGACCAACGCCTCCCAGTGGTGGCAGCGGGCCAAACGTTGCGGCTATGCGTGGGCCGAGGGCTTCGCGCTGCACGGCTCCGAGGATGGCTATCGCCGCAAAGAGGTTGTGTCCACCTTGGGCTGGGCCCTGGGACCGCCGGCGATGAGCGTGCCGTTTGCCCCGATGTCGGGCGGACTGAGCATGCTCGGGCTGGGGGCCTATCCCGCCCTGCTGCTCAGGGTCTACCGGTACGCTCGAGGGCGCGGCTTCCCACCCGAGGACGCTCGGATCTTTGCCATCTCTGCGGTCGCCAGCAAGTTTCCGCAGGCAGCCGGCATGCTCAAGTACGCGTGGAACCGCATGCGGAACCAGCAGGGCACACTCATCGAATACAAAGGAGCCGACTCGTGACGCCAGCCAGGCCCAAGGTCATGTACGTGGCAGCGATGCTGCCCAAGCGCTCGGAGACGTTCGTCTACCGGGAGTTGCTCGGGTTGCGGGCCGCCGGCTGGGATGTCTCGGCGCTGTCGGTGCGCCCTCCCGAGCTCGATCTCGGGACCGCAACGCTCGATGCGCTCGCCTCCGAATCGGAGGTGCTCTACCGCGGGCTGTCCAAGATGTTGAGCAGTGCGGCCGCCGAGGTCGCACGGCACCCTCGCAGCACCCTGCGGACGCTCGGGTTAGCCGGAAGACTCGCGCTGGGCGGCGACGACATCTCGGGGATTCGGCGGGCCAAGCTGATCTGGCAGGCGCTCGGTGTGCTCGGCGCGGCCGAGACCGCGCGGCGCCATGGTGTGCAGCACGTGCACGCCCACATGGCCCACGTGCCGGCGTCGATCGCCATGCTCCTCGCGCTTCAGCTGGGGGTCCCGTTCAGTTTCACGGGGCACGCCGTCGACATCTTCAGCCAGCGCACGATGCTTCGCACCAAGCTGAAGCGGGCCGCGTTTTGTGCCTGCATCAGCGAGTGGCATCACCGCTTCTACCAAGAGCTGCTCACCGAGTCGGGCCAACGCACGCTCGAAGAGCACCGCCTTCCGGTCGTGCGCTGCGGCGTCGACGTGAGCGAGTTCAGCCCGCCCGCATCGCGTCCCCCCGGACCGATTCGCATCGTCACCGTGGGCCGGCTCATCGAGAAGAAGGGCTTCGACCTCCTGCTGCATGCGCTCGCCGAGCAGCCCGCAGACATGCCCGAGTACCACTGCACGATCATGGGTGGTGGTGAGGAAGCAGGAGCGCTCGAATCCCTGCGCGATGCCCTCAAACTGGGGGGCAAGGTGGAGTTCACCGGCCCGGTCCCCAACCACGAGGTGCGCGAGCGTTTGCAGGCGGCCGACCTGTTCGTGCTGCCGTGCCGCATCGCCAAGTCCGGCGACCGGGACGGCATCCCCGTGGTGCTGATGGAGGCGATGGCGTCCGGGGTGCCGGTCATTGCAGGCGACATTCCATCGATTCGCGAGCTGGTCGCGCACGACAAGAGTGGATTGTTGGTCGCGCCCGAATCGGGTGCGGAGCTCGGCGCTGCGATCACCCGCTTGCTGCGCGACGACGAAGCTCGCGACCGGATGGCCCGCGGAGGCCGAGCGCGCGTGGTCGAGGAGTTCGACCTGGGCCTCAACGTGGGGCGGATCGCCGCCTCCATCGCACGGGCGCACGGCGTCGATCTGGACGCGACCGTGTCTCCTCGCTGAAGGGCGCCTTCCCCATGAACGCCAAGAGCCGAGACTACCTCGTCATCTGCCCCTGCCGCGACGAAGCGGCCTACCTGCAGCGCACGATCGATTCTCTCATCGCGCAGACCGTGCAGCCCAAGCTGTTGCTGGTCGTCGACGATGGTTCCACCGATGCCACACCGGCCATGCTCGAGCGCTACGAGCAGGAGCACGACTTCATTCGGGTCGTGCGTAAGCCCGACCGCGGTGGCCGGAGTGTGGGCCCCGGCGTGATCGAGACCTTCTACTACGGGTGGGATCAGGTCGACGTCAGCGAGTTCGAGTACATCACCAAGCTCGACCTGGATCTCGATCTTCCGCCCCGGTACTTCGAGACGCTGATCGAGCGGATGGAGGCCAACCCCCGGATCGGAACGTGCAGCGGCAAGCCGTACTTCCCCGAGCGCGACGCCGAGGCGGTTCACAACGCCGCCCATCCCAAGCACGACCTCGCGGCCGCGGTCCCCGACTACGAACGCTCATACGGACCGCTCATCAGCGAGAAGTGCGGTGATGAGATGTCGGTGGGCATGACCAAGTTCTACCGCCGCATCTGCTTCGAGGAGATCGGCGGCTTCGCGCGCGAGGTGATGTGGGACGGCATCGATTGCCACACCTGCCGGATGCTGGGCTGGATCGCCTGCAGCTGGGACGACCCGGAGCTTCGCTTCGTGCACCTGCGCCCCATGGGGTCGAGTCACAAGGGCGTGCTCACCGGCCGCATGCGGCATGGGTTTGGGCAGCACTACATGGGCACGGGCTTGGCCTACATGACCGCGAGCTCGGCGTTCCGCATGACGCGTCCGCCGTACCTGGTCGGCGGGTTCGGGATGTGGCTGGGATACGTGAAGGCGATGGCGGAGAGGAAGCCGCGCTTTGGCACCGAAGAGTTCCGCGACTTTCTGCGCGAGTACCAGCTGGCGTGCCTGGTCAAAGGCAAGGCGGTGGCCACCGCGGAGCTCGACGCGCGCCAGAAGTCGGTGTGGGAACGCCGGCACGGCGCGGGGTGACGGTCGCCACCGAGACCGGAGCCGGTCGATGACCAGGATTTGTGGTTGGAGTCTGTCGGAGATTCGCGGCCGGTCGGTAACATGTCGGCGTTCGGCGGCGAATCCATCGCGCGAACGCTGGTACGACCATGACCGATTCGAATGAGACCTACACGCCGCCGAACGTCTGGACCTGGGACAAGGGCAGCGGTGGAAAGTTCGCGAACATCAACCGGCCCATCGCCGGTCCGACCCACGACAAGGCGCTGCCCGTCGGCGAGCATCCGTACCAGCTGTACTCGCTCGCCACGCCCAACGGCGTCAAGGCCGGCATCATCTTCGAGGAGCTGCTGGAGGCCGGCCACAGCGAGGCCGAGTACGACGCGTGGCTGATCAACATTCAAGAGGGCGAGCAGTTCAGCAGCGGCTTCGTTGACGTCAACCCCAACTCCAAGATCCCCGCGCTGCTCGACCGGAGCGAGGACCCGCACCAACGCGTGTTCGAGTCCGGCGCGATTCTCCTGTACCTGGCGGAGAAGTTCGGCGCCCTGCTCCCCAAAGGGCACGCCGAGCGAACCGAGGCCCTGAGCTGGCTGTTCTGGCAGATGGGCTCCGGCCCGTACCTGGGCGGCGGCTTCGGACACTTCTACGCGTATGCGCCGTCGAAGATGCAGTACCCGATCGACCGGTTCGCGATGGAGGTGAAGCGGCAGCTCGACGTTCTGGACCGCAGACTCGGGGAGCACGAGTACCTTGCCGGGTCCGAGTACTCGATCGCGGACATCTCGGTGTGGCCCTGGTACGGGGCGCTGCTCAAGAACAAGGTCTACGATGCCGCCGAGTTTCTGGCGGTGCATGAGTACGAGAACGTGATGCGCTGGACCGACCAGATCGCAAAACGGCCCGCCGTACAGCGTGGCCGCCGGGTCAACCGGGTCTGGGGCGAGAAGTCCGAGCAGTTGGCCGAGCGTCACAGCGCCACGGACTTCGAGACGACCGACGCTAGCGAGTAGTCCGTCGCCGGATGGCGAAGCACAGGACGGTGAGCCACAGCCACGAGCCCGGGCCCGGGCCGCTCGTGCAACCGCAGCCATCGGCGGAGCCGCCCGATGAGGCAGGGCCGGTGGTATCCGAGTCGGTGTCCGAGGGGGAAGGACTCGCTCCGCTGGAGCCGACGGGACCGCCCGAGTCGTCGCCCCCGGTCCCGCCGCTCGCGCTGGCGGACCCCGACGACCCTGAGCCATCACCCGTCTGTGCGGTGCCGCCGCTTGAAGAGCCGCCGGCGATCTCCCCGACCTCGATTGTGACGGTGGCCTGCGAGACGTTGCCGGACCAGTCGCGGGCGATCGCGACGAGCTCCCAGGTGCCCTCGGGGAAGTTCACGTTGGGGATCGCGTAGGGCGGCGCTTCGAAGAACGCTTGCGTCTCGTCGGCGAACGACAGCTGCACGTCGAGAATGCCGCCGGGGTCGCTCACCTCGAGTTCGATGTCGGTCTCGAACAGCGGACCGGGGTGTGGACCCGGTGCCGGGCTCAGGAAGCTGAGCGCGGGCGCCTCGCGGTCCTGGGGTTCGCCGGATGCCGCCCCACAGGTCGCTCCGAGCTCGCTGACGGGTCCGGGGCCGCAGCCGCTGGCCCAGCTCAGCCCGTTGTCGCTGCCCGGCGCGGTCGGAAACCCTCCGCACTCGGAACCTGGATTCCAGCCGCCGTCCGCGTCGTGGCACGGCGTGATGTCCAGGCCGGAGTCCTCCTCGATCCAGGCAACTGCGGCCCAGGCCGGGATGTGCTGGGAGCTTCCGCCGCAGGATCCGGGGACCGTCGAGGCGATGCCAAACAGCCGCCACGTGCCGTCGTCCAGCTGGGCGAAGGCCGAGCCTCCGGAGTCGCCGTTGCAGATGCCCGTGTCCACGTCGTCGTAGAAGATGCCGATCTGCTTTCCATCGGCGGGAAAGCCCGCGACCTCGCCTTCGATCCACCGTTTGGTCCCGAACCCTCCTCCCTGATTGGAGGTGTTGCCGAACCCGACCATCCACGCTCGAGTCCCGACCTCGAGTTGCTGTCGTTCGCAGCCCATCATGACCGGAACGATCGGCACATCGGTCACCGGCTGCGCGAGCCGGCAGTAGGCGTAGTCGAAGCCCGTCGCGGGATACTCGGGGGCCGCTGAGCACGACGTCGTGGAGACCGTGCGCTCGCCTCCCTCGGTGCCGAACCGGATGCTCCCGCTGTTGGGACAGTGGGCGGCGTACATCACGATCTCGGGGTGGACGAGGGTGCCGCTGCAGCCACTCATCAAGACCGTGCTCGGCCACTCGCAGTCGTCTGCAACGCTGCCACCGATGACGTGCTGTGGTTCCGGCTGCGGCACGCCGAGTGCCCCCGAGAGGACGAACAGCAAAGTCGTGGCCAGCATCGATGGGAGCGTAGCAGCCGCGGTCGCGGTTGAACCCGAGGCGCGTTGTCGCAGCGAAGGCGGTTCAGGCGCGGGCTTCGGGTGGAAGCAGGCGTTTCCACAGGGGCCGGGTCTTCGCCAAGGTGAGGAACAGCGCCGCGGGCTGCAGCTTCCCCTTGCTCCGCAAGAACCGGTACTGCGCCATCAGGAACGGCGTGCTCAGGAAGGCTCCGGCCAGCACCTTGGACTCGCGGGCGTTGATCTCGGCGAGGTCGGCGGCGCTGAACCCCGCGGGATAGGTTCGCTGGTGGCCCTGCGCAATCCAGCCCTCGGCGATCTCTTGGGCCTTCTCCATGAGCTCCTCGGGCGCACAGACCCACTGGGCCAGTCCGATCTCGACGGCTTCTTCGCCCGTGGGTTTCCAGCCTTCCTCCCCGAGCATGCGCTTGGCAGCGTCACCCAACAGCTTGGGGAACACCTCGGTGGAGCATCCCTCGGCGGGGACCCGGAGTGCGGCGAAGGGGGTGGAGAAGGTGGCGGTCTGCGACGCGATGATGCCGTCGCATAGGGAGGCGGACGTGACGCTGGCGCCGATCGCTGGACCGTTGACCGCGATCAGAATCGGCTTGGGGAACCGGATGAACTGGTCGAACAGCTCCTGGTTCCGCTCGCGGATGAAGCGGTGCAGGGAGGCTGGGTGGTCGAGCTTGAGGGAGCCGCCCAGATTCACACCGGCGCAGTAGTAGCGGCCGGTCCCGGTCAGCACCAAGACCTTGGTCTCGGCGTCGTTCGTCGCATCGCGGAGTGCGTGTCCCAGTTCGTCGAGCATCGGCATCGTCCAGCCGTTGAGACGGTCCGGGTTGTTCATGGTCAGGGTCATCACCCCGGCCACGCGCTCGCGGAGGATCAGGTCCTTGGGCACGGCCGCACAGTAGCGAGATGGGGTCTGGAGAGGGTGCCGGGGCCTGTCTCTTATACACATCTGACGCTGCCGACGAGCGATC
>CAJXVA010000055.1 GCA_913061055.1 uncultured Pseudomonadota bacterium
ATCCGACGGAAGCTCTGGTCGCGATCGACGTCAACTCGGGCCGATCAACGCGCGAACGCAATGTCGAGCAAACCGCCTATCGGACCAATTTGGAGGCTGCCGACGAGGTGGCCCGACAGCTTCGCCTGCGCGATCTGGCCGGCTTGGTGGTTATCGATTTCATCGATATGGATGTCTCACGCAACAATCATGCGGTTGAGCGGCGCCTCAAGGAGGCGATGAAAACCGACCGGGCACGAATTCAGATAGGACGAATTTCACCGTTCGGTTTGATGGAATTGTCACGCCAGCGATTGCGCCCGAGCCTGATGGAATCCCATGCCCATCTGTGCCCGGTTTGCCAGGGAGCCGGCTTCGTTCGGTCCACGGAATCGACCACCATGTCGATCCTGCGCGAACTCGAAGAGGAAGGCCTGCGCAAACGGTCAAAGGAAGTCACAGTCCGCGCGCAAACAGATGTCGCGCTATATCTGCTGAATCAGAAGCGCGATACTTTGCGCAGCATCGAAGAACGTCACGACATGCGCGTTCTGGTGTTAGCGGATTCCGAACTTCTTCCCTCAGAACACGAGATCGAACACGCACGTACGGACGGCGATACGACGCCCGACGACACCAAGCGCTCACAGTCGCCGAAGGGTGACGATGATGCTCCAAAGCGCCGGCGACGACGTGGACGGCGGCGCCCTGAAGATGGCTCTGGCGACGAGGAAACCACAACCGAGGTCGCTGACGCTTCCAAGACCTCTGAGGAGACCGAGAGCGAAACAACTGACATCGATGGTGACGATGAAGACGGCGCCAAGCGGAACGGTCGCCGTCGCGGTCGCCGTGGTGAGCCCGCCCAGCGTCGCAGCGCCGGGTGGTCGTCCTCCGTCGTCACCGCACGCGGCCAGCGACACAAGCCCACACAACACCCACCGGGTTTCCATGGAATCGATCTTACTGCTTCGCGGCGCCTCGCGATCGAGAAGCCGAGATCACCGCCCTACCACCCGGTCCTCGGTGGATCGGGAACCTTTCGCGGCGGCCCGTGGTCAGCGCACGGCTAAGAAGATCGCAAACAAGATGACCGCGCCGATCAGAACCCACTGGGGGTTCACCCTGGCCCACAACGGTGGCTTGCGGCCCTCCCCGAAGCGCTCGTACAGGAAGCGGACGATGTCGCCCGACTCAGGCATCCAGACATCACCATCCGCGACATGCAGGACCGGCACCGTCTGCCGGCCCGTTGCCGCGACGAGATCGGCTTGCGCGGACGGGTCGCGGTGAATGTCCTCGAGCTCCACGTCCAGCTCCAGATCCCGCAGCGCCCGACGCACGCGAGCGCAGTAGGGGCAGCTGTCGAAGTGGTAGAGGCTCAGACCCGTGCTCACGTGGCTCACGCTCCTTCGATGACCCGTAGCACGTCGGGCAGCAGCGGTCGATCGGCGGGCCGGTCGCCCACGTAGACCCACCGCACCGTCCCGTCAGCGTTCACCACAACGGTCGCCGGCAGCGCGATGTCTTTGCCAACGTGCTCCACCCCGTACGCCCGGATGGTGCTCAGGTCCGCGTCACTGAGGATGGGAAACGTGACCCCCAACCGCTTCGCGAGCGCAGCGTTGGTCTCGGTGGTGTCACTCACGACGGCGACAACGCTCGCGTTGTTGGCGGCGAACTTGGACAGGGACTCCTGCAGCTTCCCGAGCTGCTTGCGACAGTGGCTTCACCAATCACCGCGATAGAACACCAACACCGCTGGACCGCTGGCCGTGAGCGAGGCCAACGACACCTCCGCCCCAGCCGGGCCCGGAAGGGAGAACCCCGGCGCGACATCCCCGACCGACAGCGTCTTGGTGGACTCCGAGGCTGGCGCGGGCACCTTCGCGTCGGCCGTCGGCGAGGAGGAGGACGAGGACGAGGAACAGGCCGGGAGTCCGAGCGCGAACGCCAGCGCGAGAACGTGCTTCATCGAGCGGACAACGTACGCCGAGACAGAACGTTTCGTCCTGAACAACTGCGCTGAGTCATCCAAAGTGCGCACCGTCGTCACACCCAACCCCACTCAGCGGCCGAGTCAAACCGGCCGCGGCGGGCCAAGTAGACGGCTGCTAGGGAATCGAGCAGCTCGTCACCGACTCGAGCGCGATCGACGTTGCCGCACCACTGGAGAGGTAGCGGTCAAACACGAGCCGCACATCCACTTCTGTGAGGTCGAACGGCATCTCGGCCGTGTCCAGGGTGGCAAGTGTCTGGAAGTCGTCGCGGTCACCAGCTGCCACAACGATAAGGTCTCCCTCGCTGCGGATGCGCAGCAGCGGCCGCTCGCTGTGGGCCTCGGTGGCCACCGGGACGGTGCCGGTGTCGCCGGTGTACGAGACCAAGAACTCATCCCCGTCGACGAACGCGGAGACGATGGCGCCGTTTGGATCCTCCCAGCGCGCCGAAAGGACTGTGCCCGCTTCCTGGGGAAACTCGGCGAACTCCACTTCGAGGGTGCCGCCGGATACGTTGACCGGATCCGCGATGCGTAGCGCCGCGGCGGCCAGCTCGTCCGGCTCCCACGTTGCCCGCAACACCCCACCGACGACCGCAACATCGACCGAGAACGGTGGCGCGATTTCTTCGAACGGCTGTGCTCCGTCGAAGTCGTAGACCGTGCAGGGATCCGAGCCCCCCGAGGACGAACTTGACGAGGCGTCGGACGACGAACCGGTCACCGCTTCCCCCGTGCTGGATCCCTCGGTCGTACCGGCGGTGCCGCTTGAGGTCGAGGTCTGCGGAGACACCGTCGAACCCGGCCCGTCCGATGCGGCCACCTCGCCCGTCGTACTGTCGCCCGAGGTGGCCGTGTCGACTCCGCTCGAGGTCGAGGCCCCCATCACGCATTCATCGGCGAGCCCCATCCCAGCGAGCGCGCCGAATCTCCGGCCCGACGGACACGCCGAATCGGAGAAGCTGCAGTACCCCGGACCGTCGCAGAACCCGGGCTCCCCCCCGACACTGCATTCAGCGTCCTCGACGCATTCGAAAACAGTAGCGGTGGGACAACCCGACGCGGCGAGGAGCACCGCCAGCACCCCAAGCTCCCGCATCATGCCAGCAGTCTACCAGATAGTCGGCGGCCCCAATCGCGGCGATAGAACGCCCGACCGCACCGCCCCCCAGTGCGAAATCCGTGGCGGCTGCACCCGTACGCCACGCACGAGCAGCCGTGACGAACGCTTGGGGCCGGGCACGAAAAAACGACGGCACCCCGGAGGGCACCGCCGCTTCATTCACGCAGCCGACAGGATCAGCGAGCGGGGCTGACCGTCACGCGAATGAGCTGGTCGAGCCGCGGGTACTCCCACACGGGCTCGTTGCTCAGCGCACCGTTGGCACCGGGGGTGACGATGCGAACGAGACCGTTGCCCTCAGGCTCGCCCGTGTTGGGACCAGCCTGCAGACCGGGGCCTGCCATGTCCCGACCGGTCGCGCCGGCCTGGTTCTGCTCGGTGCCAGCGTCGTAGACCTGAAGCGAGGCCAGGATGGCGTCCTCGATCTCGGTCTCGGTGAGGAGCGCGCCAGCACCGTCGAAGATGTTGACCCCGGCCGGCCCCGTCGCAATGAACGTGTCGTTGGTCGGCACGAGCATCGCTGCGAAGTGCAGGACCGGAGCAGCATCGGTGGGGGCGTCAAGCGTGAACGTGTCGAGATCCCCAGTCGCGACGACCGGGGTCTCGAGGACCTCGCCGGCGGTGGCGCCTTCGAGTTCCGTGATGAGCGTGGCCGGGGCTCCGTCCTCCGCGAGGCTCTCCAGCCCTGCGGATGCAGCAGCATCCAGCTCGAACAATGCGACGCCTTCGGCGGTCATCGCTGCGACGCCCGGCGAGACGGCGTACTGGTACGCCGTGCCGTCGGAGAAGTTGCCGATGGTGACGCTGACGGTGTCCCCAAGGATGGTGACGCCGACGTCGAGGCTGTCGGTCAGGACAGCCAGGTCGTTGGTCGGGTCGTTGTAGTAGCGAATCGTTGCGTCCGCATCGACCTCACCCGTGTCGGGGCCGCCGATGGCGGGCTGGTTGGCACCCGCACCGGGGGTCTCGTTGGCCTCGGTGCCCACGTCCCAGACCTCGATGCTGTCGAGGATGTCGTTGGCGATGGTGCTGGGGTTACGCGGGACGAGGTCGCCGTCGTCGTTCTCAGCAAGGAGTGCAACGCCCTCGGGATGCATCGCGATGACGGCATCGTTGGACATCACGACCATGCTGCCGATCGACAGGAGCTCGCTGCCGACGTCCGGGACGACCGTGAAGGTCACCGTGCCGCCGGGCAAGATCGGGCCGCCTGCGACCGGTGCAGCGATGCCGGAGCTCGCGACTCCGGCGAGTCCGCCCAAGGTCGCCACGAGTGCGGCGGGGTCACCGTCCTCGGCGAGGGCTTCGAGACCCGCAAGGTCAGAAGCAGCAGCTCCGGGGGTGATCAGCGCCACGGTGTCGTCGTGGGTTGCCCATGCGAAGGGCGAGAGCGGCGTGAGCGTGCCGCCGGAGTCACCCGAGATGTTCTCCAGGGTGATCTCGTAGCCGAGGAACATCGTGCCGTCCTTGTTGGTCAGCAGCTCGACGTCCACGTCCATGAGGCGACGCGCACCCACGATGGCGCGGGTCGACTCGTTCCGCATGCTGATGACGCCCTCTTCGCTCGGGCCGACGTTGGGTCCAAGCATGCCGGGAGGCTGGTACGCGCCGCCGCCGGGAGGCTGGTTCGCCTCGGAACCACCGTCGTACATGTTGAGGAAGTCGGTGATGTCGCGATCGACGGGGTCGCCGTTACCCAAGAAGAGGGAGACGCCCTGCGGACCGGTTGCCCAGAACACGTCGTTGCTTGCGACCATCATGGACGCGAGGCCGAGGCGGGACTCAGGCTGCGCGGTGAACTCGAACGAGTAGCTCTCGCCCGGCATGATCGGTGCGACTTCGGCACCATCGACAGGGGTGTCGAACACGCCGGACTGCATCACGCCGTCCATGCCATCGATGGCTGCGGCGAGGGTAGCGGGGTCGCCGTCTTCGGCGAGCGAAACGAGGCCCTCGGACGCGGCGGTGTTGATCGTGAAGATCGGCGCGACGGTGGAGTCCTGCTCGGTCCACACACCCGGGGAGAACGGGGTGGGCAGCGGGCCCTGGTCCGAGATGTTCTCGATCGTGATGATGAAGTCGGCGGGCTCCCCCACGTCCGTGGTGTCCTCGGTGTCCGTCGGATCCTCGGTGTCCGTCTCGTCCTCGGTGTCCGTACCGGGGCCCGTGGTCGGGTCATCGGTGTCGGTGTCGGGGTCCGTGTCGGTGCCCGGGTCGGTGGTGGAGCTGCTGCTGGCCGTGGTGGGCAGCGTGGGATCGGTCGAGGTGCTGGTCGTCCCCTCGGTATCCGTATCGGTATCCGACGTGCCAGCGACGTCGTCGCCACAGCCGATTGCCAGCAAACCGATCAAAGTAGTGAGCCAAACTTGTCGTTTCATGATGAGATCCTCAGTCGTCGAAGCGGGCAATCCGTGCCCGGCGCTGCACTGTTGGAGGTGAAGCACCTCCTTGCGCCGACATGAAGCCGCCTTCCGCAGACCCTTACGCCACCCCAGCGGTTTCGTCACTTGTTTTGCGGTGACTTGGCTCCGCCGACCGACGAGCCGGCCCAGAACAGCGTACAAACCGGTTTTTGCCCCCCTGCTGTGAGGTCTCGCGCCTTTGGGAACCCGCGAACGCACTCAAAGATCGGGCGACGGAGCCCTACGCAGGCGAACCCGGCTCAGCCGTACATGATCCAGCTGAGGAAGAGGTTGAGCACGATGCAGAGCACGGCGCCGTGCACGATCGCGCGGTTGGTGGCGATTCCCACCCCCTCAGCGCCCTCTTTCTTCGCAGCCCGGTACCCGTGAAAACAGGCCACGAGGGCGACCAGCCAGCCAAAGATCAGGCCTTTGCCGACGCCAACGAGCAAGTCGCTGAAGTGAACGAACTGCTCCAGCTGGCTGACGAAGGTGCCCCCATCGAGGCCGAGCTGATGTACGGCGCCGTAGTAGCTCCCCGTAATGCCAACCACGTTGGCGTAGCCACACAGCAAGGGAAGCGCCAACGTGACAGCCCACAGCCTCGGCGCCACGAGGTATCGCATCGGATCGACCGACATCACCTCGAGCGCCTCGACCTGCTCGCTGATCTTCATGTTGGCCAGCGCGGCAGCCAGGTTGGCGCCGATCCGGGCGCCGCAGATGATGGCCGCCATCACCGGGTAGAGCTCCCGAACGCCCCCGATGCCGGCGAACATACCCAGGAAGTCCTGGCCGCCGAAGCGCTGAAACGTGCTGTAGGACTGCACCGACAGGTTCAGCCCGGCGAAGATCGTGAGGACCGTGAGCAGGCCCATGCTCCCGACGCCGGCCGTGTACAGCTGCTGGGCGAGGATACGGCGGTCGGGAAAGCCCGAGAACTGGGCCGCGACCGCATACCGGGCGAAGACGAGGAACTCGAAGAACGTCTTCACACGCCCACCCCCAGCAGCACGTACGACACGATGTAGTCGACGACCAGAATCATGACGATGGTCGCGACCACCGTGTCGTTGGCGGCCTTGCCGACCGACTCGGCACCGCCGGAGACGCGCATGCCCAAGAAGCCCGCCATGAGCCCGACCGAGGTCCCGAACAGCAGGCATTTCCCCAGCCCGACCCAAAGGTCTGCGGGCGTCACCTGAGCGGTGAGGTGCTCCATGAATGCGCCGTGGTCGACACCGCCCAGCGGCACCGCGAAGACCCAGCCGCTGAACAAGCCCAAGAAGTTGGTGAGCACGTTGAGCAGGGGCGTGACGACGGCGCAGGCGATCACCCCGGGAACGACGACGTAGCGCATCGGGTCGACGGACATCACCGCGAGCGCGTCGATCTGCCCACGAACCCGCATGGTGCCGATGCGTGCAGCAATCGAAGACCCCGCCTGAGCCGCCACCATCACCGAGGCCAGCGCGGGGCTGTACTCACGGAAGATCGCCGTGCCCAGCAGCGAGCTGAGCATGCGGTCGAGCCCGAACATCCGGAACAACTCCAGGCCCTGAAGCGAGATGACCGCCCCCACCGGGGCGACCGCGAGTCCGACCGGGACCAGACAGCGCTGGACCAGGAGCCACATCGTTCGGAACAGCTCCCCTCCGAAGAATGGCCGGCTGAACATCGCGCGAACCACGTCCATGGCGAAGACCGCCAGGGCTCCGGTCGCTTCGAGGGACTCGAGAATCTTCTTCACGCGAACAGTCCTAGTTGTGCCACCGAGGCTCGGCGCGCGGATCGTTCCGCGGGTGTCCAAGATGGAACGTGTCCATCTCGCTCCAGCGCGAGCAGCCACCGCTTGGTGTCGACCCCGCCGCCAAAGCCGGTCATCGAGCCCGACGCTCCCAGCACGCGGTGGCACGGGACGACGATCGAGATCGGGTTCGCTCCGTTGGCGCGGCCCACCGCTCGCGCGCCGCCATCGACTCCAATCGACTTGGCTTGGGCGATGTAGCTGCGCGTCTCCCCAAACGGGATGTCACTGAGCGCCGACCAGGCTTTTCGTTGAAACGTGGTGCCCAGAGCGCGTGTCCGAAGCTGGAAGTCCTGGCGGTGTCCATCGAGGTATTCGCGGAGCTGAGCCCGAGCCGAAGTGGTCGCTCGCCGCTCCGGCTGGAGCACGGCATTGTGGCGCATTGCGTGCTCGACGATGTTGCGCATCCGGCCGCCCAGGCTGATGTACACGACGGCGTCATCCTCCGCATCGAGCGCGATCACCAGCGGCAACGCGCGGTGAGCCAAACGATCGATGCGCCAAGTGGGCATGTCGGGCATTCTGGACCAATTTCGAGCGAATTGCGCGAGCGGGATGCGTCGAATTTGACCCGATCGGCCTGGGCCCGCAGCATCCATCGCGTGTCCAAGCGTGCGACGTGGGGCGTAGTGAGCCTCGGCCTCCTGCTCGGATGCGGGGGGTGCAAGCCAGAACCCGAGGCCGCCAGCGTCTCGACGCCGCCCGCCACCGCGGACGACGCCCCTGCGCAAGCGCTCACGCCTGTGACTGCCGAAGCCCGCGACACGGCCGTCCCCGTGGTGGCCGGGCTCGGCGAAGACGCCCGCAAGGCTCGGGTCAGCGCCCAGACAGCGCTGCTGGGGGACGCGCTGTTCGAGGACAACGACGGCCAAAGCGTGCCGTGGATCTCCCCGCAGGCCACGGCGCTCACTCCCGCCGACGGAGAGGAGGTGCTCGATGACTCGCTCCTCGACAGCCTGCCGGGGAGCTCTGGACTCGTAGGCTCCGAGGTTGCGACCCGCCACGTCAACGGCAATGCGCTTGGCATCTACCAGCCGCTGACCATCGCCAGCGCCGACGCCAAACCGCTCGAGCCTTTCTACGCTGCACTGCGCGCGCTCGAGGCCGGCAACGACCCCGACGGCAAGGTGCGGGTGCTGATGTACGGCGCCTCGCATACCGACGCGGACATCTACACCCACTACCTGCGCGCCTACCTTCGCGAACGCTTCGGAGACGGCGGCCACGGGTTCGTGCACATCGCCAAACCGTGGCGCTGGTACGGGCACGTCGAGATGCTCACCGAGGGGTTCAAGGACTGGAAGACCGAGCATGCGCAGCGTCGCAAAGGTCGCGAAGATGGGTTCTACGGACTCATCGGAGTCAGCCTGGCCGCGACCAAGTCCAGAGCGTTCGGACGCGTGAGCCATCGAGACGGCAGCGTCGGATCCAACTACGAGATCCACTACCTCGAGCAGCCCAAGGGCGGCAGCTTCAAGGTGCTGGTCGACGGGGCGCATCACGCCAAGGTCTCGACCCGAGGCGCCGCGTTTGGGCCCGGGTACTTCGCGATCGATCTCCCCGAAGGCGCGCACACCATCGAGGTCCAACCGATCGGCAACGGTGAGGTCCGCCTGTTCGGCATGAGCGTCGAGCGAGACACCTCCGGCGTGGTCGTCGACACCCTCGGCATCGGCGGCACCCGGGCTTCCAACATGCTCAAGTGGGCACCCGAGGTCTGGTACGACAACGTTCGACGCCGCAACCCCGACCTGATCACCTTGGCCTACGGCACCAACGAGGCCAACAGCGGCATCTCCGAATCGACGTACCGCGAGCGCCTCACCGGCGTTCTGACCCGACTCAAAGAAGCCGCACCCCAAGCCGCCTGCCTGCTCGTCGGACCGGGCGACTTCCCCAAGAAGGGGGAGGATGGGACGTACGGCCCTCGCGAGAGCACGTCGTACATCCTTCGAGCCCAGCGCGAGATCGCCTTGGAGATGGGGTGCGCATTTTGGGACCTGCGCGCGTTCATGGGCGGCGAAATGAGCATGACCCAGTGGGCCACCGCCACTCCACCGATGGCGAAGGAAGACCACATCCACTTCACCCGCCGCGGCTACGTCCGTGTGGGCATGGGCATGGTCGACGCGATGATGGCCGGCTTCGACGACCACGACGTGCTCAGCGCCAAGGCGCCGTAGGGGGATTCCCGCCCCGGGCGTTGCTGCTAAGATGCACACGTCCGCATGGCCGTCGATTCCACAGCGTTTGAGTCCTTTCTCAAACAGAATCTTGAGGAGCTAACCCGACTTCTCATCAACGCCGAAGTCGAGGAGAGGTTCGCCCCGGGGACGATAGAGGTGATCGGAGGGGCGACGCAGGACCTTGCTGATGGTGGGCAGGACCTTCTCGTTGAGATCTCGGGTCCAGCGATGAGGAAGGTTCATCACAACCTGATTCCCGACGCACAAGGCGCAGTTTGGTACAGCTGTAAGTCGACGAAGTCCACGGGTAAGGAGACGTGGACAGGACTCGTCCGACATGACGTGGATCCGGCAAACGTCTACAACTCCAAGAAGAGACAGTTTGCCGAAAACGCGGCGGAACGCGCGGAAGAGAAGCCTCCCAACGCGTCGCTGATCTCGGCGATGGCGAACGGCGCTCACTACTGGATCGTCGTGAATGTCGGAGCGGCAAACCCCCGAGCCTTCGAGGCGGAGATCGAGAAGCGCCTCGGATGGTACGTACGACGAGCAACCAGCGCCCCCTGCGACCTCAAGGGCAAAGTCCGAGTCTGCGACGCCAACCACCTGGCGGCCGTCTACAACTCCCGTCCCCTCACCTTGCCTGCGAGGCTCGAAAAGCTACTGGGCCCCGCGGCCCCAACCTTCCTCCAAGGATGGGAGAAATGGACACACGGGTTCGAGAGCGAACGGCGCGGCATGGACTTTCAGGCCGATGAAGCACGGCTGCAGCTTCTCGATGATTTCAAGGCACTCCTTGCCGCCGGGCCAGAGAGTGTTCTTCGGCTCGCAGGCCCCCCAGGAGTCGGAAAGACGCGACTCGTTCATCACGCCCTCGCCACCTCAGAGGACACGAGTCTCCGAGATCGGGTTCGGTACGCAGCTGAACCCAAGGAGGTTACGAAATGGCTGAAGGACGGGGGACTCGACTCCATTCCAAACGCCGTTCTGGTCGTAGACGAGGTCATCGCAGACCGGGCCTCTACGCTTGCCCGAGCATTCGGTACTGCCGCGGCCAAACATCCGGATGCACGACTCGTCATCGTCGGTCCGAAGGACGACGGGAACTCTGGCGATCCTCAGCCGCGGCTGATCGAACCGCTTAGCCGCTCATCCCTCCGAGCAGTCGTACGCAGCGAGATGTCTGGCGCGGCCAATGCCGATGAGGCGCTGCAGAATACGGTCCTCGACCTTTGTGAGGGCTACCCGCTGTTCGCCCTCTGGCTCTCCCGTGCATTGGCCGACAGCCCTCAACTGCTGGCTGCTCCTGGCTCGAAGCTCACCGTCGACACAGACCCCTGGTTCGCGACCTCGCTGGTGCTCGCGGGGCCGTACGATGCGCTCTCGCCGACTGAATGGAAGGGACTCGCCGACCGCCGCGGAAAGGCGATTCTGTTGGTCGTGCTCGCACACGACAAGAACTGGGAGGCCTTCGACTCCCGGACAAGAGCATCTTTCGAGCAGGCGCTGGAGCTCCCGTGGCCAGAGCTCCGGAGGGCAGTCGCCGAATGTACGGATCGAGGTCTCATTCGCCGCGTCACCGACGACCGGGCGTACATCAGCCCGGCAAACCTCGAGCGGCTGGTCCTCAACCACTTCTTTGGCGGGAGCCGCCCGCCCCTACCGCCGAAGAACATCCTCGAGCATCTTCGGGATCAGTACGTGCGGCTCAGCGAACGCGCCGACTCGACACATGCCACCGCGCAGGCCAAGAAAAACCTCGCGAAACAGGTCCTGGACTCCCTGACGGCCAGCCTGCTGACAGAGCAGCCCAAATCGATTCGCTATGCCGCGCGTGCCGCCCCTGAGCATGCGGCCTGGGCCTTGCGCCCGTTCGTTCGCGCCGCAGCCGAGACGATGAACTCCCGCGCAATCGAGATTCTCAGCGGCCTGTTCGAGCACCTTTCATTCCGGAGGATCTCTACAGGGGCGTTCTCCGCGGTTGAGGAGTCGCTGTTCGAGCTCTCGAAGGACTCCGATCGAGCACGCTCGGCCTGGACCGCACTTTTTGCTCCCGCGATTCACCTGACTCGGCAGCCGTTCGAGTTGAGATTTGAGCTCCTCCAGAGACGCCTGACGTCGGGCACGGTCCAGGAGCGAACGCGAGCCATCGGTGGACTCGCTAGCGCGGTCGACCGGGGAGCAACGCGGGCCTACTCCTCCTCAGGCTGGGACGATGCAGACGGGCCCTTCGACCCACCGAAGAATCGTGAGGTATCGACCGCGCTCGACGACGGTTGGAAGCTTCTGCTCGAGACCGCTGGGTCTGAGGCCACCGAAGTCGCCGCCGCCGCAAGAAGCGTCGTCGCGAAGCGGTTGCGCGGAGGTATCACCCAGTGCCTTCAATCTCCGGCGCTCGACGCACTCGCCGACGCAGCCAGGACTTGGACCCAGGAACAACGCGCCCAACTCGCCGAGGAACTCGACGATGTCGAGCGCTACGAGCGAGCCAACAATCCTCGCGTCGCGTCCGAACTGGGCCCTTCTCTCGACCACCTGCGGAAGTCGCTCTCCCCTCGGGATCTCTGGGAACGCGTCCTGGCGCGCGTCGGTCGCTGGCACCCTGGCACAGACCCGATCGACAGCGAGGACATCGAGGGTAAGGAGGCCGACGACGACATCCGTCTCGCCGCGGAGTTGGTGCTGCATCCACAGGTCTTCTTCGGACACCTCGAGTGGTTCATGTCGGAGAAGGCAATCCGAGCCGTGTCGTTCGCACGCGCCCTGGGCTCGGCAGACAGAGAGCGAGCCTTGTTCGCTCGACTCCAACCGACGGAGCTCGGGCGCCGCCATGAGGAGTTCTTTGCGCACTACGTCGTCGGTTGGGGAGCGACCGCTGAGGCAGCAAAACTTGACGAATGGCTCGAAGAACTCCTCGAGGACCGAAACGCCACCAGCCTCGTCTCCCGAGTCATTCCCATGCTTCCCGGCACAGCGCGCCGCGCAAGACTTCTTCTACATGCGATGTCCAAGGACGACTTCGACTCGTCCGTGATTTCCGGACTGGGGTACTGGGGACGAAGCTCCGAGGTCCCCGCCGACGTGTCCGACGAACTCATCGCCGAGCTCTCGAACCGCGATGAGAACGCCAAGATCGCTGCGCTTGGCCTGGTTCGACAACGCTTGGTCGTGTCAAACGCACAGGACTCGATCGCGAACGTTGCTCGGCGTCTCGCGATCGACTTGGCAGGCGCGAGGCTCGCTTCTTACGCCGAACTCGCATGGGCAGACACGACGGTCTGGCTCGTGAAGAACGGGTACCCAGGAGCCCTCAAAACGGCAGCCGTCGACCGCGAAGGAGGGCACAACAACTATCGGCTCGAGCGCGCGCTCCAAGAACTCTGCCGGGCAGGTCTTGCAACCGAGGTATGGCGTGAACTCGCCGAGGCCCTTGACGAGTCCCGGCTCTCAGCCATCCGACTCCGATGGCTTCTCCAGCAGACCCACCTGCTTCAGCACGTTCCGGACGGCGAACTCCAGGCCTGGATTAGGGGGAACATCGCGCGTGGACTTGCGCTCGCGTCGCTTGCCAGCCCCTACACCGACGAACTGGACTCGGCCTCCCGACTCGTGCTCGAGGAGTTTGGGGCCGACAGCGCTCCCGCGCGCGAACTTCGCGCGCGCTTCGCCTCTACGCCCCGCGCGGTGAACAGCATCGCTACGTTCTTCGCCGGACAAGCGGAGAACGCGAAAGCCTGGGCAACAAGTGACTCGCCCGAGATTCGAGCTTGGGCGACCGGAGTCAAACAGCTTGCCGAAGCCCGAGCGGAGCGCCACCGAGCGGAAGAAGGGTTCGAGGCTCGCTACGGAAGCTGATACCGCCCCCGATCAGTTCACGTAGCCGAAGTCTTGGCGGTTGTCCTCGGGGTTCACGGGCGTGGTGGCGAGCGGCGATGGGCCCACGATCACCCCTCCAAGCGCGCGGAAGACCTCGTGCGCGTAGAGGTCGTGGCCCACATCGTTGAAGTGCAGCGCGTCGTCCAGGTAGTCGTCGAGCGGAAGTGGAAGCGCCGGCGTCAACCCGAAGAGGTCGACCAGGACGATGTCGTCCTCGGGGGCAAAGTTGTCTCGGGCCCGCACAAGCAGACCGCTGACGATCCCCGGCGGTAGAAAGCCGAGGTCGGACCAGGGCGGGGTCTGCATGGCCTGTGAGTAGTCCGGGTACAGGCAGAACACCACATCGGCATCCGGGTTCTCGACCCGGATCTCGGCCGCGATGTCTCGAACGTTTGCTGCCACCTGGTCCACCGTCGCTTGCGCGCCCATCAGCAGTGCCCCCAAGTCGCCCAGGTCAGCGGTGGACGCGAAGTTCAGCACGTCGTTGCCACCGAGCGAAACCAGGACGACGTCGGCGTCGGTGAGTTCGTCTCGAACCTGCTCAAAACGGGTGCCACCGGGAGTCCAATCGGAGGACTGCGTGCCCGAGACGGCGAGGTTGACCTCCTGCACGTCCACGAGCGCGCTCACCAGCTCGGCGACGCGGGCCGGAAACGTCTCGGTCGCTCCGAGAACCGGGACACTGTCCCCCAGGGTCACAATCTTGACGAATCCTTCTTCGACCGCGTCGGGAAAGCGCGTCGTGCAGTTGCGCTGGCTGCAGTCCCCTTCGTGCGCTTCGGGAGCGACCACGTACAAGCCCTCGGGCGCCGCAAATGTGTAGTCGCCCCCGGGACAGCTCTCGAGCTCGAGGTCGGATCCAAGCAGCCGCAGCGCGACGCCTTCGAGCGGTGTGTCTGGGCGAGCAAACCCGCCCGCGTACCGGCTTCGATCGCTGCCGTCCGCGTCGCGATACACGTGTCCATGCGGCAAGCCCTCCAGCAGAATCGAGCCGCACTCTGGCGGCTCAATCTCAAAGCCGGTGCTGCTCGAGCTTTCATCCGAAAATCCGGACGACGACGCGTCCGCCGTGTCGAGCGTGGTTGGAGACCCCGAGACCGTGCCGGAGGCCGAGGTCGGCGGCATCGAATCCGAGGCGCCCGTCGAGCCCTGGGGCGGTGGACCGCCGGAGCTCCCCTCCTCTCCTTCCCCGGTCCCAACAGCGGGTCCACAGCCCAGGGACAGGGTCATCAAGGCCACCATCAAGCTCGTTCCACGCACATCGCGAAATGTAGCTTTTGGACTCTTTGTTAGCAATTCGGCTCTTCTGGTTGGACCGCAGCATCGGTGTTTGCACCATCGCCGGCCGTGGTTAGGCGGTCGGCGGATCCGCACCCCATTGCAAGGCAACGCTCGCATACGTGACGCCACTGCCACCGCCGAAGGTGACCACGCGGTCCCCGGTTCGAAGCATGCCGGCCCGATCGGCCTTCGCCAGCACGAGCGGGATATTGACCGAGCTGAGATTGCCGGCGTCCGCAAATGTGTCGACCGCAGCGGCTTTGTCGAGCCCAAGGTGAGCCTGGGTGACCGAGCGGAACCATGGCGTTGGTTGATGACACGCGAAGAAGGCGACCTGCTCGCGCCCCCAGCCCGCACGTTCCAACGCGCCCGTCACCGCCTCCGCTGCCTGAGCTGGCGTGTCCAGGAACATCTTGCGAGCCAGGTCGGTCTGTTCGGCGTGCCAGACCACCCGGCCCTCGTCGTACCAGCGCCCTCCAGGAACGCCAGCGACCATGGCGTGGTACGTCGAGCCATCGGTCCCATGCTCGATCGCCGCGATCGAGGTCTGTGGTGAACCCTCGGTCACGACGACCGCGGTTGCACCGTCGCCGAACCACGGGGTGTACGGAGCATCCGGCGGCATGATGCGCGACATGATCGACGACTGGAACAACAGCGCACACCGCGACTGCCCCGTCGTGATCCGGTTGCGCGCGACCTCCAGCGACATCGCGAATCCGTTGCAGGCAGCGTCGACCGACAACGACGGGCACCGGCGCCGCAAGCCCAACTGCTCGTGAACGGTCGCGACGTTGGGCACGGTGAGATAATCGGGGACGCCCGAGGAGCCGACGAGCAGGTCGACGTCGCCGGGGGTGAGGTTGGCCCGCGTCAGCGCGTCGCGACACGCCCGCACCTCGATGTCTGAGGCGGCAAGGTCAGCGTCCAGGATGTGACGGCGGACGGAACCACCGAAGGGGTCGTTGCGTGCCTCCATCAGTGCCCGCGCGTAGGCGTCGAGGTCCCCGCCCTGCTGCGCTTGTTCGGTGTCGATCGGGATCGCTCGATCCGCCCAGCGGCGGACCGTTTCCAGCGGCCACCAGTCGTTTTCGCGGATCGCAGGGGGGAGACAGACGCCGACCGATCGAAGGCCCGCGTGGCATTGAGAAGCGTTGTTCATGACTGAAACTCCGACACGAGCGCCCGCGTCCGTGCATTCGGTTGGGGACTCTCGTAGGGGGCGATCTGAAGGTCGATCACGTGGGGCCGGTCGCCGGGCGACGAACGCAGCGCCTGCGTGAGTTCATCGATGCTCGAGACTCGGCTCGCGTGCGCTCCAAACCCTTGGGCGACCGCGACCACATCCAGCGGCCCGGTCGGAAACGCCGCATCGGTACCGAACGCGGACTGCATTCCGAGCTGCACCATGCCCAGCGCACCGTCGTTCATCACCAGAACGGTCGGCGCGAGACCCAACCTCGAAGCGGTCGAGATCTCGGAGCCCATCATCGCGAAAGCACCGTCACCGCAGACCACATGCACGGGCGCCGCGGGCTGGGCACACGAGGTGCCGATGGCTGCGCCCAAGGAGGACCCCATCGCACCGAGCCCGGTCATCGCCACGAATCGCTCGGGCGCATCGACGCGCAAGTGCTCGACGGCATGGAAGTAGTGTTGACCGCTGTCGATGAGCCACCGGGTCCCGGGCTGTTGCAGCCGCTGCGCTGTGCGCAAGGCGTCCGCGCAGGTCAGCGGTCGAGATTCGGACGACGCCTCGTCGGCTTCGCACGCCGGGCTGACCGGCGCACGCGGTGCGATCCCAGGTGGCCCGTCCCCAAGCGCGACGAGCAACGCGTCCAGAAACACCGCGGCCGGCACGCCGAACGCATGGGTCACCGCATAGTGCCGTCCAATACGGCTCAGCCTCGCGTCTACCTGAACGAAGGTCGGTGCGTGAAGGACATCCGAGAAGCCATCGCTCGCCAGGTCGCCCAGGCCACTCCCCAACACGACCAGAACGTCCAGACCCGCGCGAATGTGGGCCGAGGCACGCCCATCGCCTCCCATGCCCCAGGCACCCAGCGAACGCGGGTGCGATTCGGGGAAGACTCCCTTGGCTGCGGGCGTGGTCGCAACCGGTGCGCCCAGACGCTCCGAGAGCAGAGCCAGCCGCGCGGGCGCGGATCCCCAGCGGCATCCCGAGCCCGCCAGCAGCAAGATTCGCTCGGCCTCCTGACAGCGCGCAGCCAGGCCCGAGAGGTCACACTCCAAACGGGGCTGGACACGTTGCGGAACCACCGTGACCGCGGCAGTCACCGGTTTGGACGCGAGATCGCGGGGCACAAGGATCGCGACCGGGCCTCGTGGTGTTGCCATCGCATGCTCGAGCGCATCCACGACCGCCGCGGTCAGAGCGTCGGCGTTGCTCACAACCACGACACGCTTGCAGAGCGGGCGGAGCACGGCGTCGATCCGCAGCCCAGCGCTCGACCCATCTTGAATCGCACCGTGCCCGTGGTGCGCCCTCGCAACCTCTCCGACCAACAAGACGAGTGGGATGCCGTCGGTGTGTGCGGACGCCAGCCCCATCAGGCCGTTGAGAACACCCGGGCCCGAGGTGACCATGGCGGCTGCAGGCCGACCGGTCGCGCGCGCGTATCCGGCGGCTGCAAACGTGGCGCCGTTCTCGCTCTTGGTGACGACAGTTTGAAGGTGCGGGTGCTGGAGCGCCTCGTGCAAGAGGCTGGCGACGGAACCCCCCGGCACCGTGAACAGCGACCCCGCACCCGCTCGCCACAGCGCGTCGATCGCTGCACGAGCAGCCGGAGCGGTCTTCGGCGACGTCGCGAACTCGGCTGGGCCGCGCCGAAGTTTGTCCGGATGAAGGCCCGGTAGTGGTGTCATTCGACTCACTCGAACCTCCCAACGCGCCAGGGGGCCGAATCCCTCGCGGCATTCGCCAGCGCTCAGTCGCCGAGAGCGGCGGCGAGGTCAATCCGCGCCCGCACGGTCATCGAGTCCCCCAGCGGACAAACGCTCGGGACTCGATGCTGTGGCGAGGCGGCGCGTTGGCGGGGATGGAGTCGAGCTCCACAGCCGCATGGGCGATGCCATCGATCCCTTCGCTGACGTAGGTCGCGAACACAGCAGCTTCGTCCAAGTCCATTCGCGGCAGATAGACCCAGCGGTGGGCCGGGTCGTGGCGGAGGCCGCGAACCTGACCGCGACGGTCGGGGAATACGATGTCGACATCGAGCCAGTCTGAGGGGTCGACGGAGCAAGGCCGTACGAACCCGATCGGCGCCCGGACAACGGGACCGCCCAGCGGGCGCCACACGTTGACGACAGCGAAATGCCCCTCACTCCACCCAGCGGCAGTCTCCCGGCCCAGCAGGGCTTGAAGTCGGGTGCGGGCAGACCAGGCGTTGTAGTCGCAATGCACGTGGTACGAGGGCGGCCGAAAGCCCCCGTCTTCGGCCCGCAGCGTGTGATCGAAAACGACGACCTCCGTCGCTCCGAGCTGGGTCCTGAGCAACGCTCGGAGCTGAGCTTCGTAAGCGTCCCGCTCGTCGTCGAAGGTCGCGGCCCTCAGCGGATCCCGCGGTGCGGACACAAACACGAGCCGGTCCTCGTTCCACGTCGGGGGGGTGATGCGCCCGTCCTCGAGTTCCACGTCGACGGCGCTGTACGGAGGGTCGACACGGTTGCCGAGGATCCCATCCACATCGATCAGGATCTCCGCTCGCCCCTGCCCCTCTTCGTGATAGTGGACTCGGCCTCGCACGACGTCACAGCGTACCGCGACCGTTGTGTGGCTGCGCGTTCTTGCGGTGGTAGCGTCGCGTGGATGAAGCCACGAGACTGCCCCGACTGCGCCACAGCGATGCGTCCGATCAAGGTCCTCGATGCGACGCACACGGCGACCGGTTCCAGCCCCTCTGCGCACTTCGAGCTCGCGTATGCAGCACCCGATGCGGAACGAAGCTTCTTCATGAGGGCGATCAAACAGGAGGGAACGCTGCGAGCGATGCTCTGCCCGGACTGCGGCCGGGCTCTGCTGTACGCGATCCCCGGCGCGTGACCGCAGCTCGCCGGATCGACCGAGGTTGGCCGCTCGAACCCGACCGACGCCCGTGCAATGGGCCGGCGCGCGCTTCAGCCCTCGGCGGCGACCTTCAGGTTTCTAGCGCCCTCCGGTTCCGCGCGAGCCTTCGCCGGTCTTCCCGTCGCTCGACGATCCGCGGGAGCCACGTCCTTCTTTGTCTCCGCTGGAGGTTCCCCTCGAGCCACGTCCCTTCTTGCCTCCGCTGGAGGTCCCCCTCGAGCCGCGAGCGGCTTTGGGAGTGGGCCGCCTGTCTCGGCCTCGCTTGCCGCGGCGACTGCCCGGGGCCTTGGGCTTGTTGGATTGGTTGACCTGGGCCTTGGGCACCTTGCGGCCGCCGGGGGTGACCTTGGCGCCCGGCGGTGGTGTCGTCGAAGGCGGCACTTTTCCGAAGTCCGGCCGCGGCTTGACGGTGACGGTCGGGCCGGCAGCCTTGAGCGCTGCTTGACTTCGCACCACGTTGACCGAGGGCAGGAGCCCCGGGTCGACCAGCCACATCGGGTGCAACACCCAGTCGGCTTTGATCTTCAACGCGCGGCCGTTCCCCTGGTGAAGGGCCTTGATCTTTGCGGCATCGATGATCGCCGTCGCCTCGGACTTCGGCGCCGAAAGCAGACTCGCGACCGCCGTCGGTGAGGCGTCCGCGAGTTGACGCACCGTGAAGATGCCCGATTTCTGCAGCTTGATGAGCTTGCTCTGCGCGGCGTCGATCTTTTTGTGCGCGCCCTTGGTCCCACGGATGCGTGGGTTGACGAACCAGGAGGGATCGATGAGGAAGTACTCGTCGAAGATCCAGTTCGGGTCGACGATGCTCGACTTGCCGATCGCCCTGAGGGCCGAGGCCCGCACGGCCTTACCGCCCTTGATCCCCACCAAACTGGTGATGTTGGCCAGATCGGTCTTGGCGAGGTCGTAGACCGTGTCGATTCCGGCGGCGTTCAGCGTGGCCTTGGTGTCGCGCGCTTTGGCCAGCGTCCACGCGTACATCTCCATGTCGACGACCTCGGGGGTCTTCTTCGGCTTGTTCTTGCTGCCGGCCTTCGGTTTCACATTGAGGGGATTGACCTTGCGGCACTCCCTCTGGAAAGAGCCGCTGGTGATCTCGGTTTGCCCGTATCCATACTGCACCCCATGCTCCTTGACTTCGTAGCCAGGGGGGCAGAAGTGTGTCCAGGCCGACGCGTGGCTGTGGGCGTGCAGGTCGCTGGGGTTGTTGTGAACCGTCATCAGGATGGGGGCGTTGACCGAGATCTTGTCGGACTTGCCGACCAGCGGCTTGCACCACCACTCGATGAGCAAGTTCACCTGATTCTGGCCGGCGAGCACCTGCTCAAGCTTCGGCTTCCAATACACGGCCATCGACGCGTCGTGCCAAGTGTTGTGGGGGCTCTCTTCTTTCAGCCCGTTGGGACCGGTGAACCGGATCTTCGTGACCTTCTCGTCGATGTCCGGGCAGAAAACTGTGAGCCTGCCGCTGAAATCGACGGGATCGTCAAACAGAAAGAGGTCCGGGTTGTCGCTCTTCTTGTAGTCCCAGATCTCACCGTTGGCCACGAAGACGTGCAACTGGTTCGGGAGGTCGAGCTGAAACAGCTTCTCACCCGCGGAGGCCGGGCTCGACCACAGGCCAGAGACTCCGAGCACAAACAGGGCCAGCAAGTGGTGAAGGCGCATCACCGGGAGAACGCACCAGACGCCTCGATGCCTCATCGGTGGTCGGCTTCCGTCCGAGAGGGAGCGCTATCGCGCCCTACCCCGGCTCCTTGAGCCCGATCACCTTTGCGTTCCCCGAAATCTTGATCTCGCCCTTCACCTCGGTGCCGCGGAACTCGATCGTCGCGTTCCCCGATGCATCGACGGCTGGGTTGCCCTCGATTCGGCCACCTTCGAAGATCAACTTGGTGTTGCCGCCTGCACGTAGCGCCACCCCTGGCGAGGTGAAGATGCTCTTCTCGATCGTCGCATCGCAATTGCCCGACGCCGCGAACGCCTCACCGAACTGGGCTGCCTGGGCCTCGGTCAGCTCCAGCTGGAAACTCCCCATCCCGGAGTCCCCGCCGCTGCAAACGAACTTGTCGTGGATGACCTTGGGCCCAAGCACGTCGCATGCAGTGAGCGCGAGCAACAGGAGAAGTCCGGTCTTGTGCATGGGGTCGTGCAATGCACTCGGCGTGCCGCTCACGATTCCGCCGAGATAGCCCCCCTGCGCAGGCTCGCCTTGCCCACGGTGGGCAACGGTTGCGCAACTTGGACGGCCCCCCGCTGTGTCATCCAGCGATCGCAGGTCGTTTGCCGAGCGTCCGCAGCTGCCGGAACACCCGACCCAGCATCGTCCCCCACCCCGCGGTGCGGTAGGCGATGCCATGGCGTTCGCAGATCTCGCGGACTCGCGGGGCGGCCTGACGAAGGCGGTCGGGCGGCCACTTCGGGAACAGGTGGTGCTCGATCTGGTAGTCGAGCCCGCCGCAGAGCACCGACATCCACGGGGGCACTTCGAAGTTGTTCGCCGAACGAACCTGCATCGCGTACCACTCGCCGCGACTCGACGCGCGGGTGCCCTCGGGATACGAGGCGGTTTCATCTCCGACGTGTCCGGTGAAGATCGTGGCCGCGGTGTAGACGCTACGAAGCACCTCGGCCATCCAGTTGCCAAGCGCGACTTTCCAAAACATCGGGCCGGCGAGCAGCGGGAACAACCCGTACTCCCTGCCGTAGTACGGCACGACTTTCCTCAGCCACTTGCGGTGCGCTTGGATCACCGTTGCCGGCTTCCGATCGGGGAGGACGTCGTAGTCCGCGGGCTTGCGTAGGTAGAAGTCGATGAGGCCGCTGAAGTGTGCGGCCATGTTGAAGGAGAACGAGGGCCAGATCAGCAGCGGCTGCAGATGTTGGTGCGCGTTGGCGGACTCCCACGGGACGTTCTCGTTGAGCCGAATCGTCCCGTACTTACAGTCCGGGTCCTTGCCCACGACGTTGGTGTACTGGTGATGGGCAACGTTGTGACCCTGCCGCCAGCTCTCCTCGTCGATCGGCGACTCCCACCAGTAGTTCTTGCTCCCAAACGCCTCGGCCCCGGGGAGCTTGTCGTAGGCGCCATGTAGCACCGCGTGCCCGATCTCCGAGCCATGAAGCTGCTTGTGCGCGGCCAGGCTCAACACGCCCAGCGAGAAGCTCACCGGGTCCGGACTGAAGTGGATCAACAACCGCCCCGTGATCTCTAGTCCGCGCGATAACGCGCACATTCGTTTGAGGTGTATGACATCTTCGGATCCAATCTGCGCCTCTACCTGACGTCGGAGGTCGTTGATTTCCGCGCCGAAAGCCTTGTAGTCGGCCGTTTTCGTCGTCATGAGCCGTTTGTAATACAATCAAATACAATGTCAACGATGTTAATCGTTTTTCCGTCGTGACGTGGCATAGTCCGGCCGGGAGCCCCTGATGTCTTCGGACCTTCGCAAGATGCGCAAAGCGGAGAAACTCCGCTCCAAAGAACTCCGCAAGGACCGGCTGGTTCAGACCCGTGTCGATCGCCGCCTCGACAACGCCATCCGCGAGGAAGCCCGCCGGCGACGGATGTCCGTGTCGAACCTCGTGCGGGGCGTCCTCGAGGACGCGTTCGGTCTGGCCGACCCGGACGTGGACCCCGTGCTCGAAGGCGGCCTCGAGGCACCACAGGAGCAGGCTTCGCTCGAACACGTCTACGCCTGGAACGCTGTCGTCCTTGGCAAGGATGCGCGGTGCAGCCGCTGCAACGCCTCCATGTCAGCAGGGGACAGCGCCTTCATCGGTCTGAGCGAGGACGCGGAGGCTGCCCGTGCGTGGCTCTGTGGCGACTGCGGCGAGGATCTATAGCCGGCCGAGTTGACACGCAGACGGCTCGGGTGTTTTGAAGCATCCGATGACCATGCGTCTGTGCGGCTCACTTGGATTGGTTCTGGCACTCGTAGCGGGATGTGGCGACGACGAGGGCGAGCCCGCGCAAGGCACCACGTCGGACGAAAGCAGCACGGGTGACCCCGCGACGGGATCCACGAGCACCACCGCGGAAGCCACCAGCTCCTCCTCGGGCGGCGCGTCGGAAACGAGCGGGACCACCGGCGCTGCGGAGACCTCGTCGTCGACCGGCGGCACCGACGGCGGCTCCGACTCCGACTCCAGCACGACCGCAGCTGCCGGCCCCACGTGGGACAACTTCGGCATGGGGTTCTTCGAGTCGTACTGCTGGGAGTGTCACGGCGCAGGTGACGAACAAGGCCGCGACTACTCGACCTTGGCCGGTGTCATGACCGAGCTCACCCCCATCCGCTGTGGCACCGGACCGGCGAGCGACCCTCCGAGCGGCTGTGAGGGTGAGCCTCCGGCCGAGCAGTTCCCCATCGGGGCGACGCTTCCCACGGAAGCCGAGCGCATCATGCTGGTCGAGTGGATCGACGCGGGCGCTCCAGAGAACTAGTCTGTGGGGGAAACCTCTCGGTTTCCCCCGCTGCGGGAGCCAAGCTCCCTTCGCGGCCCCTTCCAAGTTCGGGCTGCGCCCTCGCTGAGCTTGTGCGATGCACTCTCACTACTCTGTGGGGGAAACCTCTCGGTTTCCCCCGCTGCGGCAGCCAAGCTCCCTTCCAAGTTCGGGCTGCGCACTCGCTGGGAGGCGTCCCGATCAGGGTCTCAATCTGCGGTGCCGGTCGGACGACACAGTAGGGGTCATGGCAGCCCTCGAACAGGTCGTCGGTTGCAGCGCTGCCACGCTCGCCGGACCCGAAGGACGGCTGCTCTGCCTGGGCCCGGAGCCGATCGCCGTCGTCGCGAACCCCGAAGCAGTCGGCGCGTTGATCGCTCGCGTCGGAGCGACGACGGGGCTCCCGACGCTCCTGGGCATGCTCACCTCGGTACGGCCGACGGGCATCCTGCTGGTGGGCAGCCCCGATGGTGAGCACTCCCTGGCGGTGGAGCTGGACGCGGGTCGACTCATCGGCGCCGTGGGCTCGCTGCCGCATCAGTCGATGGGAGGCTGGGTCGGCGAGCTTCACCGGCGCTACGCGGACGCGCGTGGCTTGGAACTCGACGACGACGCCGAGGTTGTCCGGTCCCTGCGTCCGGACCGAGCCTTCCTGCAGGAAGTCGTGTTGGAGGCGCTGACCGTGTGCGACGAGCCCGGAGGCTCGCTCCTCCTGCTCGAAGCCGAGGTGCAGTGGTTACACGAACGGCTCGCCCCTGACCATGCTCAGGACATCGGCTTCGTGCTCATGGAGCTGGCCCGCCGAGAAGATGAAGGCGCGGAACTCGAGTCGAGATTGGGCCCGCTCACCGCCGTCGTCACCCCGGTGTCGACCCCCCCCGCGGACCCACAACGAGCGCCCAAGATGAACGTCGTCCCCAGCGGCGACTTCGAAGACCATCCCGACGCCGCTGCGAGGGCGCAGTGGCTCGACGCCCGCTACGTGTTCGCCTTCTGTGACGGAGTCATCGATGTGCAGAGCATCGTGGAGCTCGCCTTGCTCGGACGTTTCCGGACGTTGTCAGCGATCGCAGCCTTGCTTCACCGCGGCCACATCCGTCTCGTCGACCGTGCTGCGGAGCCCGGCGACCAGGATGTGGAGTCCAGCGAGGAACTCGCCGATCTCATTGCGGCCCTGAGCTGAGCCCACGCGCCGACGAGGCTCGCACGATGTCCGCAGGCGTGCAGAACGCGACAGCCCTGTCGTCTTTTGCCGTGCTCAACGTCATGCCGCCGTAGGCCCGCCCGGTCCGAGCGCTGGGCTAAACTGGGAGTCACCAGGACCCCATGGCCCGACCCGTCGCACCTGTCGTCCGCCCTTGCTTCGTCGCTTTCGCGTTCCTCGGGTTCGCCGCTTGTACGACCGACACCTCCCAGGCTCCTGGGGACATTTGTCAGCAAGCTGCCGAGGTGATCGAGCACTGCGGTGGCGTCGCTCCCGACGCGCCGGTCGAAGGCTGTGTCGGGTCGCTCAGCGACTCCGCAGAACATGTCGTCGATGTGGGTTGCGACGCCCTCGACGGCGCCGACGGCAAGACGGACGCGTTCTGGTGCTCGGCGGGAACGCGTTGGCTCGGGCTGTGCGACATCGTGCCCCTCGAGACCGCGGCAGAGATCGCGGACCTCGATTCCGTCTGCCCCGCCTCACGCACGGACGAGCTTTGCGCCGCGCTACGCGATGGGGACGACGAACTCGCTCGCGCTGCCGTTCGTTCGAGCGTGGAGGCAGGACCGCGCGCACGTGTGGTCGGCGACAAGGCGGTGCAGTATTGGATCCGCGAGCGCACGGCGGCACTGCTGGTGTGGAACGTGGCCCTGTCACTCGAAGCGGATCCTTCGGCGCCCGAGTTCGTGGACGGGGTGATGTCGGAGCTGTTCCCGGCGTACGACCCTGAGTCCTTCGAGATGGCGCACCGACCGTTGGCCCCTTCGACGCCTGGCTGCGATGGGCCGGTCGAAGCGGCGATCCTCTTCTTCCCGGGCGTCGTGCGCCTGGGCAACCGCGATGAGTTCACTGAGCAAGGGCGGGCAGTCGAAGACGCTCTGCCGTGCGTACGAGCGTACACGGTCGACACCGGCAGTTTCGTCGAGCCGTCCGTCAATGCGCAGCAGGGTCGCATCGCGTTCGAGCTCGCGACCGAAGAACTCGGCAGCGTTCCCGTTCACTTGGTCGGGTACAGCCAGGGTTCGACCAACGCGCTCACGACCCTCGTCGATGTCCCTCACGTCGCAGACCTCGCATCCTCGGTGCTGGTCATGAACTCCGCGGCTCACGGTTCGGAGGTCGCCGATACGCTGGGCGGCATCATCACCGAACTCGACGGAACGTTCTGCGAGTCCGTGGCGGAGTTCGCTCGTCCTGCGTGCGAGTGGGCGGACCAGAGGTCACCGCTTCCGAACGACCTGCTGATGGAGACGATCGCCTTTGCAATGGGCCTACCCGTCGAAGCGCTCGCAGAGTTCATCGCAGCGGAGGACAGCATCGCAGCCGCACCGACCGTGCAAGCTTTCTTCGGCGCCCACACGCCTGGGGTGCAGTCACTTTCGACGGAAGTGGCAGCGCGGTTCTGGCGGGAGCGGGCGGACGCTTTACCGAACGACACGCTGTACTACTCGTTCCGGTCGGTCATCTCCGACCCGACCGAAAACCTGCCCCTGAGCAACCGGCTCTTCTTCAGTCTGCTCGAGAGAGCCGGCGAGTCGGTGCCGTACAACGATATGCAGGTGAGGCTGGAGAACCAGCGCCTTGGCGGCGCCATCGCTGACATGGAGGTCGTGGGCCCCGTCGCAGAAGGCAACCACTGGCAGTGGGAATTGGCGACGGGTGCTGTGCCCGAGTCCGTGATGCCGGCCGAAATGACGTCCAAGATCCCGCATCGCGAATTCATGGTGGCGTACTTTCAAACGCTGACCGAGGCTGGACTCTTGCTCGCGGGCAAGTGAGTTCCAGACTCGGAGCTGGCGCGAACACCGAACGCGCACAGTCGCGCGACGCGATTTCGAACGGCCTCACCGCCCCACCCGTGACACCACGGGCCTAGCAGCCGCGGAACGTAGTTCCACCACGTCGTGTCAATGTTCCGTAAAGAGGCGGAGCTGGTGAAGCGCGGACACGGCTCCGGTGGCGACAAACGCTCTGACCGGAGATGTCTTCCGATCGACCGGTCTTGCCACTTGTTTGAAGGGCCCAGCATCTTAGCCTGCATATCGTGGGCGAATCAGAAGTCACCATCGCAGCCCGCGGCTCCGACTTGGCCGTCACGGGAATCTTGGGTCTGGCGCTGGACGAGCTCCGGTGGCGGCACCCCAACGTTCGGGTCAGCTGCGGCGCACTTCTGGGGCCGGCGATCCGCGTCCTCGTCTGCAGTCACCCCTCCGTTGCCCGCTCGTTGGAGGGACACCGCGCAGTGGGCCAAGACGCAATCGACTTCGCAGCCCTCCTCGAGGCGGAGCCCGAGATCATCGTGGCCGACGTCGCGAAAGATCAACGTCTCGCGACGATTTCGGACACGCTCAGTGATGATGAAACGCGGTCGGTCGCGATCGTCCCGCTGCGAGTCGACGGCGCCGTCGTCGGGTTCCTGCAAGCGGACGTATCCCAAGTGGGTCCGATCGAACCCGCTGTGGTCGAGCAGTTGCATCAGACGGCGGCGCTTGCAGCCGCAACGATCCAGCTCGAACGAGAGCGCACCCGTTCCTCCGAGTACGTCTCCCAAATCCAACAACTACGGACATCGATGAGTCGGCGGAGCGCTCGCCAGCGCAAGGCCGGGCACAAGCTCCAACAGGCGGTCGCGCTGCTCCACGAAATGGTCGAGAAGGTGGCGCCCAAGGTCAAACAAACCGAGCGCGCCGAGTTGGGGTCACTCATTCACCGCTGCGCCGAGCAGGTCGATACGGCCATCGATTGCCTCAGCGAACCGAATACGCGAGCCCCCATCGAGGACCAGCGGCACGCCGCATCCTAGGGGGCCGACGCAGCGCTACGTTCCCGGCGGAACTGCGCTGGGGTTCGGTCCGTCCACTGCCGAAATGCGCGGTTGAACGCCGTGCGATCCGAATAGCCGAGCAGAAACGCGACCTCGTCGATCGCGAGGCGCTCGTCCTCGAGGTAGCGGGTCGCCAGCTCCATGCGAAGCTGCGAGAGCACCTCGTGATAGCTCGACCCTTCTTCGTCCAAGCGCCGACGCAGGGTTCGTTCGCCAAACCCCAGTGTCCGCGCGACCCTGGCTGCTGTCGTTCCACCCGAGCGCAGATCTTTGACGATCGCGGCGCGTACCCGGCCGACGAAGCTCGGCTCCGCTCGGGGGGACTTCTCCAGGAGGCGTTCCGCCTGGCGCTCCAGAACCTGCAGCAATCCCGGCTGAGCGGCCACAAGCGGTCGCTCAAAGTCCTCCTTCCGCAACTCGAATCCGTTGCGATTCGCGCGGAACGAGATCGGACACCTGAACAGAGCGGCGTGAGGGGCAGTGTCGTCCGGCTCGTCGTGGGCGAACTGAACCGACACCGGCTGGACGTCGTAGCCGCTCGCCTGCCGGACGATCACCAGCAAGCTAGCAATGATGAACTCGGCGTACTGGCGGGGTAGCACGCCTCCGTCAACGAGTACGTGCCGGAGGATCGCAGTGTCCTCCCCGACCTCCACGGTGGCGGAGATCTGGTCGTGTAGAAGCGGCGTGTACCGGCAGTACAACTGAAGCCCTTCGCCCACAGTGGCGCTGTTGCGACACATGTAGTCCAGGACATCGAACGAGCCAGGCTTGATGAAGCCTGCCGTGGTGATCCCGAACGTCGACTCGCCGCTGAGTTCCTCGGCCTCCCGCCACAATCCGTGCATGAGCTCTGCAGGGATCCGAGCGTCAGGGTCCTCCATTGTCGCCGCGTCGATGCCCGCACGGGCAAGCGCTGGAGCGAGCGACACACCACGGGCACCCAGCCCCAGCGACAAAGGTCGCAACGCTCGCACAGACGCGGTCGGGCTCGAGGACGGCACGGCTGTGGCCAGCATAACTGCCCCTCCGGCGACCATTGGCGGATGTGCGCCGCGACCGGTTAGGCGCAAGAAAAACAACGTACCGCGTACGAGCTGGCGGGTCGTCGCCGAGGACGAGTGGCGCAGATTGGAGTGCCACCAGGACGGATGGTGAACCGTCGGTCAGCGCTGCGCCCGATTCCGCCCCTGCGCCCAGGGACCTCCCAAGTGTTCGGAACTCAAGTCTGGGCGGCCCGGGTCGATGTCACTCACCGAGGCTTGTGAGCCCAATGCCGAGCCGTCCCATCTCTCGAACGCCATCCGGATACCGTGGTGTGAGACACGAGACGCTCGGCTCAGATCTGCTTTCAGTGCAGCGTTCGCTCGGCGCCATCGCAAGCAATCCGGCCCAAGTCTCCCGCCTGCTGGGAGAGCCCTCGTCGAGCCGCCTCGCGCAGGTGCAAGACGATGGTTGGTATCCGATCGACTGGTTGCTGGAGATGATGGACATCATCGACGAGCGGATTGGACCCTTCGGTCTGCTCAAGCTTGGACGCGTCCTGTTCAACCAGTCGCACGCGGCGATTGTGCAGGAGCACATGAAGTCGGGCCGCGACGTCGTGCACGGAGTCAACGCGATGTACCACCACGCGAACCGCGGAGAGGAGATCGGCGGCTGGGAGGTTCTGAGCTTTGAAGACAACCAAGCACGGCTCCGCAAGACGACTCCGCATCACTGCATGATGGAGGAAGGCATCGTCGCCGAGGCGCTCAAGTGCGTCGGTTCTCCGGCTCTGATCTCGCAGAGCGAGTGTCTGCGAAGGGGCGCCAACGCTTGCACCTTCGTCATCGATCCACATGTCGGCGCCCACTGGCAGTCGAGCTGAACCTGCTCCCGGGTGCGGCGAGGACCCGCCGCAAGATCAGCCCGCGCCGACCCCGAACTGAACTCGCCGGCTCAGCGTCGTGCCGCGTGGAATGCGGCACCGATGCTGCCCACCCTGGGTCGTTCGTCGGGTCCCGCCGGTCCTGAGTCCCTTGCGGGCTCTCGGGCGATGTGGAGCACAGCAGCGAAGCCTCCCGATGGGATGTGCAATGGGAAGGATGGCGGGTCCCCAACCGCCGCCTTCTGGAACCGCGAGCCAAACTAGCGGCCTACGCGCGCATGCTTCCGCGGGTCGAAGATGACCCCTGCAAAGGCGCTCAGCAGTCCAACGAGGAGAATCGACAGAATGAAGCTCATGGTGCACCGTGCCCACTCTCGGCGGGCCGTTTTTGACGGTACGCATGCGCACCGAGCCTCCGAAGAAAGTGACGAATCGTGACTCGCGCCCGCCTTCATGATGGCATCACGCCGACCTCTTCATGAGCACCACCGTCCTCTTCGTCGGGGTGGTCGTCTTCGCGTTCGTCGCGGGGCGTCTCATCGACCGATTCGCGGCAAGACTCCTGCGGTTCTCGGGCATGGAGTACTTGGCGCTGGGCATCGCCTTGGGGCCGATGTCGCCGATCGGGCCGCTGAACGAAGAGACCCTGGCCGCATTGGACCTGTTCGTGTCCACAGTGCTCGGAGTCATCGGCTTCCTCGTTGGCCTGGGTGCGAAGCGGGGCCGTGGTGGCACGGAGTTCACGCTCGCCGGCTTGGCGGCGGCTGCAGGCGTCGTGGTCTCGGTCGGACTCCTGCTCACGGGCGTCCTGCAGGTCCTCGATCCTGGACTCCTCGAGCTCGAGCCACTCATCGCCGAACCGGTCCAGGTCAGCGGCGATCGGTTGATCTCGTTCTGGCTCTCGCCGGGGGCTCTTTGGGGCGGCGTGACAATCGGCGCAGCGGCGGCGGCGTGTTCCGCCTCCCTCATGGACGTCGCGATCGACCGCTTCAAGGTTTCGCCCAAGCGCACGCGGCTGCTTCGGACGATGGCCAGCTCGGCCCAGCTCGTCGCCGCGTTCGCGTTCGGCATGGCCATGGCCGGACACCGCGCTGCCGAGGCCTCCGCAGGGCTTGGTCTCAAGCTCACCGAATGGTCCGTCATCACGATCGCCGCGGGCGTGTTGACCGGGCTCCTCTTCAGCGTGTTCATCGGCCGTGAGGACGACCCGATGCGGATGCTCGTGGCCACGCTCGGCGTTGTGGTCTTCGCCGCGGGCGTCGGGGCAGGCCTTGGCGTCTCGCCGCTGTTCGTCAACGTGATCGCCGGGCTCACGGTCGCGTACACCTCCCAACATGCGCCCCGGCTCCATCGAGCCCTTGAGCCGATCCGCTTCCCCACAACGGTGCTGATCCTGCTGCTGGCCGGCGCGACGTGGGTCCCGGCGTCCTCGGCTGCGGTTTGGCTGGTCGTTCCCGTCTACGCCATCGCCCGGGTGCTGCTGCGGCGTATCTTCACCCGGCTCGCGGTCACAACGTTCGTCAACGAGGGCTCCCTGGGTGTCGGCCTCGGTCGCGGCATGCTCGGCCAGGGCGTCTTGGCGGCTGCCATCGCGGTTGCGTTCACCCAACGGTTCCCCGATCTCAGCCCCACCGTGGGCACGATCATCCTCGGCGGTCTGGTCATCTCGGACGTGCTCGCCATGCGAGCGCTGCGCCGCTACCTGGCCGACGTCGGCGAGATTCAGGTCGAAAACCACGCACAGCCGGAGCCCACGCCGGAGCCCACCACCCCAACAGGGCCTAGCCCCTCGGAGTCGCATCACCCATGAGAGTGTTGATCCTCGGTGCCGGCGAAGTCGGACGCCACCTCGCGCGTTCCCTGTCCAGCGATGCCAACGTCGTGTTGCTCGATGCCGATCCCCGCGCGCTGGGCATCGCCGAGGAGGAACTCGATGTCCTCGTCATGGAGGGCAACGCAACCCACCGTGACGCACTCGAAGCCGCCGAGGGTCGCGAGGCCGACCTGGTGCGGTCTCTTATACACATCTCCGAGCCCACGAGACCTCTCTACAT